>CAYLND010000049.1:0-23414 GCA_964384905.1 uncultured Acidobacteriota bacterium
TCCGGCCCCGGCGCGCCGCTCGTCCTGGCCGCCTGGTCCGCCGTGCCGCAGGCCCGGGGCGCGGGCGTGGCGGCGGCGCTCGTCCTCGACCGGGAGTTCGTCCAGGCGATCGGCCGGCAGGTCGGGCTTCCGGTCACGATCCTGAGCCGCTCCGACGCGCTTCAGGAGACCCCGGAGTCGGCGGTCCGGATCCGCGTCCTCGACGCCGAGGAGCCGATGGCGGATCGTCTCGACGAGGCGGGGCTGTATCTGTCGGTCCAGCCGCTGCGCGCGTCGAGCGGGGAGGTGGCCGGTCTGGTCGAGACCAGCCTGCCGCTGGCCGGCGTGCTGTCCTCGCAGCAGCGCTTCATGCGCTCGCTCCTGTACATCGCCGTCCTCCTCGGCGGTCTGGCTGGCCTGTCGAGCGTCCTGTTCGCCCGCCGCCTGGCGCAGCCGCTTGCGGCCCTCACCGACGTCACGGCGCGCATCGGGATGGGGGATCTGTCGACGCCGGTGCCGCGCGTGCCGGGCGCCGAGATCGGCGCCCTGGCTTCGACCATGGAGGAGATGCGCGGCCATCTGCTGCACCTGACGGCCGAGCTCCGCCGGCGCCAGGCGGAGGCGGAGGCGATCCTCTCCGGCATCGTGGAGTCGGTCTTCTCGGTCGACCGCGAGCGGCGCATCCGCTACCTGAACCCGCAGGCCGCCGCCTTCCTCGGCGTGCGTCCCGAGGAGGCGCTCGGCCGCTTCTGCGGCGACGTGCTGAACCCGCAGGGCCCGGACGGGGTGCGCCCCTGCGAGGAGCGCTGTCCGATCGTGCACGCCCGCTTCCGCGGCAGCGCGCGCGCCACGGAGGACCTGCTGCTCCTCACCGGGGAAAGGCGCAGCGTGGTGATCACCAGCGCCCCCGCGGCCTCCGACGGCGACGAGGCGCACGCGCACGGGGCGGCGCCGTACGACACCGTCCGGCAGTTCCAGGTGATGCGCGACGAGACCGAGGTCGAGGCGACCCGCCGCCTGCGCGACACCGTGCTGGCCAACATCACCCACGAGTTCCGGACGCCGCTGTCCGCCCAGCTGGCCTCGATCGAGATCCTGCGCGACCGGCTCGCCGAGCTGAAGCCCGAGGAGGCGAGCGATCTCGTGCTGTCGCTGGAGCGCGGCACGCTGCGGCTGACGCAGCTCATCGACAACCTGCTGGAGAGCGTCCGGATCGACGCCGGGCACGATTCCATCCGCCGACAGCCGGTGGCGCTGGACGAGGTCATCGACGAGGCGGTCGACCTGGCCTCGCCGCTCCTGGCGCTGCGCGATCAGACGCTGAACGTCGACCTCCCGTACCCGCTCCCCTCCGTCGACGGCGACGCGCCGCGCCTGGTGCAGGTGTTCGTCAACCTGCTGGCCAACGCCAACAAGTTCGCGCCGACCGGCTCGGCGATCCAGATCGGCGGCGAGGCGCGCGGCCGCGAAGTCTCCCTCTGGGTCGAGGACGAGGGGCCCGGTCTCCCCCCCGAGGCGGGGGACCGGCTGTTCGAGCGCTTCATGCGGGCGGCCGGCGAAGAGCCGCGGCAGAGCGGCATGGGGCTCGGTCTGTTCATCGTCAAGTCGATCGTCGAGAGGCACGGCGGGCGGGTGGTGGCGCAGGAGCGCGCCGGCGCCGCCGGCACGCGCATGTGCGTTATCCTGCCGGCGGGAGGGGAGAGGTGAAGATCCTGGTGGTCGACGACGACCTCGAGCTGCTGCGGCTGATCGCCTTCGCGCTCCGCCAGGCCGGCTACATGGTGGTCGAGGCGCAGGACGGTCCGTCCGGCGCCGCCGCCTTCGAGCGCGAGCGGCCGGATCTCGTGGTCCTGGACGTGAACATGCCGCGTCTTTCCGGCTTCGAGGTCCTGAAGCGGATCCGCGCCGCCTCGGTCTCGACGCCGGTCATGATGCTCACCGTGCGCTCGGCCGAGGAGGACCAGGTGCAGGGCCTCGACCTGGGCGCCGACGACTACCTGGCCAAGCCGTTCAGCCCGCGCACCCTGCTGGCGCGGGTGCGCGCCCTGCTGCGCCGGGCGGGCGTCGAGAAGCCGGCGCCGTTGTCGTCGGGGGATCTCGCCCTCGATCTCGAGACCCAGTCGGTGCGCGTGCGCGGCGGCGCGCCGGTGCGGCTGACGAACCTCGAGGCGCGCCTTCTGCAGCTGATGCTGGCGAACGGCGGGCACACCCTGCCGCTCGAAAGGCTGACCTCGCACGTCTGGGGCTATCGGGGGATGGGGGACCGCCAGCTCCTGAAGCAGCTGGTGCACCGCCTGCGCCGCAAGATCGAGAGCGACCCCGCCGAGCCGCGCTACCTGGTCACGGTCAGCGGTCTCGGTTACGCCCTCTACCCGTCCGCCGAGAAGGGCTGAGCCGCCGCACCGGCTCCTGCTTGAGAAAGGCGCGCCTGGACCGGATACTGCCTGTCGCGCCAGGCGTCCAGCCCGCCGAGGAGCGGCCGCACGCGCTGGATGCCGCGGCGGTGCAGGAGGAGCGCCACCCGGGCGCTCGTCGCCTCGTTCGGTCAGGTGCAGTACAGGACGATGTCGCGATCGCGCGGGATCTCCGCGTGCCGCGTCTCCAGGTCGTCGGGCGTCAGGTGGAGGGCGCCCGGGATGTGATACGGCCTGGAATCGACGTCGAGGGCGTGGCGCAGATCGACGACCACCAGATCCTCGCCCCGATCGAGCCGCTCCTTCAGCTCCTCCGGCGAGATCCGGGCGGTTCGCAGCACCCTCAGGAAACGCCGCCGCTGCCCGAGCTTGACAAGGACGTACGCGCCGATCGCCCCGGCGATGAGAAGGACCAGCCCCTGGCCGAGCCGGAGGAGCCGCCCCGCCAGCGCCTCGAGCTCGCTGCTGAACACCCAGCCGAGACCGGCGAACGTCCCGCTGTAAAGGAGCGCCCCCAGACCGGCCAGCAGCAGGAAGCGCGGCAGCCGCATGCCGAAGATCCCGGCGAGCGGGGGGGCCGCCGTGCTCAGGCCCGGCACGAATTTCGAGACCAGGAGCGAGCGGACCCCGTAACGGCCGAACATCGACTCGGTCTTGCGCACGCACGAGTCGGGCTCGAGCGACACGCGGCAGAGGAAATTGAGGACCCGCACGCCGCGACGGCGGCCGATCTCGAACCACAGCGTGTCGGACAGGATCGACGCCACGACCGAAACCAGGAGCACCAGGACGAGACTCAGGCGATGCGACCCCGCCAGGGCGCCGGCGGCCAGGAGCAGGGGAATCGCCGGGATCGGCAGGCCGAGCTGCTCCGCCGCCATCCAGACGAACAGCACCAGGTAGCCGTGGCGGACGATGAAGTCGAGAGTCTGATCCACGTCACGCCAGGTCGAACACCAGGACGTCGGCGCAGGGATAAGCGGCGCCCTCCGCGTGGCGTCCCGTGGCGGACGATGGCGCCGGCGCGACACCCGTGATCGTCAGAACCTTCTCGTCGCTTGCGGACGCTCCGTCCCCGGCGACCAGCGCGCGGTCGTTCACTCTCGCGGCGCCCCGCGCGACATGCACCCAGGCATGCCGCCCCGGCTTGAGAAGGTGAGCGACGGTCTGTTTCGGATCGAGCCGCGCCCAGTGGAGCGACACGTCCTGGTGCAGGCTGACCGACCCGTCGCGGCCGTCGCGCGACGCCAGCACCGCCAGGCGGCCGCGCCGCGACTCCTCCGGAAGGTTTTTCTGCTCGTACCCCGGCTTCAGACCGCGCGTGTCCGGCAGGACCCAGATCTGCAGGAAGTGGACCTCCTCGCTCTTCGAGTGGTTCCACTCGCTGTGAGTGATGCCGGTGCCGGCGCTCATCCGCTGCACGTCGCCCGGGCGGATGATCGACGAGGTGCCGGTGCTGTCCTTGTGCTCCAGCGCTCCGTCCAGGACCAGGGTGACGATCTCCATGTCGCGGTGCGAGTGCGTCGCGAAGCCGCGCCCCGGCTCGACATAGTCGTCGTTGATCACCCGGAGCGTGCGGAACCCCATGTGCGCCGGGTCGTTGTAATCGCCGAACGAGAAGGTGTGGCTGCTGTCGAGCCAGTCGAACCGGGTGCGGCCGCGCTCGTCGTGCGGGCGAATGGTGATCACGGTCGTCTCCCTTCGAACGGCAGGCCGGCCTCGGCCCATTCCTGCTTGCCGCCGCCGTAATGTCTCACGTTCTTGTAGCCCAGCGTCGCCAGCTCACGGGCGACGTTCACCGAAGAGTGTCAGGTCGGTCCCGAGCAGTAAACGATGATCTCGGCGTCCTTCTCCGGCAGGAGCGCCGGGGCCAGCGCCGCCACCTGGCCGGACGGGACGTTGAGCGCTCCCGGCAGGTGGGCGTCTTCGTAGTGCACCGGAGCCTGGGACTCCACCAGGAAGAAATGCTCCCGGCGCTCGATCTTCTTTCTCAGCTCGTCCAGCCCGACCTCGAAATCCACCGGACACCTCCTCGGCACACGGCATAGGACTGCGGCCAGGGCCCCGGAGATTCATCCCGCCGACGGTCGCCGGCCGGGACGCTCAGGAAGACGGCGACGACGGCGAGACAGGCCCTTCGTCAACGCTACCACACTCGAGCGCCCCCGAAACAGCCCGCGAGGCCAGCGTCGATTGAATGGGCGCTGCCGGGGGGCACACGCTGGAGATGTCGGGGAGGTACCGGCTGCGCGAGCGCTGATCGGGGAGGCCGGGCGACTTACGACGGCTCCTTGAGCCGCTTGTCCCACTCCTTCGCCATCTTCCTCAGGACCTTCTTGATCCGGTCCTCGTTCCGATCCAGCTGCCTGTTGATGGTGTCTTCGGCGGTGCCGCGCCAGATCAGCTTGTTCGTCCTCGCGTCCATGGCGTCGATGATCAGGGTTCCGACCCGGTAGGAGTGCTCGGTCTCCGTCGCGGTTCCGTAGTAGGAGCGCCAGCCCGTCGGGAGGATGTCCGTCGTGTTGAGATGCAGCTCCTCGCGGGCGTTGGCGTAGTAGGTGATGTAGATGTCCGGGTCCGCGTCGACCTTTCGTTTCCCCCGGGCGCCGAGCTGCTCGTCGACCGCGCTGATGATCTGCTGGTTCACCTTCGGATTGATCGCGGCCACCCTGGACGGGATCCACTGGTAGGTCTGGACCTTCTTGAAGTCGTAATCCTTGTCGTAATCGAGGCGCACGTCGAGGGCGAGGGCCGGCGCCGCGGCGAGCGCGAGGACCGCGGCCAGCGCGACATGCCTGTTCTTCATGAGCCTAGAGACAATCGCCCGACGAGGGGATGCCCTTGTTCCCGGTCGTCGAGACGGTGTAGTCGCCGGGCACGCCGCCGACCACCGGGCGGACCAGGTAGAAGAACGCGTCGCCCAGGACCGGGTTGACGTCGTCGGGGTAGCCGGCGGTGTCGGTGTCGGTGATCTTGTCGGCGATGCAGACGACCGGACCGAGGTCGACGTGGTCGGACAGCGGCCGGATCGCCCTGGGGCGGCCGCGGATGACGTCGAACTGCGCCCCCGGCAGGAACCCCCAGCGCATCACGTTGTGACCGCCGCCGATCATCGAGACGATCTGCATCGGGTCGCCCGACATCGATTGGTTGATCAGGATAGTGATGGTATCCGAGAAGCTGTCCGCGACGGCGAGGTCCGGCTTGCCGTCGCGGTTGAAGTCGCCGACGCTCAGCGCGACCGGCAGATCGCGCGTGCCGTAGTTGCCGGCGAACGTGAAGCGGCCGGTGCCGTCGCCCAGGAGGAGCGTGACGTTGTTGTCGTCGGTGTTGGCGACGGCGACATCCAGGCGGCCGTCGAGATTGAAATCGGCCACCGCGATGCTGGTGGGCGACAGCCCCACCTGCGTGGTGATCGCCGGCCAGGCGGGATGGGCGCCGAGGATCACCGCGATGTTGTCGGCGCCAGTGTTGGCCACGATCAGATCGAGGAGGCCATCGCCGTCGAGGTCGGCGCGCGCCACGCCGGTCGGTCCGGTGCCGACGGGGTAGGAGGCCGGGACGCCGGACACGCCGCCCAGACCGTCCGCCAGCATGACCGACACGGTGTTGAGCTGAGGGAAGACGATGGCGGCGTCCTGCAGGGCGTCGCCGTTGAAATTCCCGAGCACGATGTCGGCCGGGACACCGGCGAGATTGGTGCACACCGGGTTGCCGAACGAGTTGGGGCCCGACTGCCCGGTCGAGCGCCGGGTGCACATCTGGTTCGAGTTCTCGCACACCATCGCGACGTCGGGGCGCAGGTCGCCGGAGAGGTCGCCCGACGCGACCGCGACCGTCCCCACGCAGCCGGTGGCGAGGTTGGTCGTGGCGAAATTGGATCCGTTGTTCTGGATGTAGGTGATGGTGTCGTTGCCGTTGTTGGCCGTGACCATGTCGATCAATCCGTCGTGGTTGTAGTCGTCCGCCACGATCGAGTACGGCGTCGTTCCGGTCCTGGGGGTCGGCCCCGGAGTGGGGAACCCACCCTGCCCGTCGCCGTACATGATGGTCACGGTGTTCGGGCTCTGGTTGGCCGAGGCGACGTCCGCCTTGCCGTCGTTGTTGAGGTCGGCGGCGACGACGCCCTGCGGGAACGCGCCGCTCGGGAGCGGCACTTTCGTGCCGAGCAGGAAGGCGCCGCCGGTGTTCTGCAGGACCGACACGGTGTTGCCGGTCAGGTTCACCGTGACCACGTCCAGGAAGCCGTCCTGGTTGAAGTCGCCCGCCGCGACTGTGTTCGGGACCGGGCCGGTGTACACGAGCGGCTGCAGCGTGAAACCGCCCGAGCCGTTGCCGAGGTAGAGCGCCGCCTGTCCGACCCCGCTCACCCGCGACAGCGTCACGAGGAGATCGGTGAACCCGTCGCCGTTGATGTCGCCCGCGAGCGTCGCCCGCGGCCCGAACCCCGGTGAAAGGATGGTGGGGGAGGCGAACCCGCCGGCCGGAAGACCCAGGTAGACGCCCACGTTGTCGGCCCCGAAGTTGCACACGACGACGTCGGCAACGCCGTCCCCGTTGAAGTCGGCCACCGACATCCCCTGCGGGTTCGGGCCGGTCGTGAGGGGCGTGCCGGGCGCGAAGCCGCCGGTCCCGTCGCCCCGCCAGATCTGGATCGAGGTGGCGTTGTTGTTCACGGCCGCGAGGTCGATGCGGCCGTCACGGTCGAAATCGGCGGCGATCACCTGCTTCGGATAGGCGTCGGTCGGGTACTGCACTTTGTTCGTGAACCCCCCGGCGCCGTTTCCCTGCAGAGTCACCAGAAGATTCAGCGAGCCCGAGACGACGGCGACGTCCAGGATCCCGTCGCCGTTCCAGTCGCCCGTGGCGATGGCGCTCGGCGTCACCGGGACGATCGAGGTGTGCACGCTGGTCGGATACCCTCCGAGGCCGTCCCCGACGCTCACGATCACTTCCTGGCTGAACATGTTGCTGCTGATCAGGTCGGGGATGCCATCGCCGGTGGCGTCGGCGAAGACGACGCCCGACGGCAGGGATCCGACCGCGAGCTCCCCGATGCGGCGGAAGGTGCCGTCGCCGAACCCCTTGATCAGACCGAGAGCGTCGCTCTGCTGGTCGACGCTGACGATGTCGAGGTTCCCGTCGAGGTCGAAGTCGACGGCGATCGCCCCGACCGGGTGGTTCCCGGCGTTGATGTCGCGGCGCGATTTCAGTGAGGATTGGGCGGAAACCGGCGAGACGACCAGGAGAGCCAGCAACCAGGAGAGCGCAAGTGGGCCCCTCCGGGCCCCTCCATGCCCCCAAAGTTCCATCGAGCGGCGCCTCGACCGGAACACGGTCTTGAGTGGGTGGAATGGGCAAAAATCGAGATGCATCCTGCTTAATACCGCAAACGGCGGGAATGTCAAGCAGTTCCGCCCTTCATGCCTCGCGGCATATCAATGGGTCGGCCGGCAGTGTGGGTCACGCATTTTTCGATCCGGCGGGCCCGACGGGTGGGGGCGAATCTGGACACCCCCTCGGGAGAGCACCTCAGTGGCCCTGCGCGCCGGGGATCTTCCACTCGACGATCTTGAGATCGAGAACGCAGATCGCGTACAGCACCGGGACCATCAGGAGCGTCACGAACGTCGCCAGGGTGAGCCCGCCGATCTGGGTGTAGCAGAGCGGCTCCCAGAGCGGGCCGCCGTGCGCCGCCAGCGGGAAGAGACCGAACACCGTGGCGCCGACGGTGATCAGGACCGGCCGCAGCCGGATGATGCCGGCGTCCAGGAGCGCCTCGCGCAGCGGCTCCCCCTCGGCGTGCCTCTCCTCGATGAAGTCGAACAGCACGATGACGTGGCTGACGATCACGCCCACCAGGCTGGCGATCCCGAGGAACGCCATGAAGCCGAAGGGAAGACCGGTGAGATAGAGCGCGGCGAAGGCGCCGACCATGCCGTACGGGATGGCGGCGAACACGATGAACGGCTTCACCGCGTTCCGGAACTGCAGGACCAGCGCCAGGAAGATGAGCGCGATCGAGATGGCCATGGCGATGGCGATGTCCTTGAACCCTTTGATCTGCTCCTCCTCCTCGCCGCCGACCTCCATCTTGTAGCCGATCGGCAGCGCCCTCTCCAGCTCCTGGAGACGCGGACGGGCCTCTGTCATGACCTCCGAGGGCAGGATGCCCTTGGAGGGGAAGCAGGAGACCGTGATCGTCCGGAAGTGATTCCGCCGCCTGAGATTCGCGGTCTCCATGTCGTAGGCGATGGTGGAGACCTGGCGCAGCGGCACCTTCTGCGTTCCCTGCGACGAGTAGACGTACAGGCTCTGGACGTCCGCCAGCCGCGCCCGCTCGCTCAGACGCAGCCGCGCCACCACCGGGATCTGCTTGTCCCCCTCGCGCAGGGTGGTGAGCTGGTAGCCGTTGATGCCGGTCGCCGAGGCGGCCGCCACGTCCTGGTTCGAGACGCCGGCGAGGTTGGCCCGGTCCGGATCGACCTGGAGCTTCACGACGAAGTTCTCCGCGCCCCAGTCGTCCCGCACGCGCTCCGTCCTGGGAATCGCCCGGAAGATCTGCTTGACCTTCTCGGCGTAGAAGCGCAGGAGGCGGACGTCCAGCCCCGACAGGCGGATGGAGACCGGGATGCCGATCGCCTTGCCCGTCTCGAGCTCGCGGCAGTCGACGCGCGCCCCGGGGATGGCGGCCGACAGGGCCCCCTGCAGCGTCGGCAGAAGGTGCTGGGTGTCGTGCTTGTCGTTGACCTCGATGAGGATCTGCGCGTAGTTGAGCTGCTGCAGCTCGGGCGAGACCGACGACCAGAAGCGGGGGCCACCGCCGCCCACGAAGGTGGTCAGCGACTTGAGGACCTCGCGCGGCTTGCCGTCCTTGCCGGGATGCTCGCGCCCGTACTCGGCGGCGACCTCGCGCGTGATGTCCTCCGACATCTTCGCCGTCAGGTTCGACGTCAGGAGCGGCGCGTCCTCGGGCAGCCAGACGTCAATGTACGACAGATACGACAGATCTTTGGGGAAGAAGGACTGCTTCAGCCGGCCCGCCAGGACGCCGCCCAGAAGGAGAAAGGCGATCGACCCGGCCAGGACCTGCCAGCGGTGGTCGAGCGCCCAGCCGCCGGTCCTGTAATAGAAGCGCGCGAACCCTTTGGTCCGGCGCTCCTGGAGGGTCGGCTCCGCCCGCCGCGGCGGGCGCAGCAGGTAGTATCCGAGCAGCGGGATGAAGGTCATCGACACGATGCGCGAGGCGATGAGCGAGCAGGCCAGAACGACCGGCAAGCTGACCAGGAAGCGGCCGGTGTCGCCGCTCAGGGTCAGAAGGGGCAGATAGGCGACGATGTTCGTGACCGTGGCGAACATGATGGCGGTCGCCAGCTTCTCGGGGCCGAGCCACGCCGCGATCACGGGCGGGTGCCGGGCTCCCAGCTCCCGCTTGATGGCATCGCCCGCCACCACCGGGTCGTCGACCAGAAGACCGAGCGCGATGATCAGCGACGCGATCGAGACCTGCTGGAGGTCGATGCCGAGCACGTCCATCATCCCGAACGTCATCGCCAGGGTCAGCGGGATCGACAGGGACATCAGGAAGGCGGCGCGCCACTCCCAGAAGCCGACCAGCGCCACCAGAACCACCAGGACGATCGCCTCGTACAGGCTCACCAGGAAGAGATCGACGCTCTCGGTCACCTGGCGCGGCTGGTCCGAGGTGCGGGCGATCACCAGGTCCTCCGGAAGACGCGGTCGCAGGTCGGCGAGCGCGGCGTCCACGCTGGCGCCGAACTGCGCGATCTGCTGGCCCGGACGCATCTGCACGGCGAGCGTGACCGCGCGATTGCGCTGCCAGCGGCCGGCCGCGTCCCGGAAGGTGTGGTAGTTGAGAAAGCGCGCCGGGCTGTCGTAGGCGCGCGTGACGTCGACCAGGTCGCGCAGATAGACCGGGGCGCCGACGCTCGACGTGGTGACCAGGACGTCGGCGATCTCCTTTTCGCTCTTGAACTCGCCCGACGGATCGATCGACAGGTTCTTGCCGCCGACCTCGAGCACGCCGCCGGGCGTGGTGATATTCCGCGCCGACAGGATGTCGCCGAGGCGTCCGGGCTGGACGCCGTAGGAGGCCAGCCGTTCCTGCGAGTAATCGAGATAGATCCGCTCGCCCAGCACCCCGGAGGTGTCGACCTTGGAGACCTGCGCAACGGTCTGCAGCGTCTTCTTGATCGAGTCGGCGAAATCGTCCAGCTCGCGGTAGGAGTATTTCTCGCCGCCGACCGCCGCCAGCCGGATGCGGGTGTCTCGCGGGTCACGGATGACGACCGGCCGCCAGATGTCGGGGTGGACCTGGGAGGCGTGCAGGCGCTCCTGCGTCCAGGCGTCGATGTAGCCGAGGATCGCCGCGTCGTCGCCCACGATGACCGCGTCGATGCCGATGAACCCGGAGCCGATCACCGGCCGGGGATCGCGCGCGAACCCGGCGGCGGTCGCATCCCGCATCAGGAGATGGACCGGGCGCTCGAAGGTCCGGGGGTCGATCGATCGGGGGGCGCAGGCGACCACGGTGACCCGCTCCGCCGCGCCCGGCGCGGCGGAGCGCGTCCGCTCGATCGCCTGCTGCACGTCGCGCGCCCGCAGCGCGATCTCGACGTCGCCGACGCGCGGACTGGCCACGGTGAGCATCAGCGCGGCGGTGTCGCCGAAGTCCTTGATGAAATTGATCGGTCCGGCGCCCGGCGGCAGATCGTGCACGGCGTCGAGCTTCGTCTTGATGTCGTCGAACTGCAGGAAGGTCTCGCGGACGCGTTCGTCCAGCTCCACGTGCACCACCGCCAGCCCGGCCCGCGACAGCGAGGTGATCTTCGTGACCGAGGCGTTCTGCGCCATGGCGTCCTCGATCTTGCGCGCCACCAGCTCCTCGACCCGCTCGGCGCCGGCCCCCGGCCACGGGCAGAGCGCCACCGCCACGCGCACGGGGATGTCGGGGTCCTTGCGCTGCGGCATCTTGAAGAAGCCGTAGACTCCCCATGCCACGGTGGCGACGAGCAGCACCCAGGAGATGTGCCGGGTCTCGGTGAAGAAGCGGGCGGTGTTCCGGCTGTGGGCGATGAGGTCGGCGTCGGGGCGATGCGGCACGGTCGCGTCTCCGCGTCGGGCGGGGCCCTAGGAGTGTGTCCGAGTAATAGCGTGGGTCGCGTTCGTGGCGCCGCGGGGTCGGCCGCGAGGCGCCGCGACGACCGCGATGCGAGACATCGCGGAGGAGCGGGAACGACGCGGACGACCCCGCGCCGCCACGAACCCCTTGGGCACATGGGGATTGCGGCCCCATGCTTCGTTGCTCGTCGTCAACGATGCAACCAGCATCGTTTCCTCCTCGCGCCTCGCCTTGGGCTCGCAAGCCCCATGTGCGCGGCCCATGCTATTACTCGGACACACTCCTAAGGAACGATGCGCACCGGGTCGCCGTCGATCACGAGCGTCGAGCCGGTCACGATGACCCGCTCGCCGACCTTCAGCCCCGAGGTGACCGCGATCGAGTTGCCCAGCGCCTCGCCCAGCGTCACCTTGCGGACCCGGGCGACCGGGCGACCGCCCTCGTCGGCCACGACGTAGACGGCGTACCCGTCCGGATCGGAGGGAGAGCGCACGATGGCGCTCAGCGTGACGGCGGGAGTCGAGGCCGTCGGGTCGCTCGCGGCCGGCGCGCGGTCGGCGCCGCCGACCTGGAGCGCCGCGATCATCCCCGGCTTCAGCCGGCCATCGGCGTTCGGGATCGTCAGCTCCACCTCGAAGACATGGCTCTTCGGATCGGCCGAGGGGGCGATCCGGCTGATCTGTCCCTGGAAATCGACGCCCGCGATCGACTCGGTGGCGACCGACAGCCTGCCTCCGAGCTTCAGCCCGGCGAGCATCACGTCCGAGACGCCGAACACCGCCTTGACGGAGGTGGTGTCGGCGAGGACGAACCCGACCGTCCCGGGCGAGACGAGCTGCCCCACCTCCAGCCCCGACTGCGTGATGATCCCGCAGAACGGCGCCTTCAGGGCGCAGTCGTCCAGCGAGGTCTGGGCGACCTGCACCTGCGCCTGCGCCCCTTCCGTGCGCGCCTGCGCCACGTCGAGCTGCGACTTCGCCTGGTCGTATTCCGGCTGCGTCAGGCTCTGCGTGCTGTGCAGCGCCTCGGCGCGCTCGAAGTCCTGTTTGGCCCGCAGCAGGGTGGCCTGGGCTTCGGCCAGACTCGAGCGCGCCTGACGGGCGCCGTTCTCGTATTCGGTTTCGCGCAGCCGGGCCAGCACGGCGCCCTTCTCCACCCGGTCGCCGTCGTGCAGGTCGCGCGGGCGGCCGTCGACGCCCCGCGCCTGCATGATCTCGCGCAGGTACCCCGCCTCCTTGAACGCCAGGGACACCTGGTCCTTGGCCGTGATGTTCGCCGAGTAGCGGATCCCGGCGCTCCCGCCGGCCGCCTCGGCAGCCTGCAGCCGCACCGGGATCGGCGGCTTCTCGGGTGCCTTGCGCTCGCCGCAGGCGGACAGCACGATCAGCCCCAGCGCCCCGGTCGCCCAGGCCCGAACGTGTCGTCTCATTCAGTCCTCGCCCAGGGCCTTCTCGAGATCGGCCCGCGCCGTCCAGGCCTGGAGCAGCGCCTCGTCGGCCTGGCGGTCGGCGTCCGCCAGGCGCTCCTGGTCCCCCAGGACGTCCTTCAGGAGCGCCGCCTTCTGAGCGTAGCGCTCCGTGGTCACCTTCAATTGCGCGCGCGCCGCCTCCTGCCCGAGCCGCGAGGCGTCGAGGAGCGCGCGCGCCTCCTGCAGCCGGCGGAATCTCTGGCCGACGTCGATCGCCGCCAGACTCTCGGCATCCTGGAGCGCGTTCTCGCTCTCCTCGAGCGAGCGGCGGGCCTCGCGGAGCGCGTGCCGGCGGCGTCCCCAGTCGAACGGCTCCCAGGACAGCATCAGGCCGATCGACGTGAAGTTCTTCGGCAGGAGATCGACGTTGGGCAGCCCGACGTACGTGTAGGCGAGACTCACGTCGGGGACGAAGTCCCACTTCCTGACCCGGTGATCGATCTCGGCCTGGCGCCGGCGCAGCCGGGCTTCGTTGAGGTCCGCCCGGTTGCGGAGCGCCGCGGCACGCGCCGCTTCGAGATCGAGCTCGTAGGCCGTCATCTCGGGGACCGGGCTGACGCCGAAGGGGATCTCGATCGGCCGTCCCATCAGGTGATTGAGCTGCTCGCGGCCCGACAGGAGACTGTCGCGCAGCGCCAGCTCGTTGTACTCCGCCTGCGCCAGCCGCGACTTCACCTGGAGCGCCCCCGCCTCCAGCTCGACCTTCTGCTCCACGCGGGTCGAGACCACGCGGTCCAGCTCGCGCAGTGACTCCAGCGATTTCTCGATCGCCTCGAGACCGCTCTGGCTCCGCAGCAGGGCGTAATACGCGCTCCGGACGCTCTGCACCAGCGCCTGCCGTTGATCGCGCAGTCGCTCGCGGGCGATGTCGAGGCTGGCCCGCTTCAGGCTGATGCCGAGGCTGACGCGCGGCAGCTGCGTGAGCGGTTGCGCGACCTGGCCGATGATCACCGCCGAGGTGCGCGACGGGGTCGTGACCTCGGTGTCGGTGGCCGGGATCGGTCCCGTGGCCGGGAAGTCGCCGAAGGCGCCGGCCGGGACGTTCACCTTGATGTCCTCGAGCGACCTCGACTCGAGGGCGTACAGGCTGAACTGGGGCAGCCCCTTGGTGCGGTAGGTGCGCAGCTCGTCCTCGGCGTTGGCGACCTCGAGGGCGGCATTGCGGATGTCGCGGTTCCCCTCCAGGGCCAGCCGGACCGACTGTTCGATCGTCAGGATCTCGCCTCTCGCGTCCGGCGCCACCGGCGAGGCCGCCAGCGCCACGCCGGGGAGGGACAGGACAACATACAGGCCGCCCGCGGCGCGTCTCATCGCGCCCCTCTCGAGCCTGCGATCACGTCACCCCCCGCGGGCGCCGGCCGGCAGCCGCTTCGAGCCTCGTCCTGTTCGATGACTGGTCCGGGATTTATAGCACAAGCCGCGGCTAGAAGTTGTTGAAGCCGAACAGCGACTGCCCGGTGAGCGAGCGGCCCACCGAGAAGTAGATCGCGTCCTTGCCGCCGTCGGCCCGGCCATACGCCAGGTAGATCGGCCCCAGGAACGTGTCGACGCCCAGCCCGATGGTCCCGGTATGACGCAGGTCGCCGGTGCTCGCCGCGTCGGCACTATCCCAGGTGTTGCCGGCCTCCGTCCACGCTCCCAGGTAGATCGATCGGCCCTGCTTCCTCGACAATCTGCCGGCGGTGCGGTAGTACCCGAGGCGGGCGACGCCGAAGACCTCCCCGCAGATCTGCCCCTCCCGGAACCCGGACAGCGAGAACAGGCCGCCCAGACAGAACTGGTCGTAGAACGGGATGTCGCTTCCGAGGCTGGTGCCGCCCGCCAGCCCCATGAAGGCGGTGTTGCGGCCGCGGGTCAGGAACTGCGCCGCGGTGCCCATCACCTTGTCGTAGGCGATGTCCGCGCCCAGACCCCGGCGCGACAGGTAGGCGCCGAAGGTGCCGGCGAAGCCCCGGCTCGGGAAGTGCGCCTCGTCCAGCCAGTCGAGCTTCAGCGTGGCGACCCAGGCGCCGAGCGTCGCGTCGAAGCGCGGCAGATCGGCCGCGCCGACGTCGACGTGCGCGTGGCCGTGCCCGCGCAGCACGCCGGCGCGGGCCTCGCCGCCCCGGCCGATCTGGGCCCCGAGGGCGATCGCACCCGTCGCCAGACCCACGTCGTAGTCGGCGATCCGCCGGTCGTCGTCGAAGACCTCCGCGACGGTGCTGCGGAACTCGAAGCTCGGGGCGACGAACCAGTAGGGGGAGAACCAGAGCGGCTGGTAGAGCTCGGTCACCGCCCGCCGCGTCCGCCCGATCTGGAGATCGGTCCGCCACTCCGCCCCCAGCCGATCGACCAGGAGGCGTGTGTAGCGGCCACGCAGATTGAAATCGCTGTCCCCCTGGAAATCGTTCAGAAAATTGACGCCGAAGCGCAGCGAGCGCGGCCCCCACGGCTTCTCGCGCGCCCGGATCACCAGGTCGGTCCCCCCGTCGGCGGCCGGGACGAGCGTGAAATCGACGCGCTCGAACTCTCCGAACTCGTACAGTCGGACGAGATCGGCTCCCAGGGTCGGCAGATCGAGCGCCGCGCCGGGCTGCGTGTGCATCCGCATCCTCAGGATGCGCTCGTCCACCGCTTCGGGGGCTTCGATCCGGATGGCGGCGATCCGTTCGGGCTTCTTGAGAGCGCCGCGCACGGCCGCCGTCCGCGCCGCATACTCCTCCTCGCCGAGAGCGTAGGGCGCCAGCTCGGCGCGGTGGGCCAGGATCGCCTCCCGCCCGATCGGCAGGATCGCGCTCGCCTTCTCGAAATCGCCCGACGTGAATCCGGTCAGGTCGGGCCGGACCAGGAGGTCGGCCGCGGCCGCCTGCGTCTCGACGCTCGACACCGTCAGCATGCCGGTGACCTGACGGGTCACGTCGGTCACCGACTTGATCGCCGAAGGCGGGTCGAGCGGCGTGCTGACGTCGATGGCGATGACCTTGCCGGCGCCCATCTGCCGGGCGATGTCGACCGGCAGATTGCGCACCAGGCCGCCGTCGACCAGGAGACGCCCGTCGATCTCCATCGGCGCCACCAGCGCCGGCAGGCTCATGCTGGCGCGCAGGGCGTCGGCCAGGTTCCCCCGGCTCAGGACGGCCATGGTGCCGGCCCCGATGTCGGTCGCCACCGCCCGGAACGGAATCGGCAGCGCGTCGAAGTCGCTGACGCCGGCCGCCCGCAGCGTCATCGCCTGCAGCACGAAACTGATCTTCTGCCCGGCGATCAGACCGCGCGGCAGGACGACCCGGCCGTGCCGGAGGCCGACCTCGATGTCCATCAGATCGGCGACGTCGTCCTGCTTGCGCCGGTACGACAGCTGGCGCCGCGGCGGGCGGTCGGCGAACAGACCGGCCCAGTCGATCGTCCCGATCGCGTCCTCGATCTCGCGCGGCGACATCCCGGTGGCGTACAGCCCGCCGACGATCGACCCCATGCTGGTGCCCGCGATGCAGTCGATCGGGACGCGCAGCTCCTCGAGCGCCTGGAGCGCGCCGATGTGCGCGAACCCGCGCGCCCCGCCGCCGCTCAGCGCCAGACAGATCTTCGGCCGGGCAGAGGCGCCCTCGGGCGGCGCGGCGGCCGGCTCGTCGCCCGCGGCGGCTCCGCCGGCGAGGAGCAGCAGCACCCCGCCGAGCGCCGTGGCCCGGGAGGGCCTTCGCACGCGCCGCCCGCTCAAGGCTTGTAGTTGGTGGTCAGCGTGTACGTCTTGCCGCCCCGCAGGACGGTGACGGTGGCCAGGTCGCCCGGGTGCAGCTCGGTGATCTTCTGGCGCACCACGAACAGGCTGTCCGGCCCGGACAGGGAGACGCCCTGCACCGTGAGGATGATGTCGCCACCGACCACCAGCTCGTCATCGCCGATGGTGGCCGTCACGCTGCCGCCCTTCAGACCGATCTGCTCGGCGGGGGAGCCCGCCGCCACTTTCTGCACCAGGAGACCGGCGCCGGGGGGCGGGATGTTGAACACCTGCGCCAGATCGCCGGTGATCATGTAACCGTTGAGACCGCTCCAGAACGATTTCTGCTCGAGCATGAGCTGGCGCGCGACCTTCGAGGTGATGGCGAACCCGAGTCCTTCCGAGCCGCCCGAGTGGGACAGGATGTAGCTGACGATGCCGATGACCTCCCCATCCATGTTGAACATCGGACCGCCGGAGTTCCCCTGGTTGACAGCGGCGTCGGTCTGGAAGTACTCGACGCGGGACATGCCGCTGAAGGTGGCGTTCGGCTTCCGGCGGCCGCTGATGACCCCGACCGTCAGCGTGTGGCTGACGCCGAGCGGCGCCCCGACGACGAACACCTGCTCGCCGACCTCGACCGCGTCCGAGTCGCCGATCTTGGCCACGAACGGCCCGCGCGGCGGGCGCTCGAGCTGGATCATCGCCACGTCCGCGGTCGGCTCGGACGACACCACCTTCGCCTTCAGCTTCTCGCCGGTCAGGAACTGCACCTGGATCTCGTCCGCCGTCTGGACGACGTGCGCGGCCGTCAGGATCTTCCCATCCGGCGAGATCAGCACGCCCGACCCCAGACCTGCCACGTTCACCGGCTGGGTCAGGCCGCCACGGGCGACTTCAGTCTCCTTGGTGTAGATCTCCACGACTGCGGGGTTCACCCGCTTGAACACCTCGGACAGCGTCTGATCGGCGGCCAGGGCGGGGCCGGCGACGGCCACTAATAAGGATACGAGCACGAGCGGGCGTGACCTCTTCATGACGACCTCCTGGCACCCAAGGCAGCACGTCGGAGCGCAGCGGCAGGATTGGCGGAGAGGGTGGGATTCGAACCCACGGTGAGGTTTCCCCCACACACGCTTTCCAAGCGTGCTCCTTCAGCCACTCGGACACCTCTCCGCGGGAAGCGTGTTTGGGCTGACGGAATCGGGCGGATGATACCTTGAAACCGGGGGGGCGGGTGTCGCATCATTACAGTGCCTCGAAGATCCAAGGAGAAAGCCCCGATGACATCATCGAACCTGCACCAGGCCCTCGGTGCCGGCCTGCTCGCCGCCGCGCTGTCCGGCTGCGCGGCCGGCGCCGGCACCCAGGGCGCCACCGCCGCCCCCGAGTCCGCGGCGACGACCCAAGGAGCCGACATGACGAACTACACCAAGCCGTCCGACGACGAGCTGAAGAAACGCCTGACACCCCAGCAGTACCAGGTCACCCAGCACGAGGCGACCGAGCCGGCCTTCCGGAACGAGTACTGGGACAACCACAAGGCCGGCATCTACGTCGACGTCGTCTCGGGGGAAGCGCTGTTCTCGTCGCTCGACAAGTTCGAATCCGGCACTGGCTGGCCGAGCTTCACCAGGCCGCTCGAGCCGGCCAACGTCGCCACCCACGAGGACCGCACCCTGTGGATGCGGCGCACCGAGGTGCGCTCGAAGCACGCCGACTCCCACCTCGGCCACGTGTTCGACGACGGGCCCGCGCCGACCGGCCAGCGCTACTGCATGAACTCGGCCGCGCTGCGCTTCGTGCCGGTCGAGCGGCTGGCGGAGGAAGGATACGGGCAGTATCTGGCGGCGTTCGAGAAGGCGGGCGTCGTGCCGGCCGGCACGGCCGCGGCGGCGCTTTCGAAGAGTGGCGCGGCAGGGAAGGACGCCGCGTCGGGCAGGAGCGGCGCAGCGTCAGGCGGTCCCGACCGGCTGACCGCCTCGGACCGCGCCGGCGCCGCGGCGAAGGGGACCGCGAACCGCGTCGAGGCGATCCTCGCTGGCGGCTGCTTCTGGGGGATGCAGGAGATCCTGCGCGGCATTCCCGGCGTGATCACGACCGAGGTCGGCTACACCGGCGGCACGACCTCCGACCCGGTCTACGAGGACGTGCACGCCGGCAACACCGGCCACGCCGAGGCGGTGCGCATCGTGTTCGACCCGCAGCGTCTGTCGTACGAGGATCTGCTCGGCTATTTCTTCAGGATGCACGACCCGACGACGCCGAACCGGCAGGGGAACGACGTCGGCACCTCGTACCGCTCCGCCATCTTCTACGAGGACGAGTCGCAGCGCAAAACCGCCGAGGCGGTCAAGGCGCGCGTCGACGCCTCGGGCAAATGGAAGCGGCCGATCGTCACCGAGATCGTCCCCGCCACCAAGTTCTGGTCGGCGGAGGGGTACCACCAGGATTATTTGCAGAAGCATCCGGACGGCTACACCTGCCACTTCCTGCGCGACTGAAACACGGGCGCGTTGGTGGCCGGCCGGCCTCGCTGCACGGCGGCCGGCCGCCAGCGGCTCTCAGCGAAGCCCCTTCGGCAGCGTCACGGTGATCGCCGCCGAGTTGTTCGAATAGTCGGTCTCCTGGAAGAAGTGCTCGGCGTTCGCCTCGATCTCGAGCACGTAGTCGCCCGCCGGCAGTCCGGTGACGTCGATCCACTGGCCGTCCAAGTTGAAGCCGTAGATGTCGACCTCGCACACGCTCAATCCCATCTTGTCGCACGAGGTGTACCTCTCGTGGCTCTTGCTGCCGGCGCAGACTCCTTCCCGGTAGGGGTAGACATCCACGACGCAGAACCCCTGCTTCCTGCCGGTCACGAGCTGGTTCGTGAGGTTCGGGTTGGCCGCGAGCAGGTCGCGGGCGCACGCCGTTGGATTCGCCGCCCGCAGCGCGATCCACTGCTGGTACCCTTTCGGCGTCCACAGACGATAGTCCGTGTACTCCTTGAAGTGGGGATGGCCGTGGCAGGTCACCAGGTCGAACCACTCCGGATGGTCGAGCGGGTTGCCGATGATCAGATCGCCCGGTCCGAGATTCGGTGTGGCCGAATCGAAGCGTAGGAGCCAGCGGCTGCCCGCGACCACCTCGCCTTCGACGACGGCGCAGTCGGCCGAGGTCCTGGTCTCCTTGTTCAGCGTCAGATCGATCGGGATCTGCGTGCCGTCGACGATCAGGTCGGGACACCCTTGCCTGTCGGTGCACGGGACGAACGGCACGCAGGACGTCTGCGACTGGGCGGCGGCAGGGGACAGGCCGGCGAGTACTACGGCCAGCAGAACGGCGATGGGGAGGCGCATACGACTCCTTTCGTTGCCTGGATCGATAGGCAACGGGCGGTCTCCGAGGGACGACTGGAGAATTGAAGTTTTTTTACGGCGGGATCGCGCGCCCGTCAACCGATTTCGCGGAGCCGCTCTCGATGTTCGCGGTCGAACGCTTGCGGGACCGGGTGTCCAGGGTCGGCGTCCGCCGGCGCACACCTTTTCCACAAACTCCTCCACAGCCAAACTTATTGATCCTCATCATCTTGTGGAGGGCCTGTGGACCTCCCCAACATTTTGTGTTCGCCCCTTGACACGACCCTGATCGCTGGCTATTCTGCGAACATCGCGGTCGAGGCGCGTTTCGCAACCGCGAGCGTCGGTGCTGGAACCTCGACCGGAGTTCGCGCGACCCAATCCCCGAGCGGGAGGCCGTGCTTGTTCCGGGAAGGCAAATGCCCCCGGAAGGGGAGATTTTTCGCCGCGGGAGCGGGGGCGCGCAGGGCACCCAAACGACGGTCGGCCGTCACCGGACGGCCCGGCCTTTATCGGGGGCGGTGATCGATGAAGAAGGAATCCGAGCTCAAGTCGCGGAGACCCGATTCAACTTCACGCGAGAATCCTAAGGCGCAGGCTCGGGCCTCATCGGGTCACGCGGCGCCCCTGACGCTCCGCAAGGCGGCCGAGGGCCTCCGCATGGAGCGCTACTTCACCCGCCCCGGGGTCGACCCGTTCGACGAAGTCGAGTGGGAGGTCCGCTCGGCCGTCATCGGCAACGAGAAAGGCGAGATCGTCTTCGAGCAGAAGGACGTCGAGGTGCCGAAGTTCTGGTCGCAGACCGCCACCAACGTGGTCTCGTCGAAGTACTTCCGCGGCACCGTCGGCACCCCCGAGCGCGAGCGCAGCGTCCGGCAGCTCATCGGCCGAGTCGTGCGCACCATCGGCGGCTGGGGCCGCGCGCAGGGCTACTTCGAGAACGAGGCCGACGCCCAGACCTTCGAGGCCGAGCTGAAGCACCTGCTCGTGTACCAGAAGATGTCGTTCAACTCGCCGGTCTGGTTCAACATCGGGATCGAGCCCCGCCCTCAGGGCTCGGCGTGTTTCATCAACTCGGTCGAGGACACGATGGACTCGATCCTCACGCTCGCGAAGACCGAGGGGATGCTGTTCAAGTACGGCTCCGGCACCGGCACCAACCTGTCGCCGCTGCGCTCCTCGAAGGAGCTGCTGGCCGGCGGCGGCACCGCCAGCGGCCCCGTATCGTTCATGAAGGGGTACGACGCCTTCGCCGGCGTCATCAAGAGCGGCGGCAAGACCCGCCGCGCCGCCAAGATGGTCATCCTGAACATCGATCACCCCGACATCGTCGAGTTCATCAAGTGCAAGCAGGAGGAGGAGAAGAAGGCCTGGGCGCTGATCGACGCCGGCTACTCGCCCGCCCTCGACGGGCCCGCCTATGCATCGATCTTCTTCCAGAACTCGAACAACTCGGTGCGCGTCCAGGACGGGTTCATGAAGGCGGTCGAAGCCGACGCCGACTGGCAGACGAAGCGGGTCGTCGGAGGCCAGCCGTTCGAGACGCTCAAGGCGCGCGATCTCATGAAGATCATCTCCGAGGCGACCTGGGCTTGCGGCGATCCCGGCATGCAGTTCGACACGACGGTGAACGACTGGCACCCCTGTCCGAACAGCGGGCGGATCAACGCCAGCAACCCGTGCGTCACTGGCGACACGCTGGTCGCGACGGGCGAAGGGTTGGTGCCCATCAAAGATCTGATCGGCCAGAAAGTAGTCCAGATCGTCAACGAGCTCGGACAATTGGCGCCGGTCACGGAGGTTTTCCGCACGGGCGTCAAGGAAACCTTCCTCCTCAAGACACATCACGGCTATACGCTGAAGGTCACCAAGGACCACCCGATCTCGACCGTAAATCGTGGCGATGTCCCGGCCCGTGAGCTGAACGCGAAGGACGAGCTGATTCTGGTTCCAGGTTACTTCGGAAAGGAGCACCTGCACGCGAAGATGGCCGAATTCATCGGCCTTGCGTTAGGGGACGGGTGCAAGACCGGTGACCAGGGACAGATCTTCGTGACCATGGGTCGACACGAAGCCGCGATCCTCGAGGATTACGTCGAGTACCTGAACACCGTCAAACTTGATAGGAAGATTGAAGGACTGAGACACACCGACACTGGCGTTCGCATCGCGACGTCGGCGCAGGAGGTTGTGTCGGTCGTCGATCGCTTTGCCGTCCTGAGCGAAGGCGCCTCGAACAAGCGACTCGAGATCGCCGCCTTCCGTCTCGGCCGGGAAAGCATGGCCGCCCTGCTGCGTGGTCTCTTTACGACTGACGGCACGGTCGGATTCACTGAAGACAAGAACGCCTACGTGTCGCTCGACTCGACCAGCCTGACGCTCCTGAGGCAGGTCCAGCAGATGCTGCTGCAGTTCGGGATCAAGGGAAAGATTTACGAGAACCGCCGCAATGGCAACACGACTGCCGAGCTGCCGGACGGCAAGGGCGGGACCAAGACGTACGAAGTACAGGAGATGCACTCGCTACGTATCAGCCGGAACTCGCGGATCCTGTTCGAGAAGTGGATCGGGTTCCACGCCGCGAGCGACAAAGCGACCAGGCTGCGTGAGCTGAACGCGTCCGTGGCGGCCTACTACGATTCTCTGAGCGACAAGTTCGAGTCGCTCACTCCGCTCGGCAAGGAAGAAGTCTTCGACCTCATGGAGCCGCGCGAGCACCACTTCGTCGCCGGCGGGCTTCTCGTCCACAATTGCTCCGAGTACATGTTTCTCGACGACAGCGCCTGCAACCTCGCCTCAATCAACTTAATGAAGCTGTGCAGCGAGCAGGGCGAGCTGGACGTGCCGGCGTACAAGAAGGCGATCGAGACGACGATCCTGGCACAGGAGATCATCGTCGACAACGCGTCGTACCCGACGGCGAAGATCGCGCAGAACTCGCACGACTTCAGGCCGCTCGGGCTGGGGTACGCCAATCTCGGCGGGCTCCTGATGAGCCGCGGGCTGGCGTACGACTCGGACGCCGGGCGCGACTACGCGGGCGCCATCACCGCCGTCCTGTGCGGCCAGGCGTACGTCGAGTCGGCGCGCATCGCCAGGGTCATGGGCCCGTTCAACGGCTTCGAGAGGAACCGCGAGCCGTTCCTGCGCGTCATCAAGAAGCACGGCTCGTACGTGGCGAAGATCGACCCGGCGCACGTGCCGCTCGACCTGTACAACGCGGCGCGCGAGTGCTGGGACGAGGCGCACGAGCTGGGGGCGCAGAACGGCATCCGCAACGCCCAGGCGACGGTGATCGCGCCGACCGGCACGATCGCGTTCATGATGGACTGCGACACCACCGGCATCGAGCCGGACATCGCGCTCATCAAGT
>CAYLND010000050.1:0-22288 GCA_964384905.1 uncultured Acidobacteriota bacterium
CCGATCCGCAGCTTCAGCGAGGCGAACAGACCCGCGGTGAGAAATCCGGGCTAGATGCGGCGGCCTCGTCGATAGAGAATCCAGCCGAAGCCGAGCAGCAGAATGCAGCCGCCGAGGATCTTCCCTTCGAAGACCCAGGGGTCGGAGTCGACGGGCGGGATGAATGCCAGGACGATCGACACGGCCGTGGTCAGGAATCCGACCACCCCGGTCAGGATCGTTCCGCGGCGCCCGCCGGGCACCGCGATCGTCCCCGGGGGGGCCGTTCCGGGGACGCCGAGCTTCAGGAGGGCGGCGAACAGATAAAGGTAGGGGATGAAATACACGACGATGGTGAAGTCGGCGAGAAACAGATAGGCCTGGTCGACATCCACGCCCACGAATCCGACGAGAATCAGGAGGCTGGAAATCGCTCCGGTCGTCAGAAGGGCGACGTGCGGCGACGCGAAGCGCGGGTGCAGCCGCCCGAACGCCGGCGGCAGGTAACGGTCGATACCGGCCACGAACGGAATCCGCGAGCATCCGGCGAGCCAGGCGCTGCAGCCGCCGACGCCGCCGAGCGCGATCAGGAGCGCCATCAACCCGGCGAGAAACCCGAACCCCATCCTGTCCTGCACCGCCGCGATCGCCGCGGCGACGCCGTCCAGAAGACCGATCTTGTCCTGGGGCAAGGCGATGAGAAGCGCCGCCGTCCCCAGGATATAGATGAGGGTGATGATGACGCCCGAGATCAGGATGGCCCGCGGCACGTTCTTGCGCGGCTCGACGATCTCCTCCCCCATCAGGGCGCCCAGGTCGAGCCCGGAAAAGCCGAAACAGATCGCCGAGAAGAACGAGACCGTGCCGAGGCTGAACACGGGGACCAGGCCGCCCTCGCGCAGCGGCGTGGCGGCGCCGTACCGCGACCAGGCGAAGACCCCGAGGAGGATCAGGATCGACGCCGGCAGCCAGGTGCCGTACGCGCCGAGATTGTTCAGCCAGCGCGCGCTCTTGAGCCCGCGCACGTTCATCCAGACGACCATCCAGAAGATCAGGAGCGAGGCCGCGGCCATGAACGGCGGGCTCTGTCCGAGACCCTTCTGCCTGTCCCCCAGCATGAACACCAGATTCCCGACGGTGAAGATCAGCAGATGCGGAAAGTAGATCAGATTGTTGGTCCACAGGCACCAGCCGGAGATGAACCCGTGGTTGTCGCCGAACGCGTGCTTGGTCCAGGCGTAGATCCCGCCCTCCTCCGGGTAACGCGTCGTGAGGTCGATCACCGCCAGGCCGGAGGGGACGAAGAAGCAGAAGAAGGCGAGGATCCAGAGCGGCAGGGCGGCGTAGCCGTAGCCGCCCGCGGAGGTGAGCCACCAGCGCAGGCCGACGATGGCGACGACGTTCAGGAGGACGAGATCCCAGAGGCCGAGCTCGCGCCGCAGGCCGGAGGGTGCCGTCGGGGGTCCGGTCGGCGCGCCGCCTCCCTCGAGGGAGACGGCCATCAGGAGGCGATCTCGCTGATGCTCTTGCGGGCGGTGCGGAAGAGCAGATAGCACAACCCGCCGAAGACGATCAGGGCAACGAGGTCGCCGCCCGGGCCGCCGCGCGCGATGCGATCGAGATGCAGGAAGTGGAACACGGCATCGCCGACGCCGCTGAGCTTCGCCTCCAGAAGATTGCTCCCCTTGTAGGGGACTGCCGAGAGCGCGGCGATCAGGACGCCGGCCACCGAGCCGCCGGCCACCAGACCGGTGCTGTAGAGCATCCCCGACGAGACCTCCGTCTCGGATTCCTCGCGTCCGCTCAGCCGCTCGACGATGAAGCGCACGAAGCCTCCCACGAAGATCGGCATGGTGGTCGACAGAGGAAGATAGGCTCCGACCGCCCAGGCGAGCGCCGAGATACCCATGACCTGGATCGACACCGCGAGCGCGGCCCCGACGAACACGAAACCCCATTGCAGCCGGTGCCCGAGGATCCCCTGGATGATCGTCGCCATGAGGGTCCCCTGAGGGGCGGGAAGCTTGTCCGAGCCGATCGGCCCGTAACCCGAATGGTGCATCAGGTAGAGCGTCCCGCCGATGGCGAAGGCGGACGCGAACACGCCGATCAGGAACCCGACCTGCTGCCGCCATGGCGTGGCGCCCACGATGAAGCCGGTCTTGAGATCCTGCGAGGTGGCCCCGGCGTTGGCGGCGGCGGTCGAGACGATCGCTCCGATCACCAGGGCGGCGGTCTGGTAAGTGATGCCCGACCACCCGACCGACAGGAACAGCATGCAGGTCCCCATGATCGTGGCGATCGTCATGCCGCTGATCGGGTTGCTCGTCGTGCCGATGATCCCGACGATGCGGGACGAGACGGTCACGAAGAAGAATCCGAAGACGATGATCAGGACCGCCAGGAGCAGGCTGCCCGGGAACCGCGTCGGCAGACCGGGCATGAACACCGAGATCCCGAGAGCCAGGACGGCCGAGCCGATCAGGACGACGTTGATCGGAATGTCGCTCTCGGTCCGACGCGCCGAGGCCGCGCCGCCTCCTTGCGACAGGCTCTTGATGCTGTCACGGAACGACGCCCAGATCGTCGGCAGCGTGCGCGCCAGAGACATCAGGCCGGCCATCGCCACCGCCCCGGCGCCGATCAGGCGGATGTAGGCCCGGTAGTACTGCTCGTTCAGACCGTGCGACGCGATCCACTGGTCGCTGAAGCTCAGGGAGCGCAGCTGCTGGTGCAGCGTCTCCTCCGGGACGAACATCGACAGGAGCGGCGTCAGCGCCATCCATCCCAGGATGCTGCCCGACACCATGATGCCGGCAATCTTCGGGCCGATGATGTAGCCCACCCCCAGATACTCGGGGACGATCTCGCAGTTGATCGTCGCGTTCGGCAGCGAGGACGTCCGACTGAAGACCTTCTGGGGCGCCTCTTTGAAGAATCCCAGGACGGTGTTGAACAGCTTGTACACCATGGCCACCCAGAGGCCACCGAACACCAGCTTCGCCATGGCGCCGCCCTTTTCCCCGGCCACCAGGACGTCGGCGCAGGCGGTCCCCTCCGGATAGGCCAGCACACCGTGCTCCTGCACGATGAGCGATCGCCGCAGCGGGATCATCATCAGGACGCCGAGGAACCCGCCGGCGAGCGCCAGCATCAGCGTCGGCCAGTACTGGAAGAAGGCGTCGCCGCCGGCGCCGGCCGACAGGAACAGGAAGCCGGTCACCGTGAACACGATGCCGGCGGCCACCGACTCGCCGGCCGAGCCGATCGTCTGGACGATGTTGTTCTCCAGGATGGTCGAGCCGATCTTCTTGAACACGGCGATCGACAGGACCGCAATCGGAATCGACGCGCTCACGGTCACGCCGGCCCGCAGCGCGAGGTAGACGGTGGCCGCTCCGAACAGGACGGCGAAGAAGGCCCCGAGCGCGATCGCCTTGGGGGTGAACTCGGCCACGTTCGCCTGGTCCGACACGAACGGCTTGAACCCCTTCGCCGCGGTGGCCCGTGCGCCGGCCGTCCGGGTCTCGGTCTTCATGCCGAATCTCTCCTTGCGCGGAACCTGCGCCTGTACTTCGTCGTGCTGAGTCGCAATGCGGGATGCCACTGCCGTCTTCGGCGGACTCTACCTCAGCCCCTGGGGGGTGTCAAACAGGGCTTGCGACGGAGCGCCGTGATCTTCTACAATCGTTTCAGCCGATCGAATCCGAGCGAACATGACAGCGTCCTCCGTGCCATCACGTCGGCGCCTTCTCGCGGTCGCGGCAGCGATCTGCGCCGCCCTGGTGGGCGTCCTGCCGGCGCAGACACCGCTCCCTCCTCCGGACGCGGAGCCCCCGACCCCCGCACCGTCCCCGCGACCCGCGGGTCCTGCGGGGACACCCGCGCCGAAGGCGGAGGCGGCGCCTCCGATCGCCGTGGACGAGGCGTCCGTCTTCTGTCCCGTCTGCGGGACGCGCAATCGCGCCGGCAGCAAGTTCTGTCTCAAGGACGGAACGCCCCTGCCGGCGATCGACCCGGCGCTCGTCCTGACCGGGTTCGCGCGCGACGGCGACACGCTCTCCCAGCAGGAGATCCAGCAGGCGGTGCATCGCGCCTCGGCCTCGGTCGTGCGCATCCGCGCCAAGACCGCCAGCAAGGTGAGGCTCCCGGTCATCGACAGGCTGGAGGACGCGCGCGTGCGGATGGGACGGCTCGAGATCGAAGATGGCGAGACGCGACTCATCGGGTCGGGCTTCGTCGTCGGCAGCAACGGGGAAATCGTCACGAACGCGCACGTCGCGAGCCCGTTCGGGGCGCAGGCGCAGCTCAACGTCGACACCACCGACGGCCGCTCCTTCCCCGCCCGGCTTCTGGGCATCGACTACGCCTCGGATCTGGCGTTGATGCAGGTCGATACCTCCTCCATGACACCGCTCGTCTGGGGGGACTCGGATGAATTGCGACTGGGCGAGGAGACCTGGGCGATCGGCGACCCGCTGGACGTCGGGCTTTCGGTCACGCGCGGGACCGTGGCCACGCTGGCACGCGTGCGCGTCGGCATGAATCAGGTCGAGGCCTTCCTGCATTCCGATGCCTATATCACCCACGGCAACAGCGGTGGGCCCCTCGTCGACACGCGGGGGCGGGTGGTCGGTATCAGCGACATGGGGTTCGAAGACAGCAAGAGCCAGGGGTATTCGATTGCCTCCAGGATGGCGAAGCTGGTCGTTGATCGCCTGCAACGCTTCGGCCGGTACGACCGGGGCTTCGTCGGACTGCACGTGCGACAGATCGACGCCGACAGCATCGGCCGCTACCATCTCAAGCGGACCACCGGGGTGGTGATCGAGTCCGTGCTGCCGGGAACCCCGGCGGAATCGGCCGGGTTCCACGCCGGCGACGTTCTCTACGGAATCAACGGCCGCCAAGCGTCCTCCTTCTATCTGCTCCAGGAGTCGGTGTCCAGCGTCGGCCCGAGCGCCCTCCTGACGATCAACACCGATCGGGGCGGCCAGGCGATGGAGATCAAGGTCACGACGGCGCTGAGGCCGGCTGAGCCCCACATCGATGCGCTCCTCGACCTGCAGAGTTATTTGATGCTCCGCTTCGAGGAGGATGCGAGGGATCGCCTGGTTCACATCAAGATTCCGCAATCCTTCAGCCCGGCTTCACGCTACGGTTTCCTCGACGACGACATCGTGCAATCGGTGCTGGTCGCGCAGGATTGGCCCGATGAGCCGATCACGTACGACTACTACAAGAAGAAAGCGAAAATTGTCCGCATCACGACGCTCGACGATCTGAGAGCGCCCCTGAGACGGATGTATCTGGGTGGTCGGGTCGGGGTCGTCTTCGAGCTGAAACGCGCCCGGGAGCCGATCGCAGCCGTGGCCTACGATGAAATCTGGCCGATCGTTTTCTGAGCCCTCGTCGTGGCGCTGGATCGGCCGGCTCGGCGTCCTGTGCCTGGCCTTCTGCCTCCGGCCAGCTCCGGCGCCCGTCTCGCTGGCTGCGGTCTCTTCGTCCGATCCTGCGCGGGTGGCCTCGTCGGCGCCGGCTTCCGAACGGCTCAAGGCCTGCCCCCGTTGCGGGTATCGCTGCGACGCCTCCTGGCGCTACTGCGTCCGCTGCGGATGGGAGCTGCGTCTCCTGGTTGGCCGGGAGGCCGAGGAGCGGCTCGATGCGCTCACCCGCGCCATCGTCGGCGTCACGGTGATCCACAAGAGTCCCACCCTCCAGCAGATACTCTCGCCGAAGGATTACGAGACGATCCGGCGCTATATCACCTGGAACCCGGGGCTGCACAAGTCCTTCGGCACCGCCATCCCGATCCTGCAACCGGGGCTCTTTGTGACCGCCGCCGACACTCTCACTTGGGTGGACAAGATCGAGGTTCGAACCCACAACAACACCGTGTATCCCGGTGAGGTGATAGGTTACGACCTCGCTTCAGGCGTCGGTGTCTTCAGGGCGATCATCCCATCCGTCGAGCCGATCGTGCCCTCGGAGGACAGTCAACAGACCGAGGGGGCGTGGATTGTTTGCTACCCGGTGACCCGCGATGATGAGATTGTGAGATACCTTCCGGTGTCGCTGCATCGCGGCCGAATGACGGGCGCCGGTGAGTCGGGAACGTACCTGGCCTCGTTCGAGAACCTGCTTCGAAGCGATCACACCATCTCGGACGGTTGTCCCGGGGGCGGTCTGATCGATCAGAGGGGGTCACTTGCAGGAATGGTTCTCGGGAGCCCCGATACCGGAATCACCTACGAGATCCCGATCCAGCAGGTCGCGCCGATCGCCCGGGCCTTCGTCCGAGGGGAAAAGCCGACATGGGCCTATTTCGGGATCGGGCTGGTGACAGCGGACAATCGGCGGCGGGCCCGTTTCGGCATCGACGTGACGCCGGAACATCCGCTCGTCGGCTTTCTCGTGCCTCATTCGCCCGCGAGCGAGGCCGGTCTGCGGCCCGGTGACATCCTCGTCGCCGTCGACGACGAAAACGTCGTCACCGCCGCGGCCGCCGGGCTCCGGCTGCTCGCCTACAAGCCCGCTGGACCGCCCGTGATGCTGTCCGTCCGCCGCGGCGGCCAGGACGTGCGGGTCCAGGTGAAACCGGCTGCGCGTCCGTCACGCATCGTCCTCGAACCGATCGACGAGCTCCAGGAGGGCCTCGAGGCCAATCTGATCGAGGTCACCACAGGATCCTCCTCGCAGATGGGGTTGCGAGTCGCCGACCTCGTGCGTGGCGGCCGCGGGGAGGTCGATCACTACAAGGACGGGGACATCATCATCTCGGTCAACGGGAAGGGCGTGCGGAAAATCGAGACGCTGAACGAAATCATACGATCGCAGAACCCGCACATCTTCACGCCCGCCGAGGAGGAGGGCGACGTGTTCTCCACCTACGCAATCTCCCTGGAGGTGAGAGCCAAGGGCGAGGAGAAAAAGGAGCGGGAATATTTCAGCCGCTTCCCCGACAGCTTGTCGCCACCGGTGTACTGAGATGATCCTCCGCCCGGGCGGTCTGCTCGTCCTGCTCGTCCTGGCGGCGATCGTCGGCGCGGCTCTGGCCGGTGACGCCGTGTGCCCGAGGTGCGGGGCGCCTCTCGAACCAGGGGCGCTGTTCTGCACGCGCTGCGGTCTGAAGCTCGAAGGCGCCGCCGCACCTCAGGCGGCGGTCCCCGCCGACGCACGCCGCTCGGTCGTCCAGGTGATTGCGGCGCACGACAAGGAGCTTATCTCCACGCTCGGATCGATCGAAGTCGGCGCCAAACTGAGGATCGATTCCCTTCTCGGCAACGCTTTTGCGGTCGCGCCGGGCGAGTTCGTCACCGACGCGGGGCTCCTGATCGGAGCCAAGTCGGTGACGCTCCGCACCGCCGGCGGCCGCAGCGTCCCGGCAAGGATCCTTGGCATCGACCCGATGATTGGCGTCGGGCTTCTCGCCTCCGACCTGCCGGACGTTCCGGTTGTCACACAGCGACCGGGGGGCCTGCCGCCGCTCGGAGAGACCGTGACTGCCCTGGGCATCCCTTCGTCCCGGAGCGCCGGTCAGGCGATCACGGGCTCGAGCGGCGTCGTGAGCGGTTTGCGACGGGGAGAGTGGGGTGTGCACCCCATCGAAGATTACATCCAGACCGACGCCTCGCTGCCGGAAGGCTTCGCGGGCGCCCCGGTCGTCGACGGCGCCGGACAGGCCGTCGGGATGAGCACGGCGTATCTCTACTACTCGATCCTGATGCTCGGTCCGAGTTCCGGCATCGGCATCTCGATACCGAACGGCTGGATCAATCGATCGCTCGACTGGATCCGCGCCGGCTCGCCGCCGCGCGCCTGGGTCGGGGCGTACACCGTCCCGGCCGATTCCGAGAGCCGGACCCTGTACGGCCTGCCGGGGAACGTGCGTCGGGTGGTCGAGATTGTCTTTCCGGACACGCCGGCGGCCGCCGCGGGGCTCAAGAGCGGGGACGGTCTCCTGAAGCTGCAGGGCGAGGAGATCGAGTCGCTGGCCGGCGTGCATGACCGGCTGCTGAAGCTGAAGCCGGGCGACCCGGTCGATCTCGTGGTGGCCCGGAAGTCCGAGACGCTGCCGATCCATCTGAGCACGGCGGCGCGGCCGGATCGCGCCCGGCCCGCCGGTCTCGACACGCTCCGGTTCTACGGCGGCGTCGACCTCATCGCCGATCGGAAGGAGGGTCTGATCGTCCGTCGGGTCCTCCCGGGGTCGCTGGCGGCGCAGGCCAAGGTCTCGATCGGCGACCAGCTGGAGAAGGTGCTCAGCAAGAAGGACCTGGAGCACGTGGAGCGCAACAACGCCCGCTGGCGCTCGGTGGACGATGTCCAGGATCTGGAGCGCTTCCTGGCGACCGCCTACTCCGACGTCGACTTCTACGTCGGTCTGCGGTTCAGGTCGCGAAGCAACGTCCGGCACGAGCTCTTCCTGTGGAATCTGCTCGGTCCCAGCAACGCCTTGTAAGGTCTTCGGTCAGGACGAATGTGACTCCCTCCCGGGCGCGTCCTTCACTATACTAGTCGGCCTTCCGGGGCCTGTCGTGGGCGCCCGCGATGAACGGCTCGATGAAACGGCGAATCCAACCTCTGGCCCGAATCCTGGCGATCCTCACGGTCGCGGCGCTGCTGACGGTCGGCTGCGGGGGCTCCGGAAGGGGACCGATGCAGACCAGCAAGGAATCCGACGAGCGACCCTACCTCCTCGAGACGGTGGACGAGTTCGCCGTCGCCCGCCTGTACGCCGACGGGTTCGACGCGCTGTCGCGCCGGGAGCGGGTGCTGGCCTTCTACCTGTACCGCGCCGCCCTCGCCGGCCGCGACATCTTCTACGATCAGATGGGCCGTGACGTCCTGGAGATCCGCGACCTCCTGGAGGAGATCCTGACCCATCCGGAGGGGGTCGACCCGCAGTTCCGCGACCGGCTGCTGCGCTACCTCAAGCTGTTCTGGATCAACAACGGCAACCACAACGACCGGACGCGCCAGAAGTTCGTTCCGGAATTCTCCTTTCCGGAGCTTCAGGTGGCGGCCCGGGCCGCGACGGCCGCCGGGGCGCGCATCCGGCTCGCCTTCCGCGAGACGCTCGACCAGAAGCTGGCGCGGCTGCGGCCGGCGATCTTCGACCCGGCCGTCGACCCTCTGTCCACCTGCAAGACGCCGCCGCCGGGGCAGGACATCCTGACCTGCAGCAGCGTGAACTTCCAGGAGGGGCTGCGTCTCGCCGACCTCACCGGGATCGCCGAGAAGAACCCGCTGAACTCGCGCCTGGTCAGGCAGGACGGCCGGGTGGTGGAGGAGGTCTACCGGGCCGGACGCGCGGCCGTCCCCCCCGGACGCTACGCCAAGGAGCTGAGGACGGTCATCGGCTTTCTGGAAAAGGCGCGCGCCTTCGCGGACGAGACGCAGGTGCCGGCGCTGGACCGTCTGATCGACTACTTCGCGACCGGCGACCCCGGAGCGTTCAGGACGTACAACATCGAATGGGTGAAGCACGATGCGCCCGTCGACGCGGTGATCGGCTTCATCGAAACCTACAAGGATCCGCGCGGGCAGAAGGGGGCCTACGAGGGCATCGTGCACTTCGTGGACACGCGCATGACCCGCCTCCAGAAGGACCTCGCCGGTCTGGCGCAGTATTTCGAGGACCGGGCCCCCTGGGACGAGCGTTACAAGCGCAAGGGGTTCAACATCCCGATCGCCAACGCCGTCAACGTGCTGGTGGCCTCCGGCGACGCGGGACCGATGCCGCCGATCGGCATCAACCTCCCGAACGAGGAGGAGATTCGCGAGCGCTACGGCAACAAGAGCGTGTCGCTGGTCAACGTCATGGACTCGCACGGCCGCGCGGTGCACGCCAAGGTGGTGGACGAGTTCTTCCTGCCGGAGGATCGCCCCCTGCAGATGAAATACGGCTCGATCGTCGACCTCCTGCAGACGACCATGCACGAGGTCCTGGGGCACGCCTCGGGCAAGGTCAGCGACACCCTGAAGGGGGACCCGCGGGATCACCTGCGCGAGTACTACTCGGCTCTCGAGGAAGCGCGCGCCGAGCTGATCGCGCTGTTCCATTTCTTCGACCCCAAGCTGGTCGAGATCGGGGCGCTCCCCTCGGCCGAGGCCGCGGAGGCGGCCTACAGAGATTACGTCACCAACGACCTGTACCTCCTGCGTCGCGTGCGCCAGGGCGACGTCCTCGAGGACGATCACATGCGGGCGACGCACCTGATTGTTGGCTACCTGCGCGGCACCACCGGTTCGGTGGAGCTGGTCCGGCGGGACGGCAAGACGTACGCGCGCGTGACCGACATCGCCGCCATGCGGCGGGGCGTGGCCGAGCTGCTGGCGACCATCCAGCGCATCAAAGGGGAGGGCGACTATCAGGCCGCCCGCGAGCTGACCGAGCGTTACGCCGTGCGCATCGACCCGGCGCTGCGGGACGAGATCGTCGCCCGCGCCCGGCAGGCCGGCGTCCCCTCCTACGTCGCCTACGTGATGCCCGACGTCGTGCCGGAACGCGCCCTGACGGGCGAGGTGTGGGACGTGCGGCTCGCCTACACTTCCGACCTGGCGACGCAGATGCTGAAGTACTCCGGCAAGCTGCCCCTGGAAGAGCCGACCGCGGCCCCTTCACCGGCCGGAAAAGGCCGCTGAGAGCGCGGTTCCGCCGCCCCGCCTTCCGTCCCGTTCGCATGGCCCGTCGCGGCACGCTGACCTATATTGGACGTGGCCGCGCTCTCGTGCGGCGTCAGGTGTGTCATGCGGCCGACTCCCTTCGATGCGCTCAGGTGTCCATGGTACGCGCTCACCCTCCTCGTGGCGGTGCTCGTACCGCTCCTGTCCGGCTGCCTGATGTTCCGCCGCTACGACATGACCCGCATCCACCGTGAGGCCGCCGCCATGCCGCGCAATCCGGTCATCGTCCTGCACGGCTTCCTGGGCAGCCGGCTGAAGAACCGCCATACGCAGGAGTCGGTGTGGGGCCGGGTCGTGAACGCCATCCGCCGCGGCAAGCCGGACGACCTGGCGCTGCCCATCGACCGTCTGCCGCTGAGCGAGAATCGGGACGACCTGGTGCCCTACGCCATCTGCGACACCGTGATGGGGGTGAAGTTCTACGGCGCGATCCTGGACGCGCTGCGGAACGTGGGGGGCTACAGCCTCGGCGACATCAACAACCCGCATCCCGGCGATTCCCTGTTCATCTTCAACTACGACTGGCGGCGCGACAACGTCGAGTCCGCCATCGCGCTCGGGCGGGCGATCCGCAAGATCAAGACCCGCCTGAAAGCGCCGGACCTGCGCTTCGACATCGTGGCCCACAGCATGGGCGGTCTCCTGGCGGAGTACTATCTCCGGTACGGCACGGTCGACGCGCTGGACGATCGCTCCGCGGTCACGTACGCGGGGGCGGCGGACATCGGACGGATCGTGGTGATCGGGACGCCGCACCGCGGCACGATGTCGGCCTTCCGGATCCTCAACAACGGGATCTCGCGGACGCTGTCGCCGCGCGACATCTTCACCATGCCCTCGGTCTACCAGCTTCTACCGGACGACCCGGGCGGGCATTTCATCGACATGGAGGGACAGCCGGTCGCCGTGAATCTGTACGACGCCGCGACCTGGGTCCGGAACCACTGGGCGATCTGGAGCCCGCACGTCGAAGGCGATGTGCCGCCCGGTCCGCAGGCCGAAGCGTTCCTGCAGGCGGTCCTCGATCGGGCGCGCGCCTTCCACGAGGCCCTCGATCGACCGGCGCCCGGGGCTCCGCCGGCGGTGCCGATCCACCTGTTCGGCTCCGATTGCGTCCCGACCCTCGATCGCGTCGTCCTCGACGTCACGTCGGAGGGGGTCCAGCCCCTGTTCAACGACGGCACGGCGCCGTTCCGCAACGCCCGCGAGCTGGAGCGGCTGATGCTCTCCCCCGGCGACGGGACGGTCACCGCCGAGTCGCTCACCGGTCTGTCCGCGGCGCCGCCTCCGTCGCGAACCACCTCGACGTTCTTCTTCTGCGCCACCCACGGGCTCCTGCCTGCCAACCGCGGCTTCCAGGACAACCTCTTCTACGTGCTCCTGGGAGACGCCCCACGCCGACCGGCGGTGGTGCCGGCCGTCGCTCCCGCCATGCAGGGTGGATAGGTCCTTCCGGCCGGCGGGCTACGGAATTGTCGCTACGAAAAAGAAACGGGCCCGGAATCGGGCCCGTTCGCATGTTGCGTGTCGTTCGGCTAGACGCGGGGCGCCGAGGACGACACCGCCGCAGTGGCCACGGCGACGCCGGTGCCGCGCGCGGAGATCTTCAACATCAGCTTGAACAGCAGCGATAGGGCCAGCGCCCCCGTGCCGAGACCGAACAGGACGCCCAGGAAAATGACCACGAACAGCAGGAACATGTCCATAACCCCGTCATCCCTCCCGCACAAAACCGGGGGTGGCGTGGGCCGCCACCCCCATGATCCATTCCGCCCGAAGCGCGACCGCAAGGCTAATATAGGCGTCCCGCTTCGTCAAGCAAGTTGAGCAGAATCCGTACTCAATTCTGATCCGTTGCGGAGGGTTCTGTCGCGCTGGTCGGCTCCACCGAATCGTCATCGACGCTGCCGCCGAGCCGGGACAGGTTGCGTTCCGCCGCATCCGAGCCGCCGCTCTTGACCGCGGCGCGATACGCCACGATCGCCTGGTCCTTGCGCGCCGTGCGCTCGTAGGCCATTCCAAGATTGTTCTGGAAGATGCCGACCCCGGGCTTCAGACGCACCGCCTCCTCCAGGAACGGCACGGCGTCGGAGAACTTGCCGGCCTCGATCAGCGCGTAGCCCAGGTTGTTCCGGGCATAGGCGTTGGAGGGATCCTGATCGACCGCCGTCCTGAACGCCTCGATCGCCTCGTCTTTACGGCCGAGATTCAGAAGCGCGCGACCGCGCACGTTGCTGGCCGACGAGTCGCCGGAGTCGATGGCGATGGCCTCGTCCGCCGCCTTCAAGGCGTCTTCGAAGCGTCCCACATCGCTCAGGGTCCGCCCGAGATTGACGCGGGCCTTCACCGACTTGGGATCGAGCGTCGCTGCCCTGCTCAAGGAGACGATCGCGCCGTCCAGATCCCCGTCCTTCCACAGGGAGATTCCCAGGAGATAGCTGGGATAGAAGCGATCCGGGTGCCCGTCGACCTCCGCCTGCAGGTAACGCGACGCCGACGCGAAGTCGCCATCGCGGAAGTACGCCTCACCCTTTCCGTAGTACGTCTCGCCTTTCTGCAGCACGAGACTCTCGGTCACCGACGCGGGCACTCCCCCGGTCGGGGCCAAACCCTGCGGCGCGACGGGGCCGGCGACGGCGCTGGACGTCGCGCCCGCGCCCTGACCCGGTCCGGTCGACGACGAACCCTCGGCCGCTCCTCCCGACGCGAGCCTCGCCGGAACCTCGCCCGCCGGTCGCCGATGGCTCGCGCTGATGACGACGATCCCCGCGGCCGCGACGACGATCGCCGCGCCGCAACTGCTCACGATCAACCTGCCTGTTCTGCTCATGCTCATGTGTGGAACCTCCTCGCCCCTCATTAGCGAGACCGGTGCCACCCGTCGCGCCGCGCGCGATCGACCACGGACTCTCAACGGTGTCAGACGGTTAGGGTGTCCCCGGTGGCCGCACGGGACGCCATGGTGCGAGAGCGGGAGCACGCCCCCGTGTCCGGGAGAACACACTCCGCCGCGGCCCCGCCACGCTTCGGGGCCGCGCGGACACGGAGTTGTCCGCTCACTCCGGCGGCTGGATGCCGAGCCCCTTCAGCTTGCGATACAGGTGGCTGCGCTCGAGACCGAGCTCGCGCGCGGTCCTGGCCATCTGCCAGCGATTCCGCTCGAGCGCTTCGAGAAGGATGGCGCGCTCGGCCCGCCGCAGACTCTCCTTGAGCTTGGCCCGCGTCGGCGGGTCCGAGGCGGCCGGACGGACCGCCGGTGGGGCGGGCGCCGGGGCGGGACGGGTCACGGGCAACGGCAGGACGGCCCGTGCCTCTTCCTCGGTGAGTCGCTCCCCCGCCGCGCCGAGAGCCAGCCGCTCGACCAGATTGCGCAGCTCGCGCACGTTGCCGGGATAGTCGTGGCCCTGGAGAAGGGCGATCGCCTCCTCGGAAAAGCCGCGCGCGCGCGTGGCCCCCTCGCGTCGCGCCTCCTCCAGGAAGCACGCCGCCAGGGCGGCGATGTCCTCCCGCCGATCGCGCAGGGGTGGGACGGCGATCGGCAGGACCGCCAGCCGGTAATAAAGATCCTGCCGGAAGGCGCCCGCGGTCATGGCGGCGTGCAGGTCGCGGTTGGTGGCGGCGATGATGCGCGCGTCGACGCGCACCGGCGCATCGCCGCCCAGCCGCTCGATGGTCATGGTGTCGAGCGCGCGCAGGAGCTTCGCCTGCAGCGACGGCGGGATCTCGCCGATCTCGTCGAGGAAGAGCGTCCCGCCGGAGGCTCGCTCGAACCGGCCGATCTGCCGGCGCAGCGCTCCGGTGAACGCACCCCGCTCATGGCCGAACAGCTCGCTCTCGAACAGCTCGGCCGGCAGGGCCGCGCAGTTGACCGCCACGAACGGCCCGTCGCGTCGCGCCGATTCGGCGTGGATCGCCAGCGCGACCAGCTCCTTGCCGGTGCCGTTCTCTCCCGTGATCAGCACCGCCCCGCCGCCCGCCGCGGCGCGCGCGATCTCGCGCCTCAGCGCCTGCATCGCCGGGGAGCCGCCGGCCAGACGGTGCACCGGTGCGAGGGCCCGCCGCAGATCGCGGTTCTCCCGCTGCAGCCGGCAGAGACGCAGGGCGTTTGCGGCGCTCACGAGAAGACGCTCGGGGTCGGGCGGCTTCTCGAGGAAGTCCTGCGCGCCCTCCTTCACCGCCTGGACCGCCTTCTCGACGCTGCCGTGGCCGGTGAGCACGATGACCGGGGCGTCGTGACCCATCGAGCGCATCTCCTGCAGGACGGCGAATCCATCCCGCCGCGGCATCTGCAGGTCGAGGATCAGCAGATCGATCTCGTCCCGCCTCAGGATCGCCAGCGCCTCGTCGCCGTCGGCGGCCGCCAGCACCCGGTGCCCCTCCAGATCGAACAGGCGCTGGACCGAGAGGCGGATGTTCTTCTCGTCGTCCGCGATCAGGATCGTCGCCACGCGCCCTCCTCCGGCCCGCCCCACGGCAGGACGATGACGATCTCGGCGCCCCCCTCGGGACGGTTGCCGGCCTCGATGCGGCCGCCGTGGTCCAGAACGATGCGACGGGCGATCGCCAGCCCCAGACCGGTCCCGCCGGGACGCGCCGAGACGTACGGCTCGAACAGACGGCGCCGCACCTCCTCCGGCAGGCCGGGACCGGTGTCGCGGACGCAGATCTCGGGGCCGGCGGCTCCGGCGCGCGTGCTCAGCGTGATCGTGCCGCCCGCCTCCCCCATCGCCTGCAACGCGTTGCCCACGAGATTGTGGATCACCTCGCTCATCCGATCGGGGTCGATCGCGACGGGCGCCAGGGCGGGGTCGAGATCGGTGCAAAGGGTCGCCCGCGCGCTGTTCTCCGCGAACAGCGTCAGGGTCCTCCGGATCACGGCGTTCAGATCGGTCGGACGCGGGCGCGGCACCGGCAGGCGCCCGAAGCGGGAGAAGTCCTCCAGGATGCTGCGCATTCTGGCGATCTCCTCACGGATCGTGCGCACCGCCTCCTCGAAGGCGGCCTCGAACTCGAGCGGGCGCGCCTGCCGGGTGCGCACGAGCCCCTCGAGAGTCAGCGCGATCGGCGACAGCGGGTTCTTGATCTCGTGCGCCACGCGCCGCGCCACCTCCTCGGCCGCCGCCAGCCGCTCGGTCTGCCGCAGGCGCTCGCGACTCTCCGCCAGGCTGCGGGCCATGCGGTTGAACGCGGCTCCGAGGGCGCCGACCTCGCCCGGCCCCCCGAGGTCCGCGAGCGGCTCGTAGCGCTCCTCGGCGATCCGGCGCGACATCTCCTCGAGACGGCGCAGGGGGCCCGTCACGCCGCGGGCCAGCGCCGACCCCAGGAGCAGCGAGCCGAGGATCCCGGCGGCGACGACCGCGAGGGCGATCGACCCGAGCGCCGACGACAGGAGCGCGAGCCGCGCGAGGGAGACGGCCGCCACGAGCGAGCCGACGGCGCCTCCCAGCCGGTCGTGCAGCGGGATCATCCGGAAGGTATGCGGCTCCCCGCGGACGTCGAGAAGACCGCGTTCGGGCCCGGCGCCGGCCGGCGGCACGGGGAGAGGATTGGCGGGATCGCTGGCGGCCAGGATGGCGCCGCCCCGGTCCAGCAGAATCGCCTTCACCGTCCCGCCCGGCGAGAGCCTCCGGAGGAATTCGGCGTCGAGAAAGCGCCCCCCGACCAGGTGCAGCCTGGAGCCCGCCAGGTCGACCGGGCGCCGCGATTGCAGCGTGAGCACGCGGCCGATCCCCGGAGTGATCTCCTCCTCGAGGAACGACGAAGAGGATTCGGGAAGCTGGAGCCGGGCGCGCTCGACGCGCCCGACGTCCTGAGGTGCATGACCGGAGGCCAGCACCACCCCCGTGGCGTCGAGGATCGACAGGCAGTCGAGCCCCCCGTCCTCCATCAGCCGGTGGAGCTCCTCGGGAGAATCGAAGGGCATGGGATTCTCCGCCCGGCGGGCGGGCGGATTCCGGTAGCGGGGATCGTCCAGGAGCAGACGGGAGACGGTGGAGAGCGCGTCGCCGGCGTCCTTGCCCTCGCGCTCGATGGCGGCATCGAACTCGGAGAGCGCGTCCTCGATGCGCCGTTCGTCCTCCGACCGGACGAGACCGAGCACGCGGTTCCGGATGATCCAGACGACGGCGCCCGGCGGCACCACGCTGAGGAGCAGGAGGAGGGCGGTGATCCGGGCGCGCAGTCCCAGCCTCATGAGGTCCGACGATATCACGCCGCGGGAGGACCCGCGCGCTGTCGGCCCCCGGCCCGGCCCTCCGGGCGGTTCAGTGAATCTCTGACTTCAGGGACTTCCCCGCGGTGAAGCGCACGACACGACGCGCCGGTATCTGGATGGGGGATCCCGTCTGCGGATTCCTGCCCGTGCGGGCCCTTCGCCTCGTGACGGTGAACGTCCCGAAGCCGACCAGGCTGGCGCGTTCCCCCTTCTTGAGGGTCTTGGTGATGTGCTCCAGAAGCGAATCGATGACGCGTGCCGCCTGCACCTTCGTCATCTTCGTCTCCCGCGCCACCCGGGCGGTGAGTTCTGCCTTGTTCATTACGACACCTCCTGGAACTCCCGATGCAGAAACCTAGTGTATTCGGAACGTCAATTTGGGCGCTTATAGCAAATGCACCCCACCCTGTCAATCGAGGTTCACACCCCCATTTTTCGGAGGAATTCCAACCCCTTTTCGCGCGCGCAAAGAATCGGCACCGGACGCGGAGAATGCGCGGTCGAGAGGGTCGGAGCGGTGGTCCCGACGCCGCCCCGCGGCGCAGTCCGCGAGTCCCGTCGCCCTTCGGGCCGGGACCGGAAACCGGCGATCCAGGGGGATGGGCGGGGGCGGCTATAATGGGTTTCGGGCCGGCGCACCGCGGGGCCCGCTGCATCTCGGAGACGAACATGTCGACGCTGTTTCAGATCGAATTGCCGCGGCGACGCCGCGGCGGCGAGAACGCCGCGCCGCGCAGCCTGTTGAAGCCGCTGGCTCGTCGCGTGGGTCGGGCCATCCAGGACTACGGACTGATCCAGGACGGCGACCGGATCCTGTGCGCCATGTCGGGCGGCAAGGATTCGTACGCCATGCTCCACCTGCTCGATTACCTGCGCCGCCGCGCCCCCGTCCGGTTCGAGCTCCTGGCCGTCACCGTCGACCAGGGCTACCGGGGCTTCCAGACGAGCGTCCTGGAGAAGTTTTTCCAGGAGAAGGGCTACGCGTACCACATCGAGCGGACGAACATCGCCGAGGTGATCGACGACACCATGCCGCTCGGCGACACGCACTGCTCCATGTGCGCACGTCTCCGGCGCGGGGTCCTCTACCGTCTGGCGCCAGGCCTCGGCTGCAACAAGATCGCCCTGGGTCATCACGCCGACGACCTCCTCGAAACGCTCCTGATGAGCCAGTTCTTCAACGGCGAGATCTGCTCGATGCCGCCGATCCTTCGGGCGCGCGACGGGAAGAACACCGTGATCCGCCCTCTGTGCTATGTCTGGGAGGACGAGATCGTGCGGTTCGTCGCCGAGGTGGGCTTCCCGGTCATCTGCTGCGCCTGTCCCGCCTGCGGAGACAATTCGCTCAAGCGCAAGCAGATGAAGCTTCTGCTGCAGCGGCTCGAGAGCGATCACTCCGGCATCAAGGCCTCCCTCCTGCGCGCGCTGTCGAACGTCCGGGCTGGACATCTGCTGGATCGCCGTTTCCTTCAGAAAATGCCCGACGAGCGTGTGGGTGGTGGGGGCGGGCTCATGCAGGGAGAGGAGGGCTGAGGGGACCCCAGTCCTGCCTCCAGGCGAGGACCTCCTCGGGGCGGTAGCGTCGGGGCGCGACCGCCACGGCCTGGGCGGGGGTGGTGCGGGTCCTGTTGGTGATGGGGCGGCAGTAGTTCGACCACAGGGTGGCGATGTGGAGATGGGCCTGGAGGCAGACGCGTCGTTTGGTGACGCACCAGGTGCGGCGGCGCAGGCGGGCAAGGAAGTGACGCAGCCGGGCGTTGGTGTGATTGATGGGGAACAGGGGGTTGCCGCGGTCGCGACGCGCCGAGGCCGAGTGGGTGCGCCAGACCAACGCGTCGCCGAACAGGTGGGTGCCGACTTGTCCGTATAGAGGCTTGCGATCGGACTCGAGGACGATGGGAGGCGATGCGACCTGGCATAAACGGCTGAGGACGGTGTGGACGGCGGCGCGGGAGAGCGAGGGGCGGCGGCCGTGGAGGGCTTCGTGCTCGGCGCGGCGCCGGCGCTGCCGGGGAGTCAGGCGCCCTTTGCGCCGCAGCGGACCGACCGCCGTGGCGACGATGAACAGGGAGGAACGCTCGATGAGCACCGGGACGGTGACCGGTTGGTAGCGGTTGGCCTCGAAGCTCTCGAGCTCGTCGAGCTGGAAGGGACCGGAGAGGGTGGCCGTGGCCAGCCGGTTGGCCTGGAACTGGGCGGCGTGGCGGGCGAGCCAGCCGAAGCGGCGCTCCACGGTGCGCCGTGCGACGCGCAGGACCCGGGCCGCCTGGCGCAGGCCGACGCAGGCGACCATGAGGTCGAGGCAGGCGGAGTTGAGGAACGGCTTCTTCTGGCGGCGGTCGGCGCGGAAAGTCTGACGCGAGAAGCCGCGGTCGCACAGCCGGCAGCGGAATCGGGGCACGGAGTGATTGCGGCACAGAGGACGATAGAAGCCCGCGCGCGTAAAGAAGCCGACCACGACCTGCTGGTGAGCGCGACAGTCAGTGTAGGGACAACGGACGGGAGTGAACACGAGACCTCCACGCGACGCGGGGAGGCTCTAAACTGAAAGAAGTGTGCCAAGCGCCGAGGGGGCCCGGGCGCCGAGGATCGCGCGCCTGTTTAGACGCTGCGGGGATCGCGCAAGCTTCACCTGCGACCGAGGCTGAACGCGATCAGCGAGCAGCCGTTCGCTTCCGTACACCCACCCGCATGCTTGTCGGGCATTTTCCAAAATGGGGCGATGGCCCCAAACCTCCGGGTCCACCGCCCCGACGCGGGCAGACAGAACACCCTGCCCGTGGGAGGGAGCAAAAGCCGGTCGCTGTCAGAACACGTCCTGGCTCGCCGCTAACCAGAATGGCCCTGAAAACTCAGCGACCGTTTTAAAGCCTTTGGTTCCGGAATGACCTTGCTATTACGCCATCAACCTACGGTCAATTTTGTAATTGTCAAGGAAAAAAATAACGCGCCATTCTCCTCCCAGGCCGCGACCATTCGACCGGGACAATGATTCTCCTACTGGTCGAAGCGCACGATCGTTTCCGCTTCGATGCGCGTGATCGAAGTCGCCCCGGATGGCGCAGTCGCGGCGGCCGGTCTGGGCGTCGCGCCGGCCCGCGGCGGCTTCGCCGTGCCACGCCTGTCCGAAGAGCGTGAGGATGGAGGGGTCGGGGCCGGGTCCGGCGCCCGAGCGTCGGAGCCCGCCACGATCTCCGCCGCCAGGTCGGCGAGGGTTGCGCGCACGCGATAGCGGCCGGCCGATGGGACCGGTCCGACGGTGAACTCGTAGCGGCGGACTTCACCCGGCATCAGGACGATCATCTGCTCGGCCAGGGACGACGAGAGTGCGGCACGCCGGTCGCCCGAGGAGGCGCCCGGCGGACGAGTGACCTCGTCCGGGAAGGACGGAACCGCGACGTCGATTCGTCCGACGCGCACGATCGGACCGCCGGCGGGCGGCGCGATGACGACCGGTCGAGCCGAGGCGTCCCTCACCTGAAGCCGACACGGGACGCGATCGCTCGGGCGCGGGGGCTCGTCCGGCTGGCAGGTCACCTCCGCCTGAACGTCGTCGGGCGAGCGCCTGACCAACGCGCGCAGGTCCGCGAGCGCGGGTTCTCCGATCAGCGCGAGCAGCCGGAGCCCCTCCAGGCGGTGCGGCGGGTAATCGCGCCCGGCGTAGTCCCGCGCGCGCGCGATCCCCTCCCTCAGCCACTCGTCGCGCGGCTCGGCACGGTGCTCGACGTACCACTGGCGCCAGCGCGACAGGGCGTTGCGCCGATCGTCCTCCGTTCCCGCCGGATCGTAATGGAAGGACTGGCAGGTGATCTGCTGCAGCGCGCGATGCGCGCTGTCGCCGATCCTGCGGGTCCCCTGCTCCGAGACGATCCGGCGCGGATCGGTCAGGCGCGCCAGCAGGTACGGCACCGCGTCCGGCATCAGGTGCCGCCGGGTCGCCTCGATGACGGCGTCGGTCACCCAGGCGTCCGAGTCGTCCAGATAGGCGCGGTAGGAGGCGAAGTCGGAGCAGCCCGCGTCGGCCAGCGCGCGGACGGCGTGCTCGCGCACCCGGCCGTTGCGGTTTCCCGCGTAGGACGACAGCGCGTCGCAGGGCCGCCGGCCTCCAGCGCGGAGCGCCTCCAGTAGCTCCGGTCGCACCTGTTCGTAGTCCTCCGCCGCCAGGAGCGTCAGGACCGCATCGGCCTGTGGAGGCGACGATGCGGCGGCGAGGGCGTTCGCCGCCAGCGCTCCCGCCAGCGCCAGTCCGAAACCGGCCCACCACGCTCTACGGGTGGCCTCCTGGACACCGGGGAATGCGGATCGTGTCAAAAACTTGCCTCCTCGTTTTGCGGCATATATATATTGGTCGGGATGCGGCAGACAAGGCCAGGGAGCTGCTCCCGGTCGCCTTGACGCTCCTCGGACCGTGTGTTAGAGTCCGCGCCATCGCAGCGAGAACGGTCTCGAGTGATCCCGTGAGGAGCATCGGCTCCTCATGTGTCCTTCCCGCAGTCGCCCGATCGATGCACCGGGCGATCGACGCATGACCCGCCACCCCACGAGGTGGCTGTCTGTCGAGCGGGGATCAACGATCCACCCGGAACCCACCGGGTCATTCAGGGAGGTCTCCATGTGGGACAAGAGAGACGCCAGCGGTCGCCCGAGCGAGTCACCCGTTAATCCCGTCTACACTCCGGACGCTTCGAAGGGAGGCCGCATCGTGAACATTGGACCGTCAATCTTCATCAAGGGCGAGCTGCAGGGCGATGAGGACCTCACGATCGATGGCCGCGTCGAGGGAAAGATCGAGCTGCGGGATCACAATCTGACCATCGGACCCAACGGGAAGATCAAGGCCGACCTGCACGCGAACACCATCGTGATCGCCGGTGACGTCCAGGGCCACGCCTTTGCCAAGGAGCGCGTCGAGATCGCGCCGACCGGTCGCTTGAACGGCGACATCGCGGCTCCGCGCATCACCATCGCGGACGGAGCGCACTTCAAGGGCAGCGTCGACATGGAGCGCACCTCCGACACGACGCGCAAGACCGCCGCTCCGGTGAAGTCCGAAGAGGTCCGCCGGATCCCCGAAATGAAGGACGAAGTGAAGCTCCAGGGCTCCCGCCTGTAGCGGCCGGCGTCCAGGGACCCGCTCCGGCCTGACCGGACGGGCCCCCCGCCCCGGAGCCGGAGGCTCCGGGGCGCGGAGACCGGGGCGCGGGAGGTGCGGCGTCTCACGTCGCGCCCACCGGGACCCCGGGAGGGCGAGTCGATGCTGCATCTGTTTCGAAAGCTCGGCGTGCAGGACGGCGTCCCGCTCGACGGCGTGGCGGGAGGCGTCGGCGTGTCGCACATACTCGCCAAGTTCCTCAAGCGCCTGCGTCATATGCAGAAGCCGCATCTCCTGGATCTCGGACGGCTCTC
>CAYLND010000051.1:0-21797 GCA_964384905.1 uncultured Acidobacteriota bacterium
CCTTCGCCGATCACAAAGTGTTCTTTCAGCCGGACATCTTCCAGGACAAGATCGTTCTCATCGGCCCCAGCGCGACCGGCAGCTACGAAGTTCGCCCCCCCCCACGCGATGAGACCCCCCACGGCCTCATCCGCCCCCACCCGGCCCTGGCTGTGCGCCGGGCGATTCGCCCCGAATAACTCCCCGTGCGCCCGGCCGACCGCCTCCCACTGGCCGATGTCGACGACGTAGATCCGCGTCCGCACCACGTGCTCGAGCGCCGCCCCGGCCCGCCGCAGCGCCGATTCGATGTTCCGGAGCGTCTGCACGGTCTGGGCGTACGGATCGCCCGCTCCGACGATGTCACCCGCGGCATCGGTGGCGGTCGTCCCCGACACGTGCACGAACGGACCGACGCGCACCGCCCGCGAGTACCCCACGATCGGCTCCCAGCGGGTCCCGGTCGCCACGTTGATCCGGGCCCGGGGCTTGCGGCGGCTCACGGGCCGCCGTCCCGTCCGCGCGCTCCCCCCGGCGGCGCCTTCTTTTCGAAGACGTACTGGGTCTTCACGACCCGGTACCCCATCCGCTCGTAGAACGGCTTCGCCTCGACGCGCCTGGTGTTGGAGCGCACGCGCAGCGTGACGCAGCCGCGCTCCCGGGCCCACGCCTCGGCGGCGCCGATGAGCGCCCGTCCCACGCCGCCCCGGCGGGCGCCGGCGTCCACCACCAGGCCGGCGATCTCGGCGTAGTGATCCGACTCGAGGAAACGGCGTGCCAGGACGTGGATCCATCCGGCCAGCCGCCCGTCGTCCCTCTCCGCGACGAAGACCGAGGAGTCGGGCTCCCGCGACAGCGCCCGGAAACGCTCCCGGATCTGCTCCGTCTCCGACGGGTAGCCGAGCTGACCGGACAGGCCCGCCACTTCGGCGGCGTCGCCATCGGTCATGGGGCGGACGCGCACGGCGCTCCCCGTCGCCTCGGGCATCGGTCACCCGATCCGCGGGCCGGCCGGACGCCGCAGCGCCCGGGCAGTCCAGAGAGCGCCCGCCGCGTCGATCACCCCGAACAGGATCAGGACGGCAGGGGCGAGACCCAGCAGCACCAGGAGGACGAACAGCGCGAACGCGATCGTGCGTCCCCACGTGGTGCAGCGGAAGAATCCCGTCGCCTCGGCGCGCGCCGCCGCGAGGTAGTAGAGACCGAGGACGAACGACACGACGCCGAGCACGCGGATGTACGGCTCGCCGGTCGGCGGCAGCCGGACCGCGGCCAGCAGAAGATTCGGCGCGGCGATGAGCACCAGACCGACGGCCGCGAAATAGACGCCGAAGACGGCGACGCTGCGGGCGGCGCCGCTCACCTCTCCGCCCCGAGCGCTCTCTGCTCCGGCTCGACGATCGTGAGATAGTAGGCCACCACGCCCGCGACGTTCAGGAGCACCATCACCCAGAGCCAGAACGCCGGCGGCTTCGGCCCGGCATGGCCGCGCAGGTAGTGGTGCAGGCAGATCCCGAGCAGGAGGATGAAGGTGAGCGCCGTCGTCGCGACCGCCAGGCCGAGGGCGAGCCGGACGGCCAGGTGCAGGTTGCCCAGACGCCACACCGCGTCGCCCAGGGGTCTGTAGTTCATCGCGACGAGCAGCAGGACCGTGACGCCGTAGATCGCGATCAGGATGCGCAGCGCGACCCGCTGTGGCGACGACAGGAACGGACGTGGACCCTCCTCGCCGACCGCGGCGCCGGCCGTCGTCTCGGGATCGAACAGGCTGCCTGTCGCCATGCGTCGCGAAGTATAGGACGAAACCACGCTCAGGATCGGGCGTGCATCGCCCGTGTCAGCTCGAAGCAGACGACGCCCGGCTCCGACCCGCCGTCGATCTGGCGGAATCCGCACTTTTGCAACACGCCGATCGAGGGCGCGAGCGTGGGAAGCGTCTCGGCGATCACGCGCCGGACCGAGGGCAGGGAGAAGGCTCGGGCGACGAGAGCGTGCACCGTCTCCGTGGCGTAGCCGCGGCGGCGGTGATCGGTGACGATCGAATATCCGACCTCGACGCTCCCGTCCGGCGTCGGCGGCCCCTTGTACCCGCCGCTCCCGATCAGCACGCGGCCGCCGGGGCCGCCTCTGAGCAGGACGAAATGCAGCCACCAGCCCGCCTGACCCCGCCCCTCCGACAGCCGCTCGAGCGTGAACTGCAGGGAGGTCGCGTCGAGATACTCCGGCGGCCACGTCGGCGGCACCGAGGCCCGCAGACGCGCCCCGAGAGCGCTCGGGCCGTCCAGCGCCGCGCGCACCAGGTCGGGGGTGGCGGGCGCGATCTCGAGGCGCTCCGTGACCAGCGCATCGCCGGCGGCAGCCGATCGCCCCTTCACGACTCGCCCTCCCAGTAGTCCACGCCGTCCCGCAGCCGCGCGAAATGCCGGAGGGAGTCCGCCGCGGGCGGTCTCCCGCCCGAGGTTCCTGCGATCACGCCGATCTTGCCCGAATCGGGATACTCCACCACCTCGGGGACCTCCATCGTGCTGACCGCGAGATAGCGCAGCGGAGCGTTCGAGTCGTTGATGATCTGGTGGGCGGAGTCGCGTCCGGGCGGAAGACTGATGAAGTCTCCGGCGCGGATCCTGTGGACCGCGCCCGCGATCCGGACCGAGCCCTCGCCCTCGAGGACGAAGAACATCTCCTCGTTGCCGCGGTGCGCATGGTACGGAAACGCGCGCTTGCCAGGAGGAACCACCGTGACGTTGAACCCCAGCTTCTTCGACTCGAGCTGGGCGCCCACGGGTGCGACCTGGCACTCGAACCTGTCTCCCTGGGACCGCTTCAGATAGGACAGCGTCTCGAGGTTCACGATCCTCGCGTTCATGGTTGTCTCCCGAGTGGACGATTCCACGGCCGGCTCATCGCGGGCTGATCGCGCGAAAGGCGTAGGCGCAGGCGAGGAGACTCGCGGGAATCGTGACGACGAGCCCCAGACCCAGCAGTGCGGCGCCGAGAAGGTTCAACGTCAGGAGCAGCAGGCACAGTCGCGTCAGGCGCCCGCGTCGTCCGACGGTCGCCCGGTTGGCGAGCGCCAGCGCCGTCCGCGGTCCGGCCGGACCGTCGGCGGCGAAGAAGAAGGCCGGGCCCAGGCGGGCCAGGCAGTAGATCCCCGGCGCGACCAGACAGGCCAGGCCGATCAGGACGACCGGCAACAACAGCAGCTTGAGGACGAGGAGCCTCGCGGCGGCCCCGTGGTCCAGGAGCGCGCGGCGCCCCGACGGGGCCGCTCCGTCGATCGCCTCGAGCGCGCCGCGCAGCATCGCCACCTCCCAGTAGGCCGTCCCCCAGAAGTAGGCCAGATGGATCGCCGTCCAGATCGGGCGACCGGGCGGGCTGCCGCTGCTCACGACCAGGAGCTCCACCAGGACCCACACTCCGGCCCATCCGAGCAGGAGGACCAGAAGACGCGGGGCGTGGGATGGATACTCGAGACGCGCCCGGTGCAGCGCGGCCCTCACGCTCAGGACGGGCGGCGCCTCGCGGCCGGCGCTCACAACCAGCGCCGCACACGGGCCTTGTACTCGACATACTGGGAGCCGAACCTCTGCTCGAGCATCGCCTCCTCCGCCCGGACGAACCGGCGATCGATCAGGTACGCGAAGGCCGGGATCACCAGAAACGGCGTGAGCGTCCCCGCCAGCATCGCGACGCCGAGCAGGGCGCACACCATGCCGAGATAGATCGGGTTGCGCGTGAACCGATACACTCCCCGGACGAGCAGCGTCGACGAAGCCTCGAACGGCCTGATCGTCGTGCCGGCGCGCCGGAAGATCGCCGCGATCGAGAGCACGACCACGACCCCCGCCAGGAGCGGAACGAGGCCCAGGAACCGGTACGGACCGGGGACGATCCGGCGGACCGGGACGAGGACGTGCAGACAGCTCATGAGAACGACCGCCAGCAGCAGGTAGGCCGGTGGATAGACCCGCTTCGGGCGCTCGGGCTCCGCGCTCGCGGCCTCCTCCGCGCTTCGCGGCGGCGCCGGAGACGGTTCGGAACGCCGGATGCTGAGCGTTTTCTCGCAGCTCGCGTGCACGTCGCCGGCGGCGTTCTTCAGCTCGACGGTGACGTGCCATTCGGTCTTGCCGCTTTCGCCGACCGCGGCGCGGATCGCCATGACGTCGGCCTCGTCCAGGCGGAAGGTGGCGAACAGCGTCTCGCGACCGGGACGGAGGAAGCGAATGCTCGCCGCCTTGTCCCACACGACGTAGCCGGGCCCCAGCGTCTTGATCAGCATAATCATGTACACGGGGTCGAGGGCGCCGTACATGCTCCCCCCGAACAGGGTGCCCACGTAATTGCGGGTGCGCCAGTTGAGAGGCAGCCGGATGCGCACCTCGCTCCAGTCAGGCGCGACATGAGTCAGCCGGGCGCCCGTGCCCCGGTAGGCGGGGAAGAAATTGAATCCCCACCGGGTCAGGCGCGTCCGCCAGGACTCGGCCCGGTCCGCCGGCCCCTCAGGGCCGCGAGTTGCCATTGTCCATGTCGGACATGATCAGCCAGCGGTCTCCGGGGCCGCGCGCCAGAGTCAGGGTGAACTTGCCGACGTCGGGCTCGCCCTTGCGCCGCGCGAAGCCCCCGATGATGTAGCCGACCGAGCCGGACGTCGCGAACGCCAGCGCCCGCAGGGAGAGTGGCCCGCCCTGGCCCGCGTAGTGCTTCTGGATCCGGAGCCGGCCGCGCACCGGCGGGGCGCCGTTGGACAGGACGAAGCCGTCCTCGGCGAAGAGCGCTGCCAGGCCGGCGGCGTCCTTGTTCCGCCAGGCGCTCTCGTAATCGGACAGGACGCGCGCCAGAGGCGCGGGCAGGGTCACGCTCGGCTCCCGGGACTGCTCCGGCACCTGCGCGCCGGGCCGTCCGATCAGAAGAACGGCGACCGAGAGCAGCAGGACGGCCCGACGCATCATCACCCTACACCACCCGACGGAGGTACAGCGCCACCACAGCATAGACGAGCCCGGCGTAGACGACCGGTCCGAACATCAGGACGCGATGACCCGACGCGGGCACGCCGAGACGGGTCAGCACCAGCGTCTTTCATCCCGCCCCCCCGCCCGCGTCGTTCGCTGCATCACCGCCTCCGGGCGTCGCTCGTCTGCGCCGCCCGGCGGGAAGCGAGCGCCGCGCGTAGGAGCAGGCGCCCTCCAGGGGACACTCCCCGCAGCGCGGAGCGCCGCGCCTGCAGAGCGTCCGGCCATGCTGCTGCAGGAGGAGATGGGCTTCCTGCACGGCTCTCATCCCGGCCGGGAGATCGTCCGCCACCTGACGGCTGGCGGCGTAGGTTCGGGAGTACGTCCTCTCCTCGCGAACCAGACCGAGCCGGACCAGGACGCGCAGGCCGTTCGAATCGGGCGCGAGGCGGGCGTGCCGGCCGGCGAACAGGAGAATCTTCTCGGCCCCCGGCTCGCCGATCCCCGGGAACGACCGCAGCGCCCGGCTGGCCGCGACGAACGGTCCCCGGACGGCCTCTCCGAGATCGCCGCCGTACTTCTGCAGCGCGATGTGCGCGCACTCGCGGAGCTTGTCCGCGAACACGCCCTTCAACATGCCGCGCGCCGTGATCGTCTCGAGAGTCCGCCGGCTCGCCTCCAGGATCGCCGTCGGCGTCGTGCCCACCGTGCGCTTGAGGTCCTCGAACGCCTCCCGCCGGCGCGCGGGTGGGGCCAGGTAGGCGACGTTCTCCCACAGGATCAGCTCGAACGGATCGCTGGTCGGCGGCGGCGCGGGCTGCCCATAATGCCTGCGGAGCGCCCTGACCGCCTCGCGGATCCCCGCCGGTCGCCCCACGTCACTGCGCCGGAATGACCCGGGGCGGCTTGGGCTGCTCCGCCGGCGTCCATTCGCCATGCATCCGGACCACGAACGTCCCCACCACGCGATCCTCGCTGACGCGCTCGACCAGGAACCCCAGATCGTGCCCCGTCAGGACCTCACCCGGCTTCGGGGTGTCGGCCGATTTCCCCGGCTGGACCAGCGCCAGCGCCGATACGGCCACGATCACTCCCAGGGCGAACACGCCGAGACGATTCATCGTGCACCTCCGCCGGGAACCGCCCCGGCTACTTGAAGATCAGGTGAGCCACGTCCGATTCGACGTCCCAGTAGATGAAAGCCAGGGCGGTGAGATCGAACGCGGCGTGCGCGCAGATGACCATCGCGATCCGCCCCGTGACCGCGAAGATCGCGCCGAGCACGAGACCGGTGAAGAACGCCTGCTCGACGCCGGGGAGCCCCTGGTCGGGGTAGTGGGCGGCGGCGAAGAGAGCGGTGGTGAGCAGCACGATCGCGGTCTTCGCGGCGGGGCCGGCTCCGAACAGCCTGCCGAGCCGCTCGAACAGATATCCGCGGAACACCGTCTCTTCCCCGAAGCCCGCGACGAGCATGGCCCATGCGGCGGCAGGCAGCATGGACCGGTTCCCCGCCAGATGATGGTACGCCCGATTGATCGGATCGGCGCCCAGGAGCGGCATGACGATCGCTTTCATCACGATCTTGAGCGCGATCCCGAGGACGAGCCCTGCCGCCAGGGTGCCGGGCCAGCTCCTGGGGCGCACGTAGCCGATGGCGCGCCACGGCGTGCGCGACCATCTGGCCCAGGCGAGCGCCAGGATCGCCCCGACCGGCACCGCGACATGGCCCGGCGAGACCGTGCCGGACAGGAGGATGACGGCGAACGCGACGATCCCGGTCGGTCCGAATCCGCGCCGGCGCGCGGCGAGTCGATCGTCCGAGGCGAGCCCGGGCCCCTTCTCCGGCGCATGGAATGTTTCGCCTGTCATCCGCCCGTCCGGCCCCGGCTCGCCTCCCAGTACACCACCACCTGCGAGGGCGGCCATCGGGATCCCGCGCGCGGGACGCCCAGGTGCGCGAATCGGAATCCGAGCTTCTCGAGCACCCGCCTGGATGCCGGGTTGCCCGGCAGACAGCCGGCACGGATCGTCTTCAGCCCCAGCACGCCGAATCCGAACTCGAGAACCCGCAAGCCGGCGCCTGTGGCGTAGCCCCGGCCCCAGTGAGGCCGACCGATCCAGTAGCCCAGGTCGGCCACGCCGGACCGGTCGTCCACCGCGACGAGACTGCAGATGCCCACGACCGCTCCCCGGGCGATGATGGCGAACGAGAACTGCGAGCCCGCCGCCCGCCGGCGCGCCGCGTCGGCGACGAAGGCGGCCGCCCCATCCCGGGGATACGGGTACGGGACATTCGAGGTTCGGCCGATCTCGGGATCGGACGCCAGTCCTTGGACCGCGGCCGCGTGTCGGAGCTCCAGAGGCTCGACCGTGACGGTCGCGTCACGCGTCGAGACGCTTCTCATAGGCGATCTCTTCGCCATGCTCCAGATACCGCCTCAGGACGCGAAGGTACATCGCCCAGCAGTAGCAGGAGACGCGCCAGTGCTCGTTCGGGTCCGGCCAGCCCGTGTGCTGGAACCGGACCCAGGTGTCTGCGGAGCGACGCTCGAGCCGGAAGCCGACCCGGGTCCCGACCCAGTCGGGATCGGCCCGGGTCATCAGCAACTCGAATTCAGACGGGGGCACGGCCCGGGTGACCCGCGCGCGCCAGTCGTACTTCGGTCCGAACCAGAGCTCGAGCTCCGCTCCTTCCGCCGACTCGCCCGACGAGCGCTTGGTCCACCAGCGCGACAGCCCCTGGGATGTGCTGACGGCCTCGTACACCCGCGGCAAGGGTGCCTTGATCGAAAAGTCATGATAGATGTCGGCCACGTGCGCTCCAATCTGACTAGCCCGCCCGCGCTCCGTTCGGAACCGCGCGCTCCGGCACGAGCAGGCAGGGCGTGATGCCGTCGGCATGGCCGACGTCGAACAGCATCCCTTCGGAGACCTCCCCCCGGATCGTCCTCGGCTCGAGGTTCACCACGAACAGACCCTGCCGGCCTTCGATCTCCTTCGGATCGGCCCTCTCCTGCTTCAGGCCGGCGATGATGCGACGCCGATGATCGCCGAAGTCCACCGTCAACCGGACGAGCCTCGCGGCCCCGGGGACGTCCTCGACCAGGACAATCGTCCCGATCCGGATGTCCAGCGCCTCGAGCGCGCCGTGCGGCACGCAGGGCTTGACCGGTGCCGGTCTCATCGCGTCCTCTCCTTCGGGCGTTCCCGGACGCCCCTGATCGACACGCGACATCGGAAGACCTCCCCTCAGTAGTGGACCCTCATCGGGAGGTCGGGCTGCAGGTCCCTGGTGATGCCCTGGGCCCCGCCGTCGAGAGTCACGTCGAGAACCCACTCCTTGCCCACGGCGAATTGCACGAGCCCGTGCTCCTCGATGTAGGAGGCGGCTGGAGGAAGCCCTTCCGCCGCCGGCGCGACGACGCGCAGGCTCGTGAGACGCCGCGCGCCGTTGGGATGAAGGAACATGGCGCCCCTGGCCGGATCCCGCACCAGATTCTCGTTCTCCTCCTCGCGCGTGCTGGCGGCGTGGGACGAGATGGACAGAGACATCGCCTTGGGCACGTCCTTCGGCGTCATCATCTCGATGAAGGTCCCCGGCTCCATCCAATCGGCGCTGATCCTCCAGGTCGGAAAGGGAAGCGAGCCGGCCGAAGTGCGATCGAAGACGACGCCGATCGGCGAATAGCCGGTCTCCCGCCACCGCGACTTCATCCTGAACTTCTCCGCACCGGCCCGAAGCTCCGGCGTGACCTTCACGGAGGGATCGGGATAAATGAGCTCGAGGAAGCCGTTGAGCAGCTCCACCGAGACCGACGCGGTCCCCTGGCCGCCGTGGCGGTTCACCGTCGGAGCGATGCGGAAGCCGGCCTTCTCCAGCGCTTTCCGCTCGGGCGCTCCGGTCGTGACCACGATCCAGGCGTGGCTCAGCTTGAAGGGAGCCGGGTCCATCGCCAGCGCCGGGACCTGCAGCGCGATCAGGGCGGAGACGAGGAGCGATCGAGGCATGCGCGGGCCGCCTCCTCGGACGTTCGGACCGGAATGATCTCGAAGTCGACCAGGTCGTCCCAGTGTTTCGTCCATTCCTTCAGCGCGCTCTCGCTGTCCGCTTCCATGATCTGAAAGCAGCGGACGAACTCTACGTCCACCCAGCTCGAAACGTACCGCACTCCTTCGGGCGCCATTCGCCCCCGCTCGCGAAAGCGACGATACACGGCGGGCGCCTGCCCGGGATGGAAATGCTCAATCACCATGAACAGCATCGCTCACCGCGCCCGCAGGCGTCCCTGCATCATTATCCGCTGACCGGCTCGCCGGCGCCGCTCAGCTCCTTGTAGAACAGGACCGCGTCGTGCGGGGTCCCGTCCGGATCGAGGGCGTACCTCGGTATCGTCCCCGCGTGAGTCCAGCCGAGACGCCGGTACAGGCTCTCCGCCGCGGTGCCCCGCTTGGCGTCCAGAGTCAGGAGCCGGAAACCGGCGCGGCGCCCCGCGTCCTCGATCGCCTGCATCAGCTGCGTGCCCAGACCCATGCGGCGGCCCCGGCGATGCACCAGCAGCTTGACGATCTCCGCGCGATGCGGCTGGTTCGGCGCCCAGGCCGGCTGGAGCTGCACGGTCCCGACGATCCCCTCGGCGTCGCGAGCCACGACGATGATGGCCCGGGCGTGCGGCGCCGCGGCGATCCCGCGCCACCAGTCAAGGGCGCCCTCGAGCGTGATCGAGAGGAAGCTCACCGCCGCCCCGGACTCGACCGCGTCGACCAGAAGCGCCGCCAGAGACTGAAGATCGGCGTGACCCGGCGGCAGGCTCAGGCGCTCGATCCGGTGCGTCCGGTTCACGAGGCCGACCCGGCGGCGATGACCTCCTGGATCGCGCGCTCGACTCTCATTTCTTTTCCGGCTTCCGGAGCGCCTCGATCAGATCCGTTGCCGCCTCGGAGAGCGTCCGACTGCCGGCGAGATAGGGGCGCCAGGCGCTCTCCAGGGGCTTGCGGTAATCGCCCCAGGTGCCGCGATCGAAGATCCCGTACAGCATCGGCGTGTATCCCGGCTCGCCGCCGTCCTCCAGGATGCGACGCACCGCTTCTCCGGTCGTGTAGAACAGGACCACGTGCCAGCAATCGCCGGGCAGGCGGACTCCGGCGGCGCCCGCCGCCTTGTCGAGGGCCTGGCGCAGCGGATCGTCGCGATCCATCAACAGGTGGGAGGCCTCGTGGAACACGACCTCGAGGGCGGCGGTGCCCGGGTTCTCGCTCGAGATCAGGAGGTGCCCGCCGATAGGATGGCGGAGGATCGAGTTGGCCCCGCTCCAGTCCACGGTCTCGACCACGTCGACCGGGATCGGCAGGCCGCTCCACCTTTTCTGGTAGAGCTGCTCCAGCCGGGACGCGACCGTCTTCTCGTAGGCCGCCAGCCGCCGCTCGAGGTCCTTGATCCAGCGCCGGTTCTTCTCGTCCTGGACGGTCCAGCGGCACGCCGTGTAGGCGGGCGCGGCGGCCGCCCTGAAGCCCCGCGCGATGTCGACGAATTGCCGGTCGTCGGCGTCCTTCAGCTCGTCGTCGAACCCGGCGAGCTGCACCCTGATCAAGTGCTGCCGGCGGTCGGTCCAATCGGCGGGCGAGATGACCTCCGCGTAGTAGTCGACCGCCCGCTCCCAAGCGACGCGCGCCGCCTGTGGCAGCCTGTCCGCGCACGACACCTCCGCCCCGGCATGGAACAGCTCCGGCTTGCGCGCCTTCCGCGCGACGCCCGCCGCGATCAGGGCGTCGTTCAGGTTGGTGTCGAAGTCGCTGTAGAAGATGAAATGGGACGTCGTGATGACCGGCGCCCGCCCGGGCGCCTGCGCGAAATCCGCACCCGGCGCGCCGAGCAGCATTCCCAGTCCGAGGATGACGCCGCCGTGGGCGATCCTCATCGCCCGTCTCCGGAGCGCGGAGCCGGCTCGTACCTGCCGCAGTCGTCACCGCAGATCGCGCGCTTCGTGGTCGCATCGAGCGTTCGGAAGGCCGACACGAACGCGTCCTTGTCGTGGCGGAACAGCCAGTCGAGCCACTTCTGGCTGTCGGTGCGAGCGTAGCCGTCCGTGAGCGCATGCAGGCGCAGGTAGGGCCGCAGGCTGACGTGGTTCTTGATCGCCAGACGAGCCAGCGTCTCGTAGTAGTTGTTCACGACGCTGGACAGGACGCCCAGGAGATCGGTGCCCAGCGCCGGATCGGCCAGGGCGCGATACAGGCGATAGTCATCGGGGGTCTGCGGAGCGGTGCTCAGGAGGATGAGCTCGTTGGTCGGGTTCGGCTGCATGCGCAGCCGCAGGGAGCGGTACAGGACCTCCAGACCCGCGTTGGCGCGGAGTCCCCTGTAGGCCGTGTCGAGCGCATCGACGTCCGGGGCGTTCACGAGGCTCGCGACGGACGGCCTGTCGAGATGCGGTTCTTCGACCGCCTCGGCGGCATGGACCGCCGCGGCGACGAAGAGGAGCGACGCCGCCAGCTCCGCGCGCGATCGAAGAGGCACGGAAACTCAGCCTGCCGGCGGCACGCCGTCGAAGAAGGACACCAGCCCGGTTTCCAGAGAGTACTCCGCGCCGACCACCAGAAGCCCCTCGTTCGCGATCAGCCCTTCGAGGATATCCGACCCGTGCCGCAGATGATCGGCCGATGCCCGGATGTGGGCCCGAACGGCCTGCGACACGAGGGCCGCCGGGTCGTGTCGGGGCCCGGTCGCAAGCAACGCCTCCACGGAGGGTCGCACCCGGTCGACGATCGAGCGCAGATTCGGCCCGCGGTCACCCGTCGGTCGCTGCAGCTCCTCCAGGGTCGCCAGGATCGCCCCGCATTGCGTATGCCCGAGAACCACCACCAGCCGCGTGCCGAACCGCGCCGCCGCGAACTCGACGCTGCCGATCTGGGAGGGAGCCACGATGTTGCCCGCGACGCGGATGACGAACAGGTCGCCCAGACCCTGGTCGAAGACCATCTCCGCGGGCACGCGCGAGTCGGAGCATCCCAGAACGATCGCGAACGGCTCCTGGCCCGCGGTCAGCTCGCGGCGGCGCGCCCGTGCGGCCGGCACGCGGAGATCGCCGGCGTCGGACGCGAATCGACGGTTCCCCTCGCGCAGACGCTCGAGACCCTCACGCGCCGGGATCATCGTCGCTTCGGCCCGGCCCGTCCGGCGTCACTCTCCACATTCCGTCGGCAGCTTCGCGGCGAGCCAGCCGCTGATGCCCGTCGACATGACCTGGACGTTCGTGTAGCCCATCGTCCGGGCGCGACGCGCGGCCTTCGGAGCCTTCATGCACAGCGGGTTGGAGCAATAGAAAACCAGAAGGGCGCTCGCATCCGGCGGCAGGTCGCTCTTCTCGTAGCCGGCAGGGTCGAGATGGATCGCGCCGGGAACGTGCGCCTGCATCCAGCTGCCGCGGGAGTTGACGTCGACGACCGTCACGGACGCGCGGCTCTGCACCAGCCCGTGCAGCCGGTCGGGCGAGATCGTTTTCAGACCCATCAGTCGCGCCAGCATGTCGCGTACCCGTCTCAGCGGGAGTCGCTGCTCCTCGGCTCTTGGTGCCGGGAATTATCCCATGGTTCTGCCCGGATCATGCCGTGACGGGGGCGACGAACGGAGCCGTCCGCTCGCCGATGGCGCCGTCATCTCCGAGGCACCGTCTTCTCCCGAAGCCCCCAGGCCTTGATCGCGCCGAGCGCCACTCCCAGGGCGAGGAGATTCGGCGGCGGGATGGTGCGATGGGTGGCGAACCGGCGGACCCCGGACATCGTCGACCACGCGAGAAAGACGACCGCCGCGACGAAAAGGACGCCGCACGCCGCGCGGAGCGCGCGACTCGACATCTGGTTCTCCCTGACGACAAGATACAGAATCCCATAGAGACCCAACGCGGCGAGCGGGACCAGCAGGGTCGAAATCGCGAAGAACGCGAGGCTGGGCCAGATCGGTCGCGGTCCGCGGATGAACCACAGCAGAAGCATGAGGCTCACGAGACCGACCAGCGCGGCGATGACCGGCTTCCGCATGTCGGTCATGAGACGCTCGATCATCTGGCCAGGGCCCTCTCGAGCGCGCGCACTCTCGTGCGCGTCTCCCGCGAAAACCACCATCGGGCCATCGGTTCGATGACCCACGCGAGCCATCGCGGCCGCGCCCGGAGCAGATACCGGAATGTCACCTTCGTCCGTCCCCCATCGACGGGCGCGAACTCCCATGTGCCCGCGAACCTCTCCAGCAGTCTCGGCCCCCGGGTCATCTTCACCGCGACGACCCTCGGAGGATCGAACGAGACGTACTCCGTCTCCATTCCGATTCCGTATCGCCCCACGCACCAGGCGCGAACGCCGACTCCGGGCGCGGAGACCCCGCCGAGCAGCTCGGCGTGACGAAGGAACGGATCCCACCTCATGCGCCGCGAGTAGTCCTGCGTGAGCGCGAACACGGTCTCGGGGCTCTCGTCGACGACGACCGCGTGCTCGAATCTCATCGCTTCGATGCCGCCACCTGGCGGCCCCCCGACGCGGTTCCCCGGGCGCGGCCTTCCCATGTCCTCATTTCCACCTGTCACCGCGCTTCATCACGTAATGTCTCAGAACATACGGCCAGGGAATCACGATCAGATCCGCGACCGCCCCGGCAATGAAAATGTTGGTGAGCTCTGTCGATCGGCCGGCCGATCGCAGCGGAATGTCGACGGCCACCAGCCATACGGACTTGTAGATCAGCTGCAGCAGGAGCACCGGCAACATCGCAAGAGGATATCGAATTCCCAAACCCGACAGAACAGACAGCGCCGCCCAAAAGCTGAAGGCCACCCCCGGCAAGGGGTCCCACACTCCTTCATGGTGGACGATTCTCGGCCAGACATCGATCCCGAGCATCACACAATTGCCCAGGTACACGACTCTCATCAGGTAGAGGCGGATCGTCGAGACTTCCTGTTCCATCGCAGGACTCCTCTCTGCTTGGCGCTTCTTCCCGCATGCCGTCGGCTCCACCCTACCTGACGACAGGCGTCTCCGACACGAGGCTCACTCGATCGCCGACACGGATCGGGCCGCTTCGCACCACCGTCGCATACACCCCCGCGTTGTTCTGGTTGAGGCGCACGACCGTCTTCATGACGCGTGCGTCCTGTTCTGCCGTCTCCGGATCGAGGTTGAGCATCATACAGCGCACATCGCGCATCGTGATGCTCACGGCCGGTCGTGGATCGCCGTCGCCGAACACCAGCATCCCCCCGACCCAGCCGTCCTCGAGAAAAGGCTCGCTGCGCTCCGTCTCGAGCACGATGTTGGCTCGGAAGCGTCGGCGATCGAGATCGAGTCCGGCCTCACGACCGATGCCTGCAATCGTCGCCAGGCTGATGACGGAGACGGCCGCCTCGTCGAAGATCCCGTGCTTGAGCTTCATCAAGTCGACGTCACGGCCGAAACGCTCCGCGAGCTCGGCCCTCAGCTCCGCGCTTCCAAGCTCGACGCACGATCCGGCCGGTGTGCGCACGTGCGTCGGAAGCGGCTCGCCGGTGCTCTCGTCGAGCCCAACGGGATGATAGAGGAGGAGCGCCGGGAGGCGGCTCGCCGAGAGCCACGGGAATCCGCTGTCGTCTCCCCGACGCCGGACGGCGAATCGCCGATCGCCCTCGAGCCCGTGCCACCCGAGAAAGGCCGACTCCGTCGCAGTTCCCGCCATGGACTTGACGGGATATCGCACGATCTCGCACACATACCCGACTCGAATCATGCTCAAGGACACCACCAATGTTTCTCCCAAGGGCTGCTTCCGGTGGAACCGGTCCCGTACCCGCCGAGTGGCATGACCCCCCAACCCTCGATGCGGGGCGGGCCGATGCCTTCAAAGCAGCCCAGGACTCGCGTCACGGGAAGGGAAACGGCGACCGTCTGGTTGGATCGTGATCGAAGGTAGCTCGCAAGCTCAGAGGAATACGAGAACAGGAAGTCGCCCCCGCCCAGATAGAGGCGAACCTCCGGGGTCGTCTGCGTCGGACGATCGAGAACCTCCCACGTGAGGTCGCGCGTCTCGTCCAGGTTCCGAATCGCCACCAACCCCACAAGCGCGTAGGCAGCACCGAAGGCCACGATCGCGGCGAGCGAAGACCAGACTCGCGAATACCCTGCACGCAGCGCGCGCGTGAGCAGGACCGCTGCGAGCGCCCCAAGCGGCAGCATGAAGAGGGCGAAGTAACCGAGTTTCAGGTAGCTGATCGCCAGAAACATCACAACGGCGACGGCGACCACCCGGAGCGCGCCGGAAACAAGTCTCAAGACCAACGATCCTCCCGCCGCCTGACCCCGGCCAAGCTGTCCTGCATCGCTACCCCAAGACTCAAGTCGGCTAACGCTCCGCATCGCGCCCGGCGCGCGCCCGCACGATGCTTGCCCGTGTCACCTGGAGCGACGGCGGACGCCGTCGCCTGTACGTGGTCGTTTGGCGGCTCGACCTGAACGCCTCAAATCTGACGCTCCCACGTGGCGACGTACGTTACGCCGGACCCGCCCGTCCGTTCGGGTGGCGCACTGAGCACCAGGGAATCGCGCTGCAATGTGAAAAAACGCCGTTGATCCGTGCCGACGAAGTTAGGATAGGAGCCGCCCTCGATATGATGCGTCACGGTTCCGGCTCTCTCATCCCCGTGTATCTCCCAAAGTAGCCGAAGTATCCCTCGAACGCGTCCTTGAGCTCCTCGGGGCTCGCACGGAAGAGGTCGCCTGATTTGAACGGCCTTCGATCGGAGCGCGCGATCTGAACCGACATACGGCCGCCCTTGTCGTAGATCAGAACCCCAAGGGGTCTGGGACCATAGGTACGGGTCTCGCCACCATCCGCACCATGGCCCACAAAGGAGACGAGGCGCCACGTTCCTACGAACCGATCAGGCAATTTGGCCAGCCTTGGCACTGGAGACACCAGCCCCTCTCCCCTTGGCCGCCGAACGCTCCCGGTCACCTGCGGCGGGCGCATGACCTGATGAAATCACCTCGCACCCGACGCCCGTCGGCAGGTGCAGCGGGTTGTTGGGCTGCGCGGCTCCAGAGGGAAACGCGTCGATACCGGGATGCTTCAGCATAGAGGGTCGTATCGTCCGAGTGCACTTGCAAGTAGCTGAACAACTCCTCCGCGGACTTCACGCCACGCTCCAGGATAGTACTCTCGAGCGGCATGACGACGAGTCCATCAGGCGGCTCGAGCTGGTATCGGAACAGCAGGTACCCGGACACCCTGGATCTGCCCGACCCGACCAATCGCCCATTCAAGATGCGCACCCGACCCGCTTCAACCACAAACCCGCTCATTTCAACTGGGGAGGCGTCATAGTCATCACGCATGATGACCGAATATGTTCGGCCGTCGCGTGAACTGACTGCGACCTCCGACTCACTCTCACTCTCGGCCGGTACCGAGCGCCACACACCGATAAGCCCGGCATCAAACACGGCTTGATCTTCGCCACCAACTGGAAATGGCCAGCCCTCGACAGTCACGTCGAGATCGTCACAGCACAGCATCAGGATCGTGGCCAGGCCGACAGCGATGAGCGCGATGGACTTCATCTCTCTGCTGGGCTGCATGGCTACTCCGGCCATTCAGAGTTGCACACGTCTCCTTCGACCCGCTCCAACATTGCACGCAATTCCGCTACGCGCGCATTGGTGAGTTTCGCCCGCACTATCGCGACACACATAGGGTAGACGCTGCCGTACTGCCCGTGCTCCGGTAACGGCCACATCGCGGCGATTTGAGCGTCTCGGTAAACCTTCCACGCAGTCTGCGCTTTGTTGAGTGTCGCGATCGCGCCAGGCTTCCCTGCAGCCTGCTTCACAAGAGTGTCTAGCACTCCAGCCATCTCGGTCTCAGCGGCTTGGAGGTCCCGGCCAGCCGCTTCATTCATACCAAGCTGGGTGTCTTCATAAGGAATCGGACGCTCTTGGCTGGTCGAACCGATGACGAGCATGTTTCATAGCCCCCTCTTGCGGCCCGACGCTCCGGTCGAGCCGCGACGCACGCTGAGGCCGATTGCCCTGGTCATTGGCCGGCAGGCGGTTGCCAAAGTTCTACCTTGTTTCCTTCAGGATCGATGACCCAGCCAAACTGCCCGTACTCGGAATCGTCAATCTTCTCGAGAACGTTGCAGCCTTCTTCGCGTAGGACTCTAACCAGGGCGTGGAGAAGTGACTACAACCCCGCACCTGCCGCCCGCCATCAGGTGCAGCGGGTTGTTAGCCGTCCCTAAAAGCGCTTGTAGTCATGACCACCCCAGCTGACTCGACCCCTCGTGACCGGGCCGCTTGACAGGAATGGTATGCCGCCCGGTGGCAGATTGAGACACGCGATGAAATGTCTCGATCGCGGGGCGTGCATCGAAAAACCGCCAACCCCAGGACTGAAGGCCCATTGCGTATCGAGCTTCAACATAGCGTCGCCTGGAGCAACGTAGAAGTATTCCGGATGCTCGATCGCTTGGTAGACCGCGCCCTCGACCGGTCTACCATTTACGATCAACGGGAGCGATGATCGAACGAAATGCACGACGCGGCCTGAATAGCGCAGATTGCGTGTCAGACTCCTAACCCAGGTTCGGTCGGCCTCGGTCAGTTGATATATTGCGAAGGGCTGCCCAAGGTCGACGCTGTATTGAATGGGGCCGCTCGCATCGTCACCTGCAAGCGCTAGCCAACCCGCCAGCGATAGAACAACAATTATTCCGAGTCTTCTCTTCATCTCGTTCTGTCGCCTAACGTCCCGGCTAAGCTGCAACACGCCCGCGTAACCTCCAAACCCCCACGGACCTCCCGCGGCCGCCAGCTTCAGGCGGTTGTCAGCCGCCGCCGTCGTCGTCACCGTAGTCCCGTGGATTGCTGTCGAGTCGGCTACCTTCGTGCAGGTCCTCGAGCAACCGTCTTGCTTCTTCCGCGTCTTCCATGGCGACTTGGAATTCGACGGGACCGACTGCGAAGTTCACTCCAGCTGGGAATCGCCCCCAACCGATCACATCTTGCACACACTCGCCCTTCGTGACAAAACCAATTTCGGCTGATTCGAGCAAGGATTTCGCCAAAGGAACGATGGCTGGATTGCCCGACTTGAACACGGTTACCAGTTGAAGCATCGGCTGAGCTGGTGCCTGGGCCACGTCGACCGGCTGATTCACCAACGTAACCTGGCAGTCCGCACATTCCGTGAATCCAGCGCGATACTCCCCCCCGCACTTGGGACAGAACATCTCACCCTCACCCCAATGCCTGAAGTACGGCTAACGTCCCGGCTAAGTTGCGGCACGCGCGCGTAACCTCCAAGCCCCCGGGGACCTCGCGCGCGCCGTCAGCTTCAGCTGATGTTAGACCGTTGGTGACAATTCACAACTGGTGTGCTTTTACACCCATCAATCGAGTGATCCCATACACGATGATCGGGAGCAGAAGCACAACCCAACCCATAAAGGCGACCGCCCCGGCCGGCGATGCTTCCGTGATGAACCGTCCGGATCCGGCATAGCCTATGTAGTCCCCCATCGCCTCGGGAAACCAGATGCAGCCCATGGGGAGTACACAGAACATCGCGATTTCAATCGTAGTTTTCAGGTCGGCATGGAGGTAGGCGCCGACGACGTATGCGAGCGAAAGGCCTGTCGACAGCACCCGCGAGAGCGACCAGCGGCTCTTTGGTGGAACCAAATATTCGTCGTCCACTTGTGGTCGCATGGATTTATCGGTCCAACACCCCGGTTCAGGCGCGGTGGGCACCTGCCCAACGCGCCGACCCAAAAACTCCCAAGCCGCCCACCGTCGCCTGCAACCGGTTGTTGGGTGGCATTTTCGTTCTCCTCTACCCGTGTCGCAATTCGTTCAGCCACCTCCGGGCCATGAAGAAGGCCCCTGTGGAGATGACAAATGAGAGAATCAAGGTCGCGACCGTTCCGAGGTAGGGCTGAAACAGCGCGTCGATAACCCACCCGACCAGAATTGCCAGTAATCCAGCCCCTATGTACGTCACCACATCTCCCGCACCCGCGCTGCTCTCAGAATCCCCCCAATGCCGGTACTCCAGGCGCAATATCCCGATGCCAAGCGGTCAGTGCATGACGCTCACGACTCGGGTGTCAGCGGCCCAAGAATGATGTATCCACGCTCACGCTACCTCCGCCATCCGCTCGGTTCTGTCCGCCCAATACCGCGTTGAGCTGCGAGCTACGCGCCGGGTCTATCAGGCGCCGCTCAGCTCCACACGCTGTTAGACGGCTCGTCCCGGCATGCAAGAGCCTTCACTTGACCCGCTGCCACACGCGACGCGCTGTCTTTCCGTCACCAATGATCAAGGAATCGCCTTCCCTCCGATAAGGAAGATGCACGTCGGTGCCGATGAGCTCGGGGCGCGTCGAGCCCTCAACATGGTAGATGCTCTCGCCTCGATTGGCGTCGACGGTGTACGTACCGAAGGCTGCGTAATAAGCGCGGAAGAGGTCGCGCAATTCTTCTAGGGTACCTCCATCTGGCCCTGCAGCAAACGGCCGTACTGCAGGCGTTCGCATGATCTGGACGGAGAACCGTCCGGCCGCATCGTGGACGAAGTAACCAATCGGATTTGGGCCGAATTGCGGGACCAGGTTCCCGGACGCATCCCAGTTGACGTGCTCAACCAAGCGCCATGTGCCGACGAGAGGATCAGCCGACGGTGTCGGAACTTGCCGCGATTCGCGCGCGGCGGCGCCATTGGGCACAGCAACGGCGGTCGACACCGCGCTCACACTGATGACCGCAGCCAGCAGACACAGCATGTGTTTCATACCGCCCTCCCTCGAACCAATGGCCGGTCCGCCTAACAGGTTGCTGAAAAACTATTTTGGACTCCCTGGGGAAGCGCGCTCGAAACTCGGGACTCGTCTGAAAGGGCCGTCATTCCTCGATTCCTTTTTCGGGACATCGCATCCGACTATCTCAGGATCACCGGTGATGGGGTTTTTCAGCAACCTGCTAACGCCCCGGCTAAGCTGCGGCACGCGCGCGTAACCTCCAAGCCCCCACGGACCTCCCGCGTGCCGTCAGCTTCAGCCGGTTGTTAGATGGCGCCCCCTGCTTCCGACACCCTCTTCTGCATGAAATCGATCATACTTTGGCGATCCACTTCACCACCGAAAAGGGTCAGAGGCGGGTCCCATTCTACGCTTGGTACAAAATAAGTGATCAGATCAGTACCGATAAAGGAGATGCGATACATTTCCGGAGCAATTGGCCCCCATCGGGTTCGCTGGATTGCCTCGACCTCGTGCCAAGCAAACTTATACTCTGAACCGCCTTGCTTGATCATCAGTCCTTCCGCGTCGACTCCCACTCTCCCGAAACGTCTCGATATTCGAACCAGGAATCCTAGGTCACATGACCCGATAGCTAGGAAGAGCACGCCTGCCCACCTGGTTGGTGGACTCACCACGAACAAGAAGCCGAAGAGCGTCATGATGGCGCCGAACAAAGTCATAGGGACCAGAATTAACCAAGCCAGCTCTGTGCCGCTCTCGAAATAAGGCTCGGTCATGACAGCGCCATCTAACGCCCCGGCTAATCTGCGGCACGCGTGCGCAACCTCCAAGCCCCCACGGACCTCCCGCGTGCCGTCAGCTTCAGCCGGTTGTTAGCAAGCTTCGTGACTTTAGAGATCTTCGGGACGGAGGCCGGTGCGCTTCGCGATTCGAGCGAGCATGCGGGGGCCAATTTCTTCGCTATCGTGAAAGGCGAAGACAACATCTGGCCAACCCTCTCGGGACAACGTGCGGTGGGATCCGGACTATCTCTTGGGCTGCCAACCGAGTTTATGAAGTGCGGCCAGCACCCTGCGGGCCCTGGTGCTGGGCCACTCGCTCATGCAGCCTTGAAGGAGATGTCCCGGAGATCCGGACCCGCTTCCCCGTGCTCGAGGCGGTCGGCCACCACGCGGAGAGCCAGGGCTTTGGCCTTCGCGACGGCCTCTTGAGCGGACGGGCCATAGGCCATAACGCCCGGTAACTCAAGAACTTCAGCGATCCAACGCCCGTCCTCTTCCTGTCCCATCTCGACCGTGAGAACCATGCCTGCCTCGACTAAAGTTTTGATGATTCTACGTCACGGACGCCCGGCTGGCTATCGAAAACTTGTCGCCTGTCCTGCTAACGTCCCGGTTCAGGCGCGGTGGGCGCACGCCCAACGCGCCGACCCAACACCTCCCAACCCGCCCACCGTCACCTGCAACCGGTTGTTAGGCGACGTGATGACTCTGGCCTACCTTCAGTTCTGGCAGGCTCACAAGAGCCCTTACGTCTTCGAGACGATACGGCTTCAGGTTGATTGACAGCGATCGGTCCCTGTGTGCCGCTGTCACAAACAACATCGGCCGCGTGTCACGACCCGGATTGCGCCCAAGTCGCGAGCTAACGATGTCGGCAAGCGGAAGCGAGCGTCGCCACACAAATAGCGTACGGTGGGTGATGGCTTCACGAGTTACAACAACCTCGAGCCGGCTAAAGTGGAGCAGCAGCAACGCCAATACCATGCCGAAGAATGCAGATACCTGCCAAGCCGACGGATCGTTATGGTCAATCGCAATTGGCACAATTACACAGATACCGAACACAACGGAGAAGAGGACATAGGTGGATGGCGCCGCCCGTAGCCGGAGCACAGGCACCGCGTCGCTTCTCGCCTGGACGAACGTTCCCATCATTCTAAGTCGCCTAACGCTCCCGCTCACCTGCGGCGCGCGAACGAAGCCACCCAACACCCCCGCACCTCCCGCGCGCCCGCAGGTGCAGCGGGTAGTTAGCAGGCTGATGAAAAACCTCGTTCTCGCACGTCGTCACTCTCGGTTGGATC
>CAYLND010000052.1:0-704 GCA_964384905.1 uncultured Acidobacteriota bacterium
CGCGCCGCTCCGCCTCGCGGGCCAGGAGCAGGGCGCCGAGGGCGGCCGCCGCGGCGGCCGCGATCACGGCGGTGGGCCCGTCGGTCAGCCGGAGCAGGTGGATGACCGCCACGCAGGCGGCCGACGCCCCGGCCAGATCGGCGGCGTACATCGGGCCGACGAGCCGCGGGTGGCGCGTCAGAGCCAGACAGACGCAGACGCCGCTGCAGACGAACGGGACGGCGCTCAGGATCACGATCGCCGCGTCGCCCAGGATGGCTTCCGCGGAGAGCTCGGTCGAGAACGGGATGCGCACCTGGATCAGGAAGCCGGCGGCCAGGGTGACGGCGAACAGGAGAGCGGCCCAGGCCATCTGCGGCCGCGTCCGCTCGGGGGGGAAGACGGAGCGCCCGGCGGTCACGGCGATGGCGCCGAGCGTCATTCCGAACAGGGCGATCGAGATCGCCAGGAACGCGAAGTGGTACCAGGTCACGACGCTGAAGATCCGCGTCAGCAGGATCTCGTCCAGCAGGGTGGCGAAGCCGACCAGGAAGAGACCGGCGTACGTCCTCACTCGGGCCGCGCGGCGGACGCTACCACTCGATGTGCTCGTACGGCCGGCCGGCGGGCACCTCGAGGTTCCAGCCGAACGCCTCGAGCGCGGCCCGCGCCGCGGCCCGCACCCGCGCCCATTGGGGGCTGCCGCCCAGGCCGGCCCGCGTCCC
>CAYLND010000052.1:714-21775 GCA_964384905.1 uncultured Acidobacteriota bacterium
CCGGGGGGGGGCGGGGGGCCGGGGCGCTGCCCGGGGACCATGGGGGGGGGCCGGGCGGGCCGGCCGGGTGCCAGGGGGGGGCATTCACCTGGCCGCACATCCGGTCCAGGTGGCGCGCGAGCGCGTCGAGGGCGTCCCGCTGGGGCCGGGACAGCCGCACCGCCGGGTCAGCGCCGGCGGCGCGCCGCCCGTGATCGAAGTTGAGGGCCAGCTCGTCCGCCTCGCCGACGAAGCCGGGGAGAAGACCGATCTGCTTCTCGGCCGGCAGGGCCAGCGCCTGCAGCGCCTGACGCAATCGCGCCAGCGTGCCGTCCGGCGCGTCGCGCGGCTCAGTCTTCCTGCGTCCCGGGCTCATCGCGTTCTTATACGCTGACGCGGCGCGGCCGGCAAGGCTATGATCGCGCCGGGAGGTCCCCGATGAAACTCGAGACGCTGGCGGTGCACGCCGGAGCGGAGCGCGACGCGACGACCGGATCGATCGCCCCCCCGATCCACCTGTCGACCACCTTCGAGCACGGGCCGGCCGGCGAGCTGCCGCACGGCTACATCTACATCCGCGAGGGGAACCCCACCGAGGCGCGGCTGGAGGCGGCCCTGGCGGCGATCGAGGGCGGCGAAGCCGCCCTGGTGTTCGCCTCGGGCGTCGCCGCCGGAGCGGCGCTCCTGCAGGCGCTGCCGCCGGGGTCGCACGTCGTTTTCCCGGACGACGTCTACTTCGTGTTCCGCGCCATGGTCCGGCAGTTCCTGCCGCGCTGGGGGATCGAGGCCTCGATCGTCGACATGCAGCGTCCGGACGAGGTGCGCCGCGCCCTGCGGCCGACGACCCGGCTGATCTGGACCGAGACCCCTTCGAACCCGCTGATGCGCGTGATCGACCTGGCGGCCTGCGCCCGCCTGGCACGCGAGGCGGGCGCCCTGGTGGTCACCGACAACACCTTCGCGACGCCGGTCCTGCAGAAGCCGATCGATCTCGGCGCCGACGTGGTGCTGCACTCCACCACCAAGTACCTCGGCGGTCACTCGGACGTGCAGGGGGGCGCGCTGGTGTTCGCCCGGCGCCAGCCTCTCCACGAGGAGGTGCACCGGGTCCGGACCGTGGTCGGAGGGGTGTCGTCGCCGTTCAACTCGTGGCTGGTGCTGCGCGGCCTGCGCTCGCTCGCCTGCCGGGTGGAGCGGCACGCCGCCAACGCCCTGGCGGTCGCCACGGCCCTGAGCGATCACCCCGCCATCGAGGCGGTGCACTATCCGGGGCTGCCGGCGGATCCCGGGCACGCCGTCGCGCGGCGGCAGATGAGGGCCTTCGGCGGCATGCTGTCGATCCGAGTCCGGGGCGGGCGCGAGCAGGCCGTCCGGGCCGCCTCGCGCCTGCGGCTCCTGATCAACGCGACCAGCCTCGGAGGGACCGAGAGCCTGATCGAGCACCGGGCCTCGTCCGAGGGGCCCGACACGACCACGCCGCAGAACCTGCTGCGCGTCTCGATCGGTCTCGAGCATCCGGACGACCTGATCGCCGACCTGCGGCAGGCGCTCGACTGAGGCGGCGCGGCGCGACCGCCGGCGCTAGCGGGAGGGCTCCGCGGGCGCGCCCAGGTGCTGGTCGATCCAGTCGATCCAGCGGCGGTACACGTCGCGCGTGCGCACCGGGTCGTCCGGGAAGTGGCCGGCGACGGGATAGGCGAAGAACCGGGTCTCCACGCCGTTGTCGCGCAGCGCGTGGAACAGCTTGTACGACTGCACCGTCGGGACGCGCGCGTCGCGCGTGTCGGCCAGGATCAGGGTCGGCGTCCTGATGCCCGGCGCGGCCGTGATGGGCGACTGCGCCCGGTACGTCTCGGCGTAGGTCCCCACCCAGGGCGAGCCGCCGAACGAATAACGCTCCAGCACGTTGAAGTCCGCCAGGTCGTAGGCGTCGACCTTGTCGGTGACCGCCGCCCCGGCCACCGCCGCCTTGAAGTCGGGATAATGACCGATGAGCCAGACGGTCATGAAGCCGCCGTACGACCAGCCGCACACCGCCAGACGCTTCGGGTCGACGGACCCCTGTTTCGCGAGCGCGGCGACGCCCGCCATGACGTCGCGGCCGGGGCCCTCCCCCGCGTCGTTGAAGATGGCGTGCTGGTACGCGTTCCCCCGGTTGTCGCTGCCGCGGTAGTTCGGCTGGAACACCACGTAGCCGCGCGCCGCCATCAGCTGGGCGAGCGTGTTGAACGACTCGCTCGACGCCGCCTGCGGGCCGCCGTGGACGTACACGACCGCCGGATACCGCGTCTTCGGATCGAAGCCCGGCGGCAGTGTGACGACGGCGTCGGCGCGGTAGCCGTCCCTCGTGTCCCACTCGATCGTCTTGACCTGTCCGAAGTCACGCGCCGCCACCTCGCCGTTGAAGTCGGTCAGGGCGCGCGGTCGCGAGGCCGCCGACTCCATGTAGTACAGCTCGCCCGGGTGGTTGGGGACGCTCCCCGCGAACGCGATCGCGCCGTCCCGCCCGAGACTGACGTCCACCCAGAAGGGGTTCGCGGGGACCGCGCGGCCCAGATCGAGCTTCTTCGGCGCGCCGTCCAGGGGCTGCAGCCAGAGCGACACGCGCGTGCCGTCGTTGCCGCCGACCAGGAGCGAGCGTCCGTCCGAGGCCCACAGGGAGCGGGCCAGGTTGCGATCGATCGCCCGGGTCAGGACGGCGTCGCTCCCGCCCGCCGCCGGCGCGACATGCACCTCGTTGACGTTGTTGGGATCCCCGTCGCGCGGGTACCAGAAGGCGATCTTCGATCCGTCCGGGGAGAAGGTCGGGAAGCCCTCGAGCGTGGTGCGCGAGGTCAGCGGCCGGGTGGTGCCGCTGGCGACGTCCGCGATCAGGATGACCGTCTTGTCGCCGTCGCCGAAGTGCGGCTGCGCCTGCTTCACGAACGCGATCGAGCGGCCGTCCGGCGACCAGGACAAAGGCGACGAGGGCGGGCCGGGCGGCTCGCTGCGCGGCAGGCTCCAGGCCCCGGAGGTGAGGCGGCGCGGCTCGCCGCCGTCCGCCGGCGCCAGCCAGACATGCAGGGGGGTCGGCGCCGACTCGGCCAGGAAATCGTTGTCCCCGACCTCGAAGGCGTCGTCGTGGCGCAGGATCGCGTCCTTGTTCTCGGGGTCGTCGGGAGTCACGTAAGCGATCTGCCGGCCGTCCGGGCTCCAGGAGAACTGCGCCACGCCGTTGGGCGCGCGGGTGACGCGCTGCGCGTCGCCACCGTTCATCGGCAGGACGAAGACCTGCGACAGATCGTCCCGTCCCGTCCTGTCGGCCCGCATCGGCTGGATCCCCTGACTTCCCTTGGGCGGAGGGAGAGCCACCCGCGCCAGGAACGCCAGCCGGTCTCCCGACGGCGACCAGCGCGGGTAGCTCACTCCCTTGCGATCGCGGGTCAGGATGCGCTGCGCCCCGCTTGCGGCGTCGATCAAGACCAGCTCGCGCTGGTACACGTCCTCCTCGTAATCCGGCCGCGACACGACCAGAGCGATCGATTTGCCGTCGGGACTGATCTGCGGATCGGAGACCCGGACGATTTTCGCGAGATCGTCGAGACCGAAGCGCTTCGCCTCGGCGGCGGCCGCTCCACATCCGGCGCACAGAACCAGCCACGCGAAGATCATCGGGGCGCATCGTCCCGACCGGCGTCTCATGGAGCCCTCCCTTTCCGAGGAGCACCACCGGGCGCGACCACGCGGACCGTGACCGCGTCGTCCGACTCGACGCCGGCCGCGTCGAGCGCCCGGGCCACGACCACGAGAACGGCACCCGCCTCGCGTCCGGCCGGCACGGGCCAGGTCTCATGGTACGGTCGCGCGCTGTCGGTCGCGACCAGGTCGCCGTCGACGTAGAAGGCAATCGAGACGATCGGCTGCGGGCCGATGGCGTCGGCCGTCAGGGTCAGCGCTCCGCCGGCCGCCACGTCCGCCGGGGCGAAGACCTTCACCGCCGGGGCGGACGTCTCGCGACGCACGAAGACGGCGGCGTCCCGCGAGTTCCCCGCCGCGTCGACGGCGGTCACCGTGAGGGCGTTGAGCCCCACGACGAGCGGCACGCCCTGCGCCATGAACCGCCCGCCGGCCACCGTCGCGGCGATCCGGTCGACCAGCACCGTGACCGGCGCTATGTCGGCGACGCTCCCCACCACGGTCACCTGATCGGCCCCGGTGACGCTGCCGCTGGCGGGCGAGGCGATCGACAGCCCGGGTGGCGTCCTGGCGATGTTGACGGTGACGGTGACGTCGGCGCTCAGACCGGCCCGGTCGGTCGCCCGGCCGCTCACCTTCTGTCCCGCCCCGTCGCTCGTCACCGCCGCCGGCGGCGACACCTCCTCGACCCCCGAGAGAGCGTCGGTCGCCGCGAAGGTCACGCGTACGCCCGTCCTGTTCCACCCGTCCGCGTTCGGCTCGGGCGACAGCGTCGCCGTGACGCTCGGGGGGGTCCTGTCCAGACTGATCTTCGCGCCGGCCGTGGCGACGTTCCCCGCCCGATCCTCGGCGCGGCCGACGACCTCTTGATCCGCCCCCTCCGCGGCGACCACGACCGGAGGGGAGCAGACCGCCACGCCGCTCTCCCCGTCGGCGCACACGAAGCTCACCGTGGCATCGCCACTGACCCAGCCGCTGGCGTTCGGCGCGGGGGCGATCACCGACCGGATCGAAGGCGGCGTCCTGTCGATGCTGACGCGGGCGCTGCCGACCGCGATGTTCCCCGCGCGGTCCACCGCCCTTCCGGCGATCTCCTGCCCGGCGCCTTCCGCGGTGACGGTCACGGGGTCGCTGACCGTCGCGATTCCGGAGAGATCGTCCATGGCGGCGAACCGCACCGTGACCTCGGTGCGGTTCCAGCCGGCCGCGTTCGGCTGCGGCTCGACCGTCGCCGCGATCCGGGGAGGGGTCCTGTCGATGCTCACCTTCACGGCGGCTCCCGAGGTCATGTCGGTCCGGTCGGACACCGACCCGCGGACCACCTGATCGGTCCCCTCGTTGGAGATCGTGACCGGCTGCGGACAGGCCGCGACGCCGCTCCCGGCGTCGGAGCACTGGAAGCGCACGATGACGCTCGAGTTGTTCCACCCGGCGCTGTTGGGCGGAGGATCGACGGTCGTCCTGACCACCGGCGCTTCCTTGTCCACCCCGATGATCTTGATCGTCACGCCGCTGGTCTTCCAACCCTGCACGACGACCTCCAGCGTGTTCGTGCTCGACAGGCTGACCGTCCTCGGAAGGACGGCGACCTTCGAGTTGCACTCGGTGCCCCCGACGATGCGCGCTCCGTTCAGGGTGACCGACGCGGCCGTGGCGCGATCGAACGCCTGCAGCAGGCCCCCGTTGTAGACGAGCAGCGTATACGTGTCGAGGGGGTTTTCGACGCTGAACGTCTCGGTCACCGTCTTCGGCTTCCCGGAGTCGGCCTGGTAGTCTTTCGGACCGAAGACGACGAAGGTGCCGGCGGGGGTCGGGGCCGGGAATCCGAGACACAGAAACGGGGCCAGCGCCAGCAGGCCTCGCATCGACCGCGGGCCGCCCCTCATGCCGCGGCCCGAGCGCCCGCCCGGCGCTCGCCGTCGGCATCCGGACCGCGATCGACCCACCAGCCGATCGCCGTCACCAACAGGATGGCGCCGATCCCCGGCAGGGCGGCCGCCCTGGCCGTCGGTGGTGGCGGAGCCACCGTCCCGCCGGCCACCGTCACCGCGCACGCGAGCGCCACGGCCGCCACGAGCACCGCGCGCCGGATCGGCTCCGGACCCGCCGTCTTCAGATAAGACCAGGCGCCGGCGGCGGCGATCCCCAGCTCGAGCCCGAGCGCGAGCCGCATGTGCTCGTAGAGGCCGAGACCGATCAGGGGCGAGGCGTTTCCGAGAAGCGGCAGGTCCGGGACGTGGACGACGGCGTCGAGGCCGAAGTGCGACATCACGGCGAAGGCGACGATCAGGGCCGCCCTGCCGCGTGCGGCCGACGGGCCGGCAGCCAGCCGGACGACGAGCGCCGCGGCGGCCGACCAGCCGATGGCCGCCGCGAACCCATGCGAATAGGGAAAGACGAACGTGAGATAGTGCCGCGTCGAGTACCCGGGTGGCACGACGACCGACTCGATCCCGAGCATCACGAAGATCCACAGCAGAAGATCGAGCAGCAGGGCCGAGAAGAACAACGCGCCGAGGCTCAACCGTCTTTCCGCCGGCTTGAGCAGAAGCCCCATCCCGAGATGCCCCGCGAACACGCCTTCCGCCTCCCATCGCGCCTGATGCGCCCGGCTTCGGTTTCAGGCTAATATACGCCGCCCCCGATCGCTGCGGGCCGGCGGATTTTCCGAAAACGGCAGTTCACACCATGAAGGGAGCGGCTCTCATGAGGAAGGCGCTCGTGCTGGCGTTTGCGGTGTTCCTGGCGGGCCTCGCCTGTCACAAGAGCGCGGCGGTCGCCACCGTGAACTTCAAGACGGAAGACGACAAGACCCTGTACGCGCTCGGTCTGGTGATGAGCGACAACCTCGCGCAGTTCAACCTGTCCGAATCGGATCTCGAGTTCGTGAAAGCGGGGTTCTCGGACGGCGCAATGCACCGCACGCGCCAGGTCGACCTGGCGGTCTACGGGCCGAAGCTGCGCGACCTGGCCCAGTCGCGCGCCACCGCCGGCTCCGCCGCCACGAAGGCCTCCGGCTCGGAGTTCCTGTCGAAGGCGGCGCTCGAGAAGGGCGCGGTGAAGACCCTGGCGGGCTTCGTGTACCAGGAGATCTCCCCCGGGACCGGCCCCAAGCCGCTGGCCACCGACACCGTGAAGGTGCACTACAAGGGCACGCTGATCGACGGCACCGTGTTCGACAGCTCCATCGAGCGCGGGCAGCCCGCGGTCTTCCCGCTCTCGCAGGTCATCCCGTGCTGGACGCAGGGGCTGCAGCTGATGAAGGTGGGCGGCAAGAGCCGGCTGGTCTGTCCACCCGAGCTCGCCTACGGCGAACGCGGCCAGCCGCCCCGGATCATGCCGGGCGCGACGCTCGTGTTCGAGGTCGAGCTGATCGACATCGAGAAGAAGTAGCTACTGCAGCGGCGCCCCGCAGCGCACGCAGAACCGCGGGTTGCCGGTGCGCCCCAGGAACCTGCGGCAGGCGGGACAGCGCCAGTTCGCCAGCGAGACCAGCACCGTCAGGCCGACGTAGGCGAGCAGGTACACCCTCCAGCGGTCCGCCGGCACGCCGAACACCTCCTCGACCCCCTGGAGCCGCAGGACGACGATCGCCAGGAGGAGCGTCAGGGACGTCGACCCCACGAGCCTGCGCAGCCGCCGCCGGACGATGAACACCCGGCGGAACTCCGCCAGCTGCCCCTCGGTGAAGGACGTCACGGGCTGCACGGGCGTTCAGGATGCTTTTCCGGCGCGCGCCAGGTCGTCGAGCAGGGCGCGCGGCGAGACCGGCCGGCCAAGGAAGTCCTCGATGACCTGTCGCGATGGACGCTCCAGGCCGAAGCGATAGAGCCGCTCGGAGATCCAGGCGTACCACGTCGGGTCGCCCTCGGCATAGGCGCCGTGCAGCTCGTGGGCGCGCGCCCGGAGGTCGGCGACGAGGATCGCCCCGACCGCGTAGTTCAGCATGTATCCCGGCAGGTCGATCAGCTGTCCGCGAACCGCCCACCAGGACAGCTCCGGGTGCGGTCGGATCCGGAGGTACCGCCGCGTGATGTCCGCCCAGACCTGGTTCGGATCCGACTCGGGGGCGTGATGCATGCGGATCTCGAACAGCGCCCAGGCGGTGTCCATGACGATGCCGGCGTACTTCGCGCGCAGCGAGTCGGGCAGCGGCACCGCCGCGCCCAGGTACTTCCGCTGCCAGGCCGGCTCGAACATCTCCAGGGCGGCGATGTCGGCGATCGCTTCGGTGAACAGATCGCTGTCGGGCCAGTCCTCGAACGCCGGCCGCGCGCGGATCGCGGCGATGTGGACGGCGTGGCCGCTCTCGTGCAGCAGCTCGTTCAGATTGTCGATGCTGCCGATGCGGTACGAGGCGAACACCCAAGGCTCCCCCGGGATCCACGCGCCGTCGCGCCGGCGGGGGCGCGCGCCGAAGGTCGTGAAGGCGACCGGATTCTTGCCCTCGCGGCTCGAGGTCGTACTGGACGCCGAGCGCGCCGACGTCCGCACCCAGGTCGAGATAGAACCGGTCGTTCACCGGCCGGAGGATCTCCTTGGTGATCGCCGGCTGCAGGTCCCGGCTCGCCTTGCCGGTCAGGTAGGCGAAGTCCCAGGGTTCTATCTCCCGGTCGGGTGCGGTCGCCCGCCAGCTCTCGAGGACGGAGGTGAGCCATGTCTCCACGAGCGCCGGGTCGACGCCGACGTCTTTGGCGCCGGCCTCGACCGACTTTCCGTCCGCGACCATCCTGGCCGCGCTGAGACGCACGAGACGGCGGTACGGGCTGCTCGGACCGTCGTCGCCGTTGACCGCCGTCCAGATCGGCTGCATCGACAGGAACAGCCGCCTCCTGCGCTCCGGCTTCTCCGTGACCGGCAGCAGGCCGAACACGGTCAGGCGGTCGAGCGTCTGCCCCTCGAACGACAGATGGCGCGCCGCCTGACCGAAACAGGCGTACATCCGCTCGGAGAGCGTCTTCATCCCGTCCGGGCCCTGCGCGAGGGCCGCGGGATCGTACCGGCAGTCCGCCGCCCCGGGAGCCTCGGCGGCCGACGCGACGGCGCCTGACGCCGCATCCTTCTCTTCGGTCAGATCTTTCTCGAGGGCCCTCTGGATGACGTCGAGGGCGCGCCGATCCTCCGGGTCCAGCGCCGCGAACGAGCCGCTCCGGAGGGCCGACTGCAGCGCGTCCCGGGTGGCGCGGTAGCGCGCGAGCAGATCGGCGAGGGCGACTCCCCGCGGTGTGCTCCGGGCGCCCCGCGCCCGGGTCACGTCGATCTGATCCTTCGCGAGCCGCGTCTCCTCGTAAGCGGCCTCGACCGCGCCCAGAGGCGCGCCGGATCGCGGGGCGCAACCCGGCCCGAGCGACGACAGGACGCAGGCAAGAAGGACCGGAGCGTAGTTCGTCCTGATCATGACGGCCGGAGACTACCTGCGGTCCGAAGGGGCCGTCAAGCGGCCGCGCACGCGGAACCCCTTTGAAAAGGAGGGAGGGGCCGGGCCGCCCAAGTCTCCCCAGTCCCAGGCGGCTCGACCCGTCCCCAGTTCGACTCGAGGTGCCGGGCTAGAACCTGACGCCCATGCCGACGACGGCCTGGTTGTCGTCCGCGACGACGACCTTGAACTGACCGTACGGCCGGACCTCGCCCTTCCTGGCGCCGACGCCGACCAGCAGGTTCACGCCGGTGTCGTTGGTGTTGCCGCTGCCGGCACGCTCTTTGTCCTGATGGATCAGCGTTGGACCGGCGCCCAGCCAGACCGAGTAAGGGGCGCCGCTGGGAAAGTCGTAGTGGAAGTCGAAGCTGAACGTGGTCAGGTCACCGCTGCTGACCAGGACCTGCTCGACGTTCGGGTTCCCGAACCACCTCTTGCTGTCGCTCACGCCGAACAGGGCCTCCGCGCCGAGGAACGCCTTGTCTTCGTCGGGATAGACGCCGCCGCGGACGCCGAAGTCGGTCGTCCGGGCGTGGCTCGGAGTGATGGCGAGCAGGGCCGTGAAGAGAGCCGCGCTCGTGACGGACAGAACCGTGACGACACGCTTGCCGAGCATCGTTCTTTTCATTGTCCTACCTCCTTTCGTCGGGTTCAGCTGCGGACGTGAATGTGGTTCACCACCTGCTTGACGCCCTCGACGTCCTCGGCGACCTTCACGGCGAGCTGGCGCTCGGCCTGGGTGCCGACCTCGCCCGCGAGCGTCACCGTGCCGCGATCCGTGTCGACGTTGATTTCGGTCGCCTTCACGCCCCGCTCGAAGGCCAGCGACAGCTTGACCGCGGCGGTGATGGACGCGTCGCGGATCGCCTCGGTGGCGGTCCGGGACTCTTCGGCCTTCGGATTCGAACGCGAACAACCCAGGGAGATCGTCCCGACGAGCGCCAGCACCACGAGCACGGCACTTGTGCGGCGATTCATCGTCCCTCCTTTCAGGAGCGCATGGCTCGCGCTCCACGAGCCCCCTCTCCGAGCAAGCCCGATGCCATGCGGGCGCATACCGGCCTAAGCACCCGCGGGCGAGCACCTTACGGCGGACCCGGCCCGGCGCCAATGCGTCGGGTGGATGAAACAGAGTGTCCTCCCGAGTGGATACCATCGGGTGAGTCCCCGAGGAGGCCCTACTCTTGGCCCGATGTGTCGCTCCGCGATATCATCCGTTTCCCATGGACATCGCCATCCGCTGCCGCGGACTGCGGAAGGTTTACGACGCCAAGCCTCCGGTGGAGGCGGTGCGCGGTCTCGATCTCGAGGTGCGCGGCGGCGAGTGCTTCGGGCTGCTGGGTCCGAACGGCGCCGGGAAGACCACGACCATCGAGATTCTCGAGGGCATCCTCGATGCGACGGGCGGCGAGGTCGAGGTCCTGGGTCTGCGCTGGGGCCGCGACGACGCGGCGCTGCGGGAGCGGCTCGGCGTGTCGCTGCAGGAGACGAAGCTCGCCGACAAGCTGACGGTCGAAGAGACCGTCTCGCTGTTCAGCTCGTTCTACCGCAAGGGACGACCGGCGGCCGAGGTGATCGCCGACGTCGGTCTCACCGAGAAGCGCCGCTCCTGGGTGGTGAAGCTCTCGGGCGGGCAGCGACAGCGCCTCGCGGTCGCGTGCGCCCTGGTCGGAGACCCCGACCTGCTCTTCCTCGACGAGCCGACGACCGGTCTCGACCCGCAGTCGCGCCGGCAGGTCTGGGAGATCATCCGCGACCTGAGACGGCGCGGCCGCACCATCCTGCTGACGACGCATTACATGGACGAGGCGGAGCGGCTGTGCGACCGGGTCGCGGTCGTCGACCACGGCCGGGTGATCGCGCTCGGCTCCCCTGCCGAGCTGATCGCGTCGCTCAAGGGCGAGCACGTCGTCGAATTCGCGGTCAACGGGGACGGCGCGCCGTCGTCCCGCCCGCTCGACCCGGGGACGCTCCTGGCTCTTCCGTCGGTCACCTCGGCGCTCGCCGACGCGGGCGGCATTCTGCTCACCGTGGCCGAGCCGCACGTCGCCATCCCGGCGCTTCTGCAGCGCCTCGGGCGCGACGGGCTGGCCCTGTCACGTCTGTCGACGCGCCACGCCAGTCTCGAGGACGTGTTCGTGGCGCTCACCGGAAGGCATCTGCGCGATGAGTAGACGGTCCGGGGGTTCCCTTTGATCCGCCGCTCCTACGTCCTGCTGACCCTGGCGCGCATGAAGGAGTTTCTGCGCGAGCCGGAGGTCGTCTTCTGGGTGTTCGTCTTCCCGTTCCTCCTGGCGATCGGGCTCGGCATCGCCTTCCGCAACAAGCCGCCGGACGAGATCGTCGTCGGGGTCGTCGACACGGGCGGCGTCCAGGAGGTCGTCGCCGCCCTCGCGCCGTCGGGCGGCTTCCGGGTCGAGACGCTGCCGGGGCCGGAGGCGGCCAAGCGTCTGCGGCTGGGCAAGCTCGCGCTGGTGATCACCCCGGGACGGCCGTACGAGTTCCGCTACGACCCGACGCGCCCGGACGGCGTGCTGGCGCGCCAGCAGGCGCGCGACGCTCTCGAGCGAGCCGCCGGCCGCACCGACCCGGTCGAGGTGCGCGAGACCCTGGTCACGGAGCCGGGCGCTCGCTACATCGATTTTCTGATCCCCGGGATGCTCGGCATGAACATCATGAGCGGCGGCATGTGGGGGGTCGGCTTCGTGCTGGTCGAGATGCGCTCGCGCAAGCTCCTCAAGCGGCTCATCGCCACGCCGATGCGGCGCACCGATTTTCTCGCGGCCATGATGACCAGCCGCATGAGCGTCGTCTTCCTGCAGCTCGCCATGCTGCTCGTGTTCGGCCGGCTCGTGTTCCACATGGTCGTGCAGGGCTCGATCGGGTCGATCGCCCTGCTCGCCCTGCTCGGCGGCTTTTCCTTTTCCGGTCTCGGTCTTCTGGTCGCCAGCCGGACCTCGAAGATCGAGACGGTCTCGGGTCTGATGAACCTGGTCATGCTCCCGATGTTCGTGTTTTCGGGGATTTTCTTCTCGTCCGACCGTTTCCCCGCCGTCATCCAGCCGTTCGTCCGGGCCCTGCCCCTGACCGCCCTGAACGACGCCCTGCGCGCCTCGATCCTCGAGGGCGCCGGTCTGGCCTCGCAGACCGGCCGCATCGCCGTCATGCTGGCCTGGGGTGTGCTGTCGTTCGCCTGCGCCCTGAGAGTCTTCAAGTGGAACTGACCGCCTGACGGCCGGGGCCTCGCTCAGGCCACCCGCCGCACCTCGCTCATCAGCGCCAGGAGATTTCCCTCCGAGTCCCGGCAGAACGCCATCCAGAGATCGTGATCCGGCATCCGCGCCACGACGTGCGGATCCCCTTCGAACGCCGCCCCGCGCTCGCGCAGCGCCGCATGCGCGTTTCCGATGTCGTCCACCTTGTAATAGATGATCGAGCCGGGATGGTCGAACTCCGGCTTCTCGGGAGGCGACAGCATGAGCCGGACGCCGGCGCAGTCGAAGAACGCCAGATTCGGCGCCTGGAACAGCGGCCGCATGCCGAGCACGTCGCGGTAGAACGCGACCGCGCGCTCGAGATTCTTGACGTTGACGGCGATCTGCCCGATGGGACCCAGTCCGAACCCGCCTGACCTGGTCATGTCACGTCCTCCCCTCCTGATGAATGGCGCCTGCTTCTCGACGATGATCTTCGTCGAGGGAGGCGAGTCGATTTTCTCCGTTCTTGCGATCCTGACGGTCCTCCCTGCGGAACGTCAGCGGCGGGACCCCGTAGCGCCGACGGAACAGGGCGCTGAACGACCCGAGGCTTTCGAACCCGGCGCGATGGCAGACCACCGTCACCGGAAGCTCCGTCCTCAGGAGGAGATCGCGCGCGGTCTCCAGACGTCGGCGACGGACGAACTGGTGCGGCGTCTCGCCGAACGTCCCGGTGAAGCGGCGATGGAAATGGAATGACGACAGACAGGCGGCGCGTGCCAGTGAATCCAGCGAAAGTGGTCCGGTCAGCGAGTCCTCCGCGAAGTCGATGGCGCGACGCAGGCGGCGGTAGATCTCCGACCGCGTCGACGCGCGCGCCGCCGGGATGCGCGCCATCTGCCTGCGCACGTCCTCGCGCCCCCGCGTCAGCGCTCCGCCCAGCGCGACCATGCGATCCTCGAGCCAGCCGCCGGGGCTCCGGCCGCGCGCCAGAGAGCGATGCGTATCCCTCAGGATCGCCAGCACGCCGGGGTCCCGCGCCCGCACCATCTCGAAGCCCGCGTCGTCGCGGGGCTCGTGACCGGACTCGTCCAGCAGGCGCCCCTCCGGGCCGATCAAGAGGCGCCGCGCCTCTTCCAGGAATCCCCGCCGGAAGAAGACGCAGAACGTCTCGACCAGGTCGTCGGATTCGACATCGATCGAATAACGCTGCCGGTCGTTGAGCACCAGGTAAGCCGAATCATCGAGGAGCAGGGAGCCGGCGTCGGTGCTCCAACGCGCGCGGCCGCGGATCACCGACTTGATCGACGGCGGTCCGATGAAATCGCGCACATGGTGGGTCCGGCCCCGGCCCCACAGGATGACATGACGGGATCCGAACTGGGCGATCGGCGCGTTGATGACGACATCCCCGGCGCGCGCGGGGTCCTTCCGGACGTCGGCGCCGGACGCGTTCTCCGACCGGCTCATGAAGGGATGATCTCCGGGTCCCATCTTCCCCCAAAGGGGCCGGCCGGTTCAACCGCAGCCTCGCAGGCTCGCGCGCCGCCCGGGCGCCTTGACGGCGCCGCGCGGACGGCATTAAGTTGCCGACGGTCGCGCCGTCCCGGCGCCGCCTCGCGGGGGACCCATGAAACGGATCGCGTTCCTCGTCCTCGTGCTAGCCGCCACATGCCTTTCGACGCTCGCCGGTCCTCTCACCAGGGAAAAGACACCGGAGGCGCTGCGCCCCTGGATCGACTGGGTGCTGTACGGACACGAAGCGGAGCGCTGTCCGTTCCTGCAGGGGGACGCGGACGAGCGTCGCTGCTCGTGGCCGTCGCGTCTGGGGCTCGACCTGAACGACCGCGGCGGCCGCTTCACGCAGCAATGGACCCTGGAGCACGACGACCGCGTGCCGCTGCCGGGGGACGCGAAGACCTGGCCGCTCGACCTGCGCGTGGACGGCCGCCCCGCCGTGGTCGAGGCCGCAGAGGGCGCCCCGCTGGCCCGCCTCCCTGCCGGACGGCACACCCTCGGCGGCGTCTTCGAGTGGAGCGCGCTCCCACCCGTCCTGCAGATCCCCAACCAGACCGGTCTCGTCGGCCTGACGATCCGCGGGCGCGCCGTGCCGTTCCCCGGGCGCGACGAGGAGGGGCGGCTGTGGCTGCAGAAGGCTTCGGAGGGCGAGCAGGCGGAGGATCGCCTCGACCTCACCGTCAGCCGGAAGATCACCGATGACATCCCGCTGGTCCTGACCACGCGCATCCAGGTGGACGTGTCGGGCAAGAACCGCGAGGTGGTCCTGGGCCGCCCGCTTCCGCCGGGGTTCGTCGCGCTGTCGCTCGCAGGACCGATCCCCGCCCGGCTCGATCCGGACGGCGGGCTGCGCGTGCAGGCGCGGCCGGGACGTTTCGCGATCGATCTGGCCGCCCGGCACGAGGGCCCGGTCCGGTCGGTCCGATGTCCCGAGGCCGGGGGCGTCTGGCCGGCGCAGGAGGTGTGGGTGTTCGAGGCGCGGCCCGACCTGCGTCTGGCCACGGTGGAGGGGCCGGCCTCGGTCGACGCGCAGCAGACGAACCTGCCGGACGAGTGGAAGGGGCTGCCCGCCTACCTGCTGCAGCCGGGAAAGACGCTGGACCTGGTCGAGAAGCAGCGCGGCGACACCGACCCGAACCCGGACCGGCTGCAGCTCAGGCGTGCTCTCTGGCTGGACTTCGACGGGGCCGGCTACACCATCCATGACGTGATCGGGGGGACGATGCGGCGCGGCTGGCGTCTGGAGATGCCGCCCCCGGTGACGCTCGGGCGCGTGGCGATCGACGGCCAGGATCAGTTCATCACCCATCTGGGCCCGGACCGGCCTGCCGGCGTGGAGCTGCGGCAGGGACAGGTGAGCCTGGAGGCGGACAGCCGGCTGGAGGGCAGGGCGTCGTCGCTGCCCGCGGTCGGCTGGAACCACGACCTGACCGGTCTGTCGGCGACGCTCTTCCTGCCGCCCGCCTGGCGTCTCGTCGGCACCACGGGGGTCGACGAAGTCTCGGCCACCTGGATCTCCTCCTGGACGCTGCTCGACCTGTTTCTCGTCCTGATCGCCGCCCTGGCGGTCGCCAGGTTGTGGGGCCGCCGCTTCGGTCTCGTCGCCCTGGTGACGCTGGCGTTGAGCTGGATCGAGCCGCAGGCGCCGCACTGGACCTGGCTCGCGGTCCTGGCGTTCGAGGCGCTGCGGCGCGCCCTTCCCGCCGGCCGGCTGCAGCGCGTCACGACGCTCGCCTACGCGGTTGCTCTTGGCGTCCTGCTGATTGTCGGCGTGCCGTTCATGGTCATGCAGGTGCGCGCCGCGATCTACCCGGCGCTGGAGGAGCCGTTCCGCTCCGCGGCGGCGCTGGGCTCGGGCGGCATCGCCGGAATGCCGGCCGCGCCCCCACCTGCGCTGCAGGTGGGTGAGAAGTTCGAAATTGCGACCGGAGGCGAAGCCGGTGAGGCGGCCCGCCGCGAGGGGCGTGCGGTCACCGACCGGGCCGCACAACGCAGTGTCAAGTCCGAGCTCAGGTCGTTGGGCTATGTGGGATCCAACCTCGCGAAACAGAAAGAGTCGACGCTGAACTACCTCAATGCCTACGACCCCAAGGCGCTGGTACAGACGGGGCCGGGGCTTCCGGGCTGGAGCTGGCGCGAGGTCTCGCTGCGGTGGTCCGGCCCCGTGAAGAGCACCCAGACGCTGCGTCTGGTGCTGATCCCGCCCGCCTTGAACCGATTCCTGACCTTCCTGCGCGTTCTCCTGGTGGCGGCTCTCCTCCTCTGCCTGTCGGGCGCGGCCGGGCGGCTGCAGAGCGGCGGCTTGCGCGGCCTGATCCGCCTGCTGCGCCGCGCTCCGGCGGTCCTGTTCTTGTTGTCGCTCGTGACCGCCGCAGACGGCGTCGCGACCACGGCGCGCGCCGCCGAGATTCCGCCCGCCGACATCCTGAACGAGCTGCGCACGCGGCTGCTCGCGCCGCCGGAATGCCGCCCGCACTGCGCCGCCATCCCGCGCCTGGCGCTGGAAGTGGGGCCGACGGTGCTGCGGGCCCGGCTGGAGATCGACGCCGCCGCCGCGACCGCCGTGCCGCTCCCGGGCGGCGCCGAGCAGTGGCTCCCCGATCGGGTGGTGCTCGACGGCGAGAGCGGCCCGGGTCTGCTGCGGGACGAGCAGGGTCTCGTGTGGCTGCGGGTCAATCCAGGGCGGCATCAGGTGCTGATGGAAGGGCCGCTCCCGGATCGCGAGACCGTGCCGATCCCGCTGCCGCTCAAGCCGCATCGGGTCACGGCGCGCGCCCAGGGATATCGCGTGGAGGGCCTGCACGAGGACGGCTCGATCGAGGACAGCCTGCAGCTCGTCCGCCTGGGCGGGAGACCCGGCAGGAGCCCGACCCTCGAGCCGGCGGCGCTGCCGCCGTTCGTGCGCGTCGAGCGCGAGCTGACGCTCGGACTGAAGTGGCAGGTGGCGACCCGCGTGGCGCGCGTCACACCGCCCGGCACGGCGGTGCTGCTCCAGGTGCCGCTTCTCCCCGGCGAGTCGGTGACCACCGCGGACGTGCGCGTGGAAGGCGGCAAGGCGGCCGTCAGCCTCGGTCCGGGCGTGTCGCAGGTCGAGTGGACGTCGTCTCTGGCGCAGTCCGACCATCTGGCTCTGCGCGCCCCGGAAGCGGTCGCCTGGATCGAGGTGTGGCGTGTCGCCGCGGCGCCGATCTGGCACGTCGAGGCCGAAGGGATCCCGGTCATCCATTTCGCCGACCAGCCGGGACCGCGCCTGCGCGAGTGGCGGCCGTGGCCCGGCGAATCCGTGGCGCTGGCCGTCACCAAGCCCGAGGGCCTTCCGGGACGGACGCTGACGATCGACTGGAGCGCGCTGGCGTTGTCACCGGGCCTGCGCGCGACCGACGCCACGCTCGACGTCACGATCCGCAGCAGCCGTGGCGCGCAGCACGTGATGACGCTCCCGGCGAACGCCGAGCTGCAGTCGGTGGCGATCAACGGCGCCACCCAGCCGATCCGCCAGGAGGGCCGGCTGGTGACTCTGCCGATCGCCCCGGGGCGGCAGACGGTCCGCCTCGCGTGGCGACAGGACGACGGCGTGCGCGGGTTGTTCCGCGCGCCGGAGGTGCGCCTCGGGGCACCGAGCGTGAACTCCAACGTCTCGATCTCCATGCCGGCGAATCGCTGGACGCTGTTCCTGCGCGGGCCGCGTCTCGGTCCGGCCGTCCTGTTCTGGGGCGTTCTCATCGTCAGTCTGCCGATCGCGGTGGTGCTCGGCCGCTCCCGTCTCACGCCCCTGCGGGCGCGCCACTGGTTCCTGCTCGGTCTCGGTCTGACCCAGGTCCCGTTCTGGATCGCCCTGCTGGTCGCCGCCTGGCTGTTCGGGCTGGGCTGGCGCAAGGAGAAGGGCGCCGCGGCCGCTCCTTTCGGGTTCGATCTCTACCAGATCCTGCTGGTCGTCGTGACCCTGGGGGCGCTTGCAGGGATCTTCGGGTCGATCACCCAGGGTCTGCTCGGTCTGCCGGAGATGCAGATCACCGGCAACGGCTCGTCCTCCGGAGATCTGCGGTGGTTCCTCGACCGCACCGGGGACGCCCTGCCCCGGCCGTGGGTCGTCTCCGTGCCGCTGCTCTTCTACCGTCTGGCGATGCTCGCCTGGGCGCTGTGGATGGCGCAGGCGCTCCTGCGCTGGCTGACGTGGGGATGGAGCTGCTTCACGGACGGCGGTCTCTGGCGGCCGCTGCGTCGGAAGAAACCGGCGCCGCCGCCGATGGTCCATCCCGGCCAGGCCCCGTCGTAAAGGACGGCGCGACCGCGCTTCACCCGGCGGACGGCAGGATGTACTCCGACAGCAGCCGATCGGTCTGCTGGTGCATGCCGGGCGTGCTGTAGTTCGTGCTGGTGATCACCACGACCATCCCGAGATCGGGGAAGACGGCGACCTTGCTGCCGCCGTTGCCGCTCATGTAGTAGGCGCCGTACGCCCTGCCGCCCGACTTGAACGAGCGCAGCCACCACAGGTACCCGTACTCGGTCTGGTCGTCGACGCGCGCGTGCGCACACGTCGAGACGGTCACCCAGGCCTTGGAGACGACGCGCGTCCCTCTCCAGACGCCGCCATCGGCGTACAGCTGCCCCAGCTTCAGGAGGTCGCGGCTCCCGAGCCCCAGCCCGCCGCCGGTCTGCGCCAGACCCAGAGGGGAGAACTGCCACTCCGCCTTCTGGACGCCGAGCGGCGTGAACAGATTCTTCGTGGCGAACTCCTGGATCGGCGTCCTGGTCGCCCGCTCCAGCACGCCGCCGAGCGTCGTGGCGCCGGCCGTGCAGTAGCTGAAGCTCCGTCCGTACGGCGAGTCCTTCGGCTTCGGCACCCAGGACGGGAACCCCCTGATCGGCAGATCCAGCGTGAACTTCAGCCAGTCCTCGACCAGGTACATCCTCTCCTCGTTGCCGCGCGAGAACGAGTTGTCGTCGTCGCACTCGAGGAGCGAGCTCATGGTCAGGAAATCCTGCACCGTGATCTTCTCCTTGCGCGGATCGGGGTTCTCGAACGGTCTCTTGTCCGCGAAGAACGGCAGGACGGGCGTCTCGACCCCGGCCAGCAGCCCCTTGTCGATGGCGATGCCGACCAGCATGCCGGTGACCGTCTTGGTGGCGGAGCGCGTGTTGCGCGCGGTCGCCGGGTCGGAGCCGTCGAAGTAGGCTTCGTAGACCAGCTTCCCCTGGCGGGCGATCGCCACGCTGGTGATCTTCTTGAATTCCCCGGAGCGGATCGCCGCTTCCATCGCCCGCAGGCGCGCGGCGGAGAGCTTGACGGTGTCGAGGCCGGCCGTCAGCCAGCCGTCCTGTCTCGCCGGGGGCGCCGGGATCGACTGCGCGCCCTGCGCCCGCGGCCCGGGGGCGAAGGACGCGCTGCACAGCACGACTGTCAGGAGACCGACCGGGAACGACCGGTGCATGGACCGCTCTCCTTCCAGCACCGCCCCTCAGAACGCCAGGGTGCCGGTGCGGATGAGGTAGGCGAGCCGCTCGCGCTGCTCCGGGGTCAGGAGCGCGTGGATCCGGCCGAGCGCCTTGACGACGGCCTCGGAGAGACGCGCCGCCCCGCTGCGTCGCAGGCCCGCCCCTTCGGTGGCGCGGGATTCGTCGAAGACCTCGCCCGAGACCGCGTCGGCCAGCGCGGTGAGCGTGCGCCGGTCGTCGACGGCGGCCTGGGCGCGCTCCGTCTTCAGCTCGTCCAGGATGCGCGCCAGCTCGGTCACCTGCGACTCGTTCAGGCCCAGCTTGTGCGTCATGAAACGGAGCGGGCGCCGCACGCCGAACGCCCCGCCCGTGAACCCCCCCTCCGACTCCATCGCGAAGTAGGCGGGCCCGCACGACGATGCGGCCTCCGACTCGCCGTACCCGGACGACTCGAGACGGTACGCGTACGCGCGCGGTCGGACGTAGCAGTTGTACATGATGGACCTCCTCTCGCCGGGGCCATCGCTCCCGGCGGGTCGAGAAGCGTGGGCGTCGTGCCGCACGCCTTGGATGGCTTCGCCAGACTATCGCTGGCCGCGCTTCGAGTCAAGCATGCGTATCGCACCCCCTCAGCGCGGGGAGCGTGCGCGGATCGCTATGTCAGGGGTTGACCGTGAACCCATCTCGAGCGAGGCGCGGCGCCCTGCGCCCGCGGGGTCTTCTGAGACCTCGTGCCCAGGGCCCCGACGCGCGCTTCCCAGCGTGTTGGGCGGGCGCGAGGCGACGAGAGCGGAGGGACGCGCAGCGTCCCGGACGCGTGCTCCGCGGGCGCAGGGCGTCGCGCCTCGCGCGGACGAAAACTTTCGTCAGCCCGACGAATCGATATCGAAGCGCAGCCGCCCGTGCGCGGCGCGCAAGGCGGCTTCGACTCGAGCGGGAGACGAGGCGCGCGCGAAGATGAAGCCGAGGTAGGAGGATCCCTCGGGCAGCGGCACGAGCGGCTTGCCGATGGCGGCGCTGATGGTGACGTCCTCGATGCCCCGGACGCGGCGCGCGGCGGCGGGCCCCGACACGCCGCGCAGCACGCCGGCGCGCGGGATCGGGATCATCATGACGCCGGCCGGCCGGGGCTCGCGGCGAACGGCACCGACGTCGAGGCCAAGGGCGTGCATCAGGATCACCTCCTCGAGCGACAGGCCGGTCCCGAAGCGCAGCGCCCGGGAGCACAGGCCGCCGATCGAGCGGGCCGCCAGCTCGATGAGCCAGGGGCCGTTCTCGTTGAGCCGCAGCTCGGCGTGGATCGGACCCTCGCGCAGGCCGATGGCGCGCGCCGCCGAGACGGTCGTGGCCGCGATCGCCTCCTGGACTCCGGCGGACAGGCGCGACGGCGTCACGTAGATCGTTTCCTCGAAGAAAGGGCCGTCCAGCGGGTCGGGCTTGTCGAACAGGGCGAGGACCTTGAGCCGTCCGGAGATCAGCAGTCCTTCGAGCGCGACCTCCCGTCCGGGGCCGAACTCCTCGACGAGGATGAGGCGGTGCGCCTCCCGGTCCTTCCGCTCGATTTCGCTCCGGCGCAGAAGGGCCTCGATGCGGCGGAAGGCGCCGACGAACTGCGAGGCGTCGTCGGCGCGGATGACGCCGCGGCTGGCCGCGAGGAAGGTCGGCTTCAGGACGACCGGAAAGCGCTGCCGCGTCGCCGCCTCGGCCGGGGCGTCGTCGATCGCCAGGGTCGCGTGACGCGGCGTCCGGACTCCGGCGGCGTGCAGCAGGCGGCGCAGCTCGTCCTTGCGCCGCGCGGCGCGCGGCGCTTCGGGCGGGTTGTGCGGCAGACCGAGGC
>CAYLND010000053.1:0-21734 GCA_964384905.1 uncultured Acidobacteriota bacterium
CATCGCGGCGAGGGCTCCGAGCGCGAGCGCCCCCGCCAGCATCGACCGGCTCGCGAGCGCCAGCCGACCGCCGTCGCGCGCCCTCATGCCGGGGCGCGCGCGGTGGGGACGTGGCAGACGCGGTTCTTGCCGGCCCGCTTCGCCTGGTACAGACCGCGATCGGCGGCCGCCACGAGATCGGGTCCGTTCCGGGCGTCCGCCGGGAACGAGGCCACGCCCAGGCTCACGGTCACGTGCAGCGGCCGGAGCATGCCGGCGAGCGTCAGTGGAGTCTTCTCGACCTCGGCGCGGATCGTCTCGGCCACCGGCAGCGCCTCGGGCGCGGCGGCGTCCGCGAGCACGACCACGAACTCCTCTCCGCCGTAACGGGCCACAGCGTCCGAGCGCCGCAGGACGCGGGCCACCGTCTGCGCCACGTGCCGCAGCACCTCGTCGCCCGCCTGATGCCCATAGGTGTCGTTGAAGCGCTTGAAATCGTCGATGTCAATCATGACCAGGGCCAGCGGGCGCTCGCCGCTGCGGGCGCGCTCGACCTCCTGCTCCAGGAGCGTCCGGAAATGCCGGTGATTGTACACGCCGGTCACGCCGTCCAGCTCGGCCAGCCGGCGCGTGGCCAGGAGCAGCCGCTGGGTCTCGACCGCGACCGCGGTCATGTCGGCGCACCGTTTGAGCACCTCGAAGTCCTCCGGGTCGAAGGCGTGCCGGCGGCGGCAGCCGACGCGGAAGGCGCCCATCACCCGGCCGCGGGCGCGCAGCGGAATGGTCATGTCGCTGCGCAGGCCCCCGCGCGCCGCCTTCTCGACGAAACGCATCTCCGCGGAGACGTCGTTGCGCCAGAGCGCCTTCTCGTGGCGGATGACCCAGCCCATCAGGTGCGTGGCGTCCGCGGGCAGCCGCTCGGGATCGCGCGGCGCCGACCCGTCGCGCCCGAGCACCTGGCGCAGGATCACGCTGTCACCCTCGAGGAGACCGAGCCCGGCGCCGTCCACCGGGAACAGACGCCGCAGCGATCGAGCGATCACCTCGAGGACCGCGTCGAGATCATCCGCGCCCGCGGTGGCCGCCGCGATCTCCATGAAGGAGAGCAGGATCTTCCGGTCGGAGATCCCCGACGATTCCGGGCGGGGCTGGTCCAGGGCGCCCGTCCCTAGGTTTCCGGGACGGATGGGAGGGCGGGCGCCGGCGCTCGGCCACCGGGGCGGTAGCCTTGCGGATCGACGAGGACATCGCGGAATCCGGCCGCGAGCACCGCCTGCAGCAGGCGCCGTCTCGCGCGCGCCGGGGCCGATCGCCGCAAGCCGTCGCGATCGAGCTCGATCCGCGCGTCGTCCCCGCGCAGCCGGACGCGCACCTGACGGTACCCGAGCGCCCGTATCGCCGCCTCGGCGCGCTCGACCCGGAGGAGGGCCTCGCGCGTCACCGGCACGAGACGCGGAATGCGGGAGGCGAGACAGGCCATGGCCGGCTTGTCCCAGGTCGGGAGACCGAGGCGACGCGACAGCTCCCGGATCATCGTCTTCGTCATGCCGGCCTCGACCAGGGGTGCGCGCACGCCGGCCTCCGCGGCGGCGCGCATGCCGGGGCGGTCGTCGCCCAGATCGTCCACGATCGCCCCGTACACGATCGCGCCGCCGCCGGCCGCGCGGAGCAGCGTCTGCATGACGCGGAACAGCTCGCTCTTGCAGTAGTAGCAGCGTGCCGCGTCGTTGCGCAGGTAGCGCGGATCGTCGATCTCTTCGGTGCGGACCTGGAGGTGACGGACGCCGATGAGCCGCGCCAGGCTCTCGGCCTCCTGACGCTCGGCGGCGGCGAGCGACGGCGAGACGGCGGTCACGGCGGCGACCTTGTCACCGAGGACGTCGTGCGCGACCCGGAGCAGGAACGTGCTGTCCACGCCGCCGGAGAAGGCGACGAGACAGGGGCCGATCTCCCGCAGAACGGCCTTCAGGACGGAGTACGGACCTTCCATCGCCTGTACCCGGCGTAGAGTCCGGTCGCCACGACGATCTTCGCGAGGTCGAAGAGCGCGAAAGGCAGGAGGCCGGCGCGCAGCGCCGAGCCCGCGTCTCCCAGGAGCACGGAGAGCCAGGCCCACCCGCAGACGTGAATCACGACAGCGCCCGCCAGGAACGCGAGTCCCGCGCCCGGGAGACCGAAGCGCCTCAGCCCGTTGATCGAAGCGCCGGTCACGTACGCCGCGACCACGAACCCCAGAAGATAACCGCCGGTCGGTCCGAGCAGATAGGCCGGACCGGATCCCGGCAGCGCGAACACCGGCAGGCCGGCCAGACCCGCCAGGAGATAGGCCGCCTGGCTGGCCGCACCCGCACGCGGTCCGAGGATCGCCCCGGCCAGGAGAACAGCCAGCACCTGAAGCGTGCCGGGGATCGGCGTGAACGGCAGCGGCACCGAGATTCTGGCGCCGGCCCAGGTCAGGAGGGCGAACGCCATGACGGCCGGCACCCGCGCCAGGACGCCCGGCAGCGCCGGCGCCGGGCGATCGAGCGCCGCACCGGCGTTCGCCGTGCTGATTTCGCGGGAGTTATTCGGCATGCGCGCATCTTAATGCGTCCGCTATATGGCTGTCAACGAACGGCTGGCGCTCCGGACACCCACTTTTTGATGCTCCCTAACTTTTCCTTGACAGTCCGAAGGCTTGACAGTATATGGGCACCGCATTACAAAGTTCGCCGTCATTTTAGCAAGGCCGACTGCCTAGTCTGACAAAAGGATAGCGAGGTTGTCGTGGGGGGGTTCCCCATCGCCCGCCGCGCTTCCGGTCGAGGTTTTGGCCGGACGACGCCATGTACCCCTGCGGCTTCCGGGTCGTACCCGGGGGTCCCGATGTCTTCATTTTCCGCCCAAGAAGCGGTAGCAGCCCACCAAGGAGGACAAGAATGAACGCACTTTCGAAGACAAAGTGCATCCGTTTGTTGGTCGCGTTCGGCCTGTGCCTGATGCTGGCCGGCCCGCTGATGCTCCTCTGGGCGTCGCGCACCACGACGATCGCCCCGAAGGGTACCGATGATGACGCGCTCGGTCGCGCCCTCGACCAGAACGACGAGAGGCTGGCGGCCCGTATGCGGGCGAAACTGCCCCCGGTGACGCTGCGGCCGGCCGACTACGCGGTCTTCGGGGACGCCTTCAGTGTGGCGCGCCGCGACCAGACCGGGAAGAAGGGATTGCTGCGGACGACCATCGCCGACATCGACCCGGCGAACGTCGACGCGACGCTGCGCGATCTCCCCGGCGACCTCAAGTTCAGCGAGGCGGAAATCACCCGGGTGGGGACGAAGGGGATGCTGGCGGCCGGCGTGAACTACATCATGCTCCGGCCGGAAGCGATCGCCTCGAAGGGCCTCGACGCCGTCCTGGAACGGCTGCGCGGCCAGGTCAAGACGATCATCTCGTATGGGCCGAACTCCACGATCGTGGCGTACGTCGAGCCGCGCCATTTCGGTGCGCTCCGCCAGAACGAGGACATCCGGTTCATCTTCGCCATGCAGCCGGCCGACAAGATTGACCTGCAGACCGGCAAGCGCCCCCTGATCGAGAGGGCCAGGGCGCTGGACACGAACTTCCTCCTCGAGGTCGACCTCGTTCCCGGCAGCGACGTCACGGCGGTCAAGGGCAAGATCGAGAAGATCCCCGGCGTGGTCGACGTCGCGAACTACGGCTTCGACGGCTCGGGGCTCCTGGTCAAGGTCGATCACAAGTCGCTCGACAAGCTGGTTCGCATCCCCGAGCTCCTGCACGGGCAGGAGCTCCTGGAGTTCATGGAGAACAACGCCAAGAACGGTCCGACCATGCAGGTCGGGTCGGCGACGGAAGGTCTGGACATCCGTCCGTTCGACGATCTGGGCGTGGACGGCGGCGGTATCGACAGCAACGGTGACGGCCAGCGCAACAACGCCATCAACAACCCGGACCCGGTGCCGCCGCAGATCGTCGGCGTCCTCGACAACGGCATCAGCGCCGACACCGCGAGCTTCTCGCAGACGGCCACCCAGGTCTCGGACGGCCTGGCCCACATCTTCCCCAGCCCGAATCACCGGAAGGTCCACTCGATCATCCAAACGCGTGACAACGGCAACGACTGCGACGCGGTCCTCGACGGCGGCGGCAGCCACGGCAACACGGTGGCCAGCGTCATCGCGGCCTACCCGTCGCAGCTGGGCGTGTTCGCCACCGACGCGAACAAGACCAGCATCTCCGGTCAGATTTTCAACGCCAACCTGGACGGCGTGGCGCGCGGCGCCCGCATCATCGTGACCGACCTGGCGGACCGCAGCCAGTGCACCCAGAACGCGCTGGTGGAGAAGGGCGGCAACGTCAATCCGGGCCGGCTGCGCGACCGGCTCAACGAGCTGATCTGCCCGAAGTCCGGCGGCACGGGGGCGTGCGCCGGCATCGTCGGCGGCGAGAACGAGGTCCATCTGGCGATCACGCCGTTCGGCGCTCCCGACAATTTCCAGACCAGCCAGTTCCTGCCGACCAACGGCACCTACCCGCAGCAGTCGGCGGACATCGACGTATTCCTCTACAACAATCGTGACTTCATGGTCGTGGCGCCGGTCGGCAACAACGGCGCCAACATCGGCAACAACCGTCCGGAACTGTGGCTGCGCATCATCCCCGACCTGCTCAACGGGACGGCTGCCGACGACTGCCCGGTGCCGTGCACCAACCCGCACCCGAAGCCGATCCAGGTCGCGCCGCCGTCCACCGCGAAGAACCTGATCGCGGTCGGGACGAGCCGTTCCGACTGCATGACCGTGTTCGGCAACAACGACTGCCAGGCCAACCACGCCACCTTCTCGTCGCGCGGCCCTGCGACCCCGGAATCGCTGCGCATGGCGCCGATTCTGTTCGCCCCGGGCAGCGACCTGATCGGGAACAACTTCGAGACCTCGTCGATCGCCGTGTTCCGCAGCCGTGACGACGACAACCTCATTCCGATCGACAACCAGATCGACGAGGGGAACTTCGGGACCTCGTACTCGGCGGCCAACGTGATGGGCGAGGCGGCCCTCGTCCGCGACTACTTCGCCCAGGGGCTGTACCCGACCGGGGACCGGGTCGCCGCCAACCGCGTCCCGAACGTCTCGGGCGCTCTGGTGAAGGCCGCCCTGATCGCCTCCGCCAAGTTCGGAACCAACGTCAGGACGCAGGGCGAGGAGGTCTCCGAGAAGGCGATCCGCCGGACCCGCGGCATGGATCTGGGCACCGTCGCGGGCGTCAATGTCGGCGTCATGGGGAACAGCGAGCAGGGGTATGGGCTGCCGATCCTGTCGCACGTGCTGCCGCTGCCGAACTGGTCGAAGAACTTCGTCCTCGGGATCCCGAACGGCAACCGGACCCCCGCTGGAGCGGGTCTCGAGACCCTGGAATACCCGGCGCGCGCCGTCCTGATCTGGGACGACCTCGCCACCGGCGAGGCGCCGATCGACAACGCGCACACGAGCCAGACGCACAGCTTCTTCGTCTCCAGCCCGCAGACGGTCACCAACTCCGGCGGCACGGGCGGGCTGGCGGTCAACCATGGTCAGATGCGGGTCGGTCTCGCTTGGACTGATCCGCCTTCGAACCCCGCCAGCGGCGGCCCGCTGGTCAACGACCTCGACCTCGTTCTCGAGAGCCCGGGGCCCGACAACTGTCTGAGGTCGACCGACACGAAACCGGACGGATCGGCCTGCCCGGCCACCGCCGCGAACGACAACCTGTTCTATGACGGCAACGTCTACCCCGGCACGCTGAACCAGTTCAGCGACCAGTGGTCGAAGCTGCGCACGGTAGGACAGCCGGAGACGCACGACTGCCGCAACCCGCAGGAGGCGATCCATCTCACCTGGGACCTGAGCAACGACGCCGACGCCTCGAACGACTCGCAGATCTACGTCGGCAGGTGGGAAGTCACCGTGAAGCGGAGCACGACGTCGGCCCAGTGCCCGCCCAATTCCGGCGGCACCACTCCGGGCCAGATCACCGTGACCGGCGCGAACGAGGACACCGGCAATACCCAGTGCACCGGCGCCGGGGCCCCGTTCGGCTGCTGCACCGGCGCGGGCGCCGGCTCCTGCACCGGCAACCGCCGTCTCGACAGCCAGAACCAGATCTGCACGGGCGCCGGCACCCCGGTGGCCTGCTGCACCGGCCTGTACACCGGCAACTGCCCGACCGAGGACGCGAACGCCAACGGATGGCTCGACCTCGGCGGCCAGACGTACGCCCTGCTGGTCTCCGGTCCGGTGTTCCACGACGCGGCGGAAGCCGCGCCGGCGAAGGGACCGACCAGCTTCCCGTCCAGCAGCATCTCGGTCGACAAGATCCGGTACACCTGCTCGGACAACCTGCTGGCGGAGATCTTCGACGGCACGGCCGGGTCCGGCGTCAGCCGCTCGACCGCCTCGACCACCTTCACGGTCAAGAGACCTGACGGAACGATCCTCGACACGGAGACCGGGATCGGCTTCAGCGCCGGCAGCGTCGCGGGCGTGACCCGGTCGTCCGGCGTTCCGATCCGCCTGGCCACCGGTCCGGCCGTTCCGAACGACGGCATCCTCGAGGCCGACAACGGCATGCTGGTGTTCGCCACCTACGCGGCGGCCGGTCAGTCGCCCGTGGCGGCCTCGGCCCGGGTCGACTGCACCCCGAACTTCCTGCCGGGCCAGTTCCTGATCATCGACAACAACGCGGTCGGCCCGACCCTGCAGGTCGCCGGCGGCTGCGACAACGACGAGAACCTCGACGCGGGCGAGACCGTGACCTACGGGATTGCGCTTCTGAACCGCGGCCGCGGTCTCTCGAAGAGCGGCGACGACTACGGCGACGTGACCGGCACCCTGACGCCCTCGGGCCCCGGTGCCGGCGCCATCCGCGTCCTGGACTCTCCGAAGAACCTGGGCCGCCTGCCGGCCAGCGCGGTGAACGGCCTGTTCTTCCACGTCTTCGTCGACCCGACGCTGGCGAACGCCCTGCCGGCGGCGAGCCGCAAGGTGACGATGACGCTGACCCTCGACTCGCTGAACAAGGGGCAGCGCATGGAGCGGGAGTCGTTCGCGTTCACCAGCGCCATCAACGCCGATCGCCAGACGTTCCACTATTCGACCGACTTCCCCACCGGCGGCCGCGAGATCCGCGACCTGAACCGGAACCAGGTGATCGACAAGCCGGACCAGCTCGACCCGTTCCTCCGCTACATCGTGCCGGACGAGGACGTGACGTTCTCAACCCTGTTCACCACGGGCGTCACCATCAACGGCACGCCGACCATCACCAACCTGCTCGGCGAGGATCTCAACAACAACGGCGTCCTCGACCCGAACGAGATGGACATCATCCCGAACTCCACCCTGGACCGCGGCATCCTGTTCTCCGCGACGGGGCCGAGCAGCGGAGACAAGGTTCCCTGGCACTTCGACACCGGCAACGGCGGCTGGGTCCCGGTCCGGCACCCGGGCAGCACGCCGGACACCCTGCCCCCCAACCCGTTGTGGACGTACATGACCAGCGGCCTGTGCGGCTATCAGTCGAGCGCCCCCGCAAACAACCCCTACGGAATCTGGCACACGGGTGACGCCAACCCCGCCACTCCCGGGCCGTCGGCGACCGCCTGCGAGGACCACTCGGTGCCGCAGGATCCGAACACCGAGAACAACGTCGAGGTCATCCTGGACATCCTGCACTCGCCGATCATCGCCAAGGTGCACCAGGAGCCCGACTCCCTGGGCTTCAACTACGGCGTCGAGTTCCAGCGCATCGCCTTCAACCTGGAAGACCAGGAGCAGGACGCCTCGTACAACGGCGTGGGGCTCAACATCGACAACAACCTGGACGAGGACGGCACCAACTGCTTCTTCTGCCAGGAGCTTGACGCGTACTATGCGCGCCGGTTCGGTGGCTGGCCGAGGATGACTGCGGACCTGGCCGGATACGGCCAGCAGTACTTCGGCTACAGCTACGGCATCGACCCGGCCAGCCCGCCCAACTACGTCGCCCAGCGCACCTTCGGGCCGTTCAACGACCCGAACGGCGGCACGCCGATCGACGGCGGCGGTGAGACCGGCTTCACCGGGTTCACCCAGAACAGCAACCCGGATTCGAAGTCGCCCATCCCGACGGCAGGCCCCTTCCAGCTGAAGTTCCCGCTGGCCGGCCAGCCGGTTCCGGGCGTCTGCACCGGTGGTCCGACCCCCGGCGGCCCCTGCCAGGCGAACAGCGACTGCGGCACGGGCGGCACCTGCACGCTCGAAACGTTCAGCCTGACCACCTACGGTCCCGTGCGCAACTGGGACGCGTCGCTGGTCGGCTTCGAGGGTGGTCTCGTGACGGACAACCGGACCGGTCTCGCCGCGACGGAGAGGGACCTGTTCTACACCCCCGGCACCGCGGGCAACCGCTGGGCGATCGCCTTCGGGTTCTACGGCATCGAGTCGCCGGCCCACCTGACCGACTACGGCTGGGGTCTCGACGACGTGGTGTTCGAGTGGGACGAGTTCCACCCGGGCCCCGAGACCACGCCCGCCTGCAGCCGCTTCAACACGCCGGGCAACCCGGCCGGCGGCCAGTGCGCCACGCTCACCGCTGATCGCACGAACCTGTACGAGTGCGAAGAGTCGATGGAGATCACGGTGATGGATCCGAAGCTCCCGGCGAACACGCCGAGCGTCCAGGTCAACGTCGTGACCGACAGCGACTCGAACGTGTTCTCGACGAACCGCTTCTCGGTCTTCCGGCCGAACTCCAAGAGCTACACGCTCAACGCCGTTGCCGGCAGCCCGGGCTTCTTCCGCGGCACCGTGGCCTTCTCGGGCACGGCGAACACGCCGAACAACGTGTTCGTCAATCCGTCGACCGACAGCACCTTCATCGTCTACTACGTCGATCCGGGCTGCGACGGTGACGGCGACGGTCAGGCGGGCGAGGATCTGTTCAACAACCTCGATGGTGACGGAGTCCTGGCGCCGATCGACGGCGGCACCGACAACTGCCCGCTGATCTACAACCCGAACCAGGCGGACGCCGACGGCGACGGGGTCGGCGATCTGTGCGACAACTGCGTCAACGTCGCCAACCCGACCCAGGCCGACGTCAACACCGACGGCGTGGGCGATGCCTGCGAGTACGACGATGTGGACGGCGACGGCAGGGGCAACAGCGACGACAACTGCCCCGACGTCTACAACCCGGGTCAGGAGCCGGGCACCCTGGATCACGGGGCCGCCTGCTCCAGCACCACCCAGGATCTGGACGGCGACGGCAAGTTCGACTTCAACGACAACTGCGTGCTGACCGCCAACGCCAACCAGAAGAACTCCGACGGCGACCGCCTCGGCGACGCCTGCGACGGCGACTGCGCGGGTATCACCGTCATCCACATCTGCTCGAACGCGCCCGGCACCGTCTGCACGACCGACTCACAGTGCCCCGCCCTGCCGGCGGTTCCCGGACCGCACTGCCAGACGGCCGTCAGTCATGCCGTGAATGCGGCCTGCTCGACGGTGGACGACGACGCCGATCTCGACGGCGTGACCGACCACCTGGACAACTGCCCGGACATCTACAACCCGACGATCATCCCGGGCTCGAACCCGCCGCGGCAGCTCGACTCCGACCGCGACGGTCTGGGCGACGAGTGCGATCCATCCGGCTCGCTGGACGACGATTTCAACGGCGTCCCGGACGACATCGTCACCTTCACCGGCACGCTCTCCTGCCGTGTCTTCCCGCTGGCGCGTCTGGCCGTTCTGGACGCCGACTACGTCGACCTCGACGGCGACCATGACCCGTTCCCGGACACCGGCGAAACCGGCATCGTCCAGGTGCGCGTCAAGAACCTCGGGTTCAGCCTCACCGACGCGGCCTTCACGCTGACGTCGGCCGATCCGAACGTGGCGTGCATCATCTCGCCGACCGTCTCGACCCCGAGCCTGCCGGCCAACGCCGAGGTCGTTCTCGGCAGCCTCAACCCGGCCGACCCGCAGCTCTTCAAGTTCCGGGCGAGCGACACGCTGAACTCGACCAACCCGGCCGCCCCGACCACGATCCAGCTGTGCCTGGGCGTGACGGCCAACGAGTCGCTCGGCACGGCGTCGCCGGCCTGCTTCAAGCTGCTGGCCGACATCAGCGCGCCGGGTGGGGCGCTGCCGTACGTGGCCGGACCGGACGGCATCACCGGCACCTCCGACGACGGAACAATCTTCGAGTCGTTCGACAACGATCGGGACGGCGACGGCAAGTTCACCGTCAACGACACGTTCCGCTCGACCGACGCCGGGACGGGGGTCACGTCGCACGGCTTCTACATGCACGGCACCTACACCGGCATCGGCAGCGACCTGATCGCCGGAACGCCGTGCGGCGGCTTCCTGACGCCCTTGCAGAACAACCCCGGGTGCATCCTCGACCCGGACTTCCCGATGGACTGGCACCTGCACTGCCCGCCGAACAACCCGGCGCTCTGCCCCAACAACGAGAGCGGCACCTTCACGGGCGGAGTCAAGGGTGGCTGTCAGGGCTGCTCGTTCAACACGCCGGCCGACGGCGCCAAGGCGTTCACGCCGCCCAACTCGCTGCACATGGGGGCGCACTTCGACCTGGCCCTGTCGACCGAGGGTGACACCACGCACTTCCGGACCCTGCAGGCGTTCGTGTCGTCGCCGATCAACCTGGCTCTCGGCCGGCGAGCGGGGCATCCGGAGGATCTGACGATGTCGTTCTATCACATCGTCGATCTGATGGATAACGAGGGGTTCGGACCGGGTAACGCCAACCAGTGCGCCGACTGCGCGGACGTTCAGATTCAGGTCGATCGCGACCAGAACGCCGCCGTCGACGACTGGGGTCCCTGGGACAAGCTGGTTCCGTCCGTCAACGTCTACGACCACAAGGCGGACGCCTTCTCCACGGTCAACAACACGACCTGCCTCCAGACCCCGACCGACACCGGCACCGCCGCCCCGGCTCCGCGCGGCGTGCATGAAACGATCTGCTTCCCGCAGGGCGCCTGGTCTCACTGCGGGCACCCGACCGCAACGACCTCCGCTGTCGTCGTCGACTGCGCGGGTCCGGGCGTCGTGGATCCCTCCGGCAAGGGCGTCTGGGTGCAGACCCAGTTCAACCTGAAGCCGTACCTCGGCGGGCGCGTCCGCATCCGCTGGATCGGTGAGACGTGGACCTATCTCGACTCCACGCAGCAGTCGTACTTCGAGACCGGTCCCGGCTGGTCGACGTCGGCCAACGACGACGGATGGTGGCTCGACAACATCACCATCGGCGGCGCCCTGACGCAGCAGACCCTCCCCGTGCTCGACCCGCGGCCGATCCCGCCGGGATCGTCCTGCCCGACCAACCCCGCGACCTTCTGCGACGAGACGACCGCCGCGACGGACAAGGGGACGCTGCCGCAGATCAAGGCGACGGACCTGAACGGCGTCATCTTCGACGGGTCCAGCTACGTGCCCAGATCCGGTCATTCGGTCCGTATCTCGGGCGTGGCCTCGACGATTCCGGGCGGCTGCACCAACGGCGTCCCGCAGTTCCAGTTCACCAAGAACGGTTCTGTGGTGCAGGACTGGAGCAGCAAGACCTTCTTCCAGGACAGCCCGGAGCAGATCGCGACGTACTCGGTGCAGGTCCGCTGCAGTTCGGACACGTCGTGCACCAGCGTCACCGGCGCCACCGTCACCGTGCCGGTCTATTCGGGGACGGACGGCGTGTCGTTCGGCTCGGTTCACAGCGCCTTCGACGCGACCACCGGCGTGCAGTACACGGCCGGCACGGGCGCGACGACGCTGAATCTGTACACTCCCACCGGATTCCAGGTCGACGTCTACCGAGGGAACATCACGTCTCTTGGCAGCGCGAACGGTGGAGCGATCGACAGCGTGCCGCCGAACTGGGACTACACGGCGAACACGGCCTGCTTCAAGAAGAACCAGAACCCGACCGCCGGGAACGTCGCCGTCGCGCTCACGCAGACGGACGATCCGAACCCGACCGTCGGCACGGCCACGTTCTATGTCGCAGATGCAGCGCCGGCCAACCAGATCAACACCAATCTCGGCTGCGTCAATCCGAGTCGGTGCCGTCTGAGCCCGTTCGCCTTCTGCGCCACGGACTCCCAGTGCGCCGGTGCCGGGAACGCCTGCCTGAACGCCCTGCAGGCGGGACCGCTCCAGGGCAACCAGCTCCAGGTCGACTACGGCTGCCCGACGTCCAACGCGTCCGCTTACAAGCTGCCCAGCGTTGCGACGGCCGCGCAGGCCAACGCCTGCATGCCCTGAGGATTCCGGTCGTTACGACAGGGGCCCCCGCGAGGGGCCCCTTTTTTTTGCCTTCGATTCGAATGAGCGCGGCGCCGCGCCGGGATGAGCGTCGAGGCGGACCTACTCCCAGAGACGCCCCTGCCCCGCCCGTCGGGCCGCTTTCAGATGATCGAGAGCGCGCGGCGTGATCCGCCGGCCACGCGAGGTGCGGTCGAGAAAGCCGATCTGCATCAGATAAGGCTCGTACAGCTCCTCGATGGTGTCGCGCTCCTCGCCCAGGGCGGCGGCGATGGTGTTGACGCCGACCGGCCCGCCGTCGAACTTCTCGTGGATGGTCAGGAGGATCTTACGGTCCAGAAGGTCCAGACCGAACCGATCGACCTCCAGACGCTCGAGGTGGCGCTCCGCCACGGGGCCCGTGACGCGGCCGTCGTCCTCGACCTGCGCGAAATCGCGCACCCGCTTCAGCAGGCGGTTGGCGATGCGCGGCGTGCCGCGGGACCTGCGGGCGATTTCGCTCGCCCCTTCCGGAGCGACGTCGATCCCCAGAATGGAGGCCGATCGCCGCACGATGCGGACGAGATCTTCCACCGGGTAGAAATCGAGATGGTGCACGATCCCGAACCGGTCGCGCAGCGGGCCTGTCAGGAGCCCGACGCGCGTGGTGGCGCCGACCAGGGTGAAGCGGGGCAGGTCGATCTTCACGGTGCGCGCCATCGGACCCTGGCCGATGACGATGTCGATCCGGAACTCCTCCATCGCCTGGTACAGGATTTCCTCGAGCACCGGGGCCAGCCGGTGGATCTCGTCGATGAACAGGATGCCGGCGCCCTCCAGGTTGGTGAGGATCGCCGCCAGATCGCCGGCGCGCTCGATGGCGGGGCCCGAGGTGCTCTTCAGCGCCACGCCCATCTCGCGGGACAGGATGTGGGCGATCGTGGTCTTGCCGAGGCCGGGCGGGCCGTAGAGCAGGACATGATCGAGCGGCTCGCCGCGCCCCCGGGCCGCACGGATGAACACCGTCAGGTTGGCCTTGACCTTTTCCTGCCCGACGTACTCGTCGAGCGAGCGCGGCCGCAGGGTCGGATCGAAGCCCCGGTCCTCCTGCTGAACCGAGGGATCGAGAAGCCCGGCGCCGGCATCGGTGACCTCCGGTGGGGGCGGGCGGACCGGCTTGCGAGGGGGGCGTTGGCCGGTCCCCGGCGAGCCCCCGTCCCGCTCGTTCCTCACGGCGTCATCCCCGGCAAGGCCGCGGCCGGCGAGCATCCCCGCGGAGCGGCGTCTGCGTGCGCTCAGCGCGACAGGAGCTTGAGCGTCTCGCGAAGCAGGGTCTGGAAGGCCGGCGCGGGAGCGGACGAGCCTCGCAGCGCCCGCCCGGCCGCGTCGGCCGCGACCCGCGCATTGTAGCCGAGGTTGACGAGGGCGGAGACGAGATCCTGCCGGATGTCGGCACGGCTGGCCGCCCCGGCGGGTCCGGCCGCGGGGCCTTCGTCCCCCGGATCCGCCAGGGATTCCAGGCGACCGGCGAGGTCGACGACGATGCGCTCGGCCGTCTTGCGTCCGACTCCCGGGACCGAGGAGAGGCGGGCCACGTCGCGCGCCCGCACCGATGCGACGAGCTCATGGCTTCCGAGACCGGAGAGAACGGCCAGGGCGGTCCGCGGCCCGATTCCGTTCACGGCAAGCAGGCGGGTGAAGAGGTCCCGGTCGCGCCGCGAGTGGAATCCGAACAGGGCGAGCGCGTCCTCCCGGACGTGGGTGTGCACGTGCAGCTCCACCCGCGCCCCGATTTCCCCCAGCTCGTCATAGGTCGAGAGCGGGATCGACACCTGGTAGCCCACTCCGCCGACGTCCACGACCGCCGTGCCGGGCCGCTTCTCCACCAGAGTGCCGCTGAGCCTCGCGATCACGCGACCGTCACCTGTACGGCAGGGAGTCGGTGGGACGACCCTGCTCGATCTCCGCCTGCAGCTTCCGCGCCTCGCTCTGGCGCGGGTCGATCTTGAGGGACTGCCGGATCGCCTCCAGCGCCTCGTCGTTGCGGCCGTTCATGTAGAGCGCGTACGCGAGACCGTTGTAGAACAGGGGCGCGCGCAGGCCCAGCTCCTCCGCTTCCTTCACCAGCCCGCGGGCGCCCTCCACGTCGTGCTGCAGCCCGAGCGCCACGATCAGGTTGGTGCGCGACTCCAGGTTGCGCGGGTCCTTTTCCAGGGCGCGCCTGAGGACGCGCACCGCGTCGTCCCGCCGTCCCTCCTGCAGGTAGATCGACCCCAGGTTCGCCATGGCCCCCACCAGCTCCGGAGCCAGCTCGATGGCCTTCTCGAGCTCCTGCTCGGCGCCGCGCAGGTCGCCCTGCCGTCTCAGCACCAGACCGAGCCAGTTGTGGTGCATCGCCGACCGGGGGTTCTTCGCCAGGGCCGCCTGGAGGCGCGGCCGCAGATCAGCGCTTCGGCCCTGGCCGTCGTAGAGCGGGAACAGCTCCTGCATGGCCCCCAGCGAGGCCGGGTCGATCGCCAGGGCGCGCAGGAGGGCCGTCTCTGCATCCGAGGTCCGGCCGGACGCAGCGTTCAGCATCCCGAGCGCGACGCGCAGACCGAGCTCTCTCAGATCCCCCCCGCGATGGCGCGGCTCCAGCGCGCGCGCGTAGGCCAGCCCGTCGGCCGGGCGGCCGAGGCGGATGAACAGCTCGGCGATCTTCACGACGGCGACGTGATCGTCTCCGGTCTCCAGCTGCACCATCGTCTGCAGGTGCTCCAGCGCCTTGTCGAGGTTCCCCCGGGCCTCCTCCAGGAGCGCCATTCCCGAGGCCACCTGCGTCGACGTCGGATCGAGGCGGAGGGCGGTCTGGAACTCCTTCTCGGCCTGATCGAACTGCCTCTTGGCGACGTACACGGACCCGAGGTTCACGTGATACAGGATAGTCGGCATTCCACCCGTCGCCCCGAAAGCGGGGCCGGCTCTGCCGCCAGCCGGGCGGTCCTCCCGGGCCAATGGCCCCCCGGGCGATGCCGGTAGCGGGGCCGTGCTGCCGCCAGGATCGGTGCCGGGCGAGACAACCCTGGACCCGCCCGCCTCCGCCCCTCCGATATAGCCGAGCCTCCTCAGCTGGGCGATCATCTCCCGCTCCGTGGCCTCATCCCCCGTCGCCTGCGCGCCCTCCGGCGAGGACGAGGCGACCGAGGACGCCGTGCGCGCGCCTGCGAGCCCTTCGTACGACGGGACCTGGACGATCGGGTGGGCCGCCAGGAAATCGGGCGCCAGGGCCGGCTCGATGAGCTTTCCGGGCATGTCCTGCGGCAACGGCAGGCCGAGGAGATACAGGATCGTCGGGGTGACGTCGTACAGCGAGATCGGCGGAATCTCGCCCCGCCGGACCAGCGGACCCTGGATCAGGAAGATGCCGAACAGGTTGTGCCAGAGCCCCGGCCGCCCCTCGATGAACGGCTTCATGTCCCGAGGACGGTCGGCTCCCGACGCGAAGCCGTGATCGGACATCACGATGACCGTCGCGCCCCGAGAGCGCTCCAGGATCTCTCCCAGGATGGCGTCCTGATAGACGTAGAAGGACGCGACGGCGTCCTTGAAGCTCCGGTAATCCGGGTCCGAGCACAGCGGGTCGCGTGGGGGGGCGCAGTGCGCGAACCGGTGGCTCACCTCGTCCACCCCCTCGAAATAGACCGCGAACAGGCGGGCCGGGGCGCCCTCCTGGGCGTCGCGATCCAGCAGGTCGAGGGCGACGCGCCGGTAGGTCTCGGTCGACGCCAGCACCCGGGTCATGGCGTTGATCGATTCGTCCCTCTCCGCCGGCTCGTCCGGCCGGCCGGCCGCCGCCCGCGCCCTCCTGAACTCCTCGGGGGTGATGTGCAGGAATCGCGCGACGCGGTCGAAGGTGACGGCCTCCTCGGGAAAGCGCAGGCGGTCGACGACCGTCGCGTAGTCGGGAGGAAAGACGGCCCCCTGCTTCTGCTTCGGCGCCTTGAGATCGAAGGTGGAATAGGCCACCCGATCGGAGACCAGATGCCCCTGAACGGTCTCCGCCGGCCAGGTGGCCCACCACGCGATCGTGTCGGACGGCAGACCCGCCTCCGTCAGGATGTTCCAGATCGCCTTGGTCTTCCGGAACGTGGAGTTGATCGGCATCCGGCGACCGGTGCGTGGATCGGTCACCAGAAAATCGTTGATGCCGTGCCGGTCGGGCGTCTTGCCGGTCGCCACCGAGGTCCACAAGAGCGGCGAGAGCATCGGCGTGTTCGAGCGCATGCGCGCCCACGCTCCCTCCTTTTTGAGCCGCTTGAGGTTCGGCAGCCGACCGGCTGAAATGAGCGGATCCATGACGGTCCAGTCGGCGCCGTCGATTCCCACCAGGAGGACCCGCACCCCGGTCTCGACCCTGCGGCCGTAGATCCCCTGCAGCTCGAAGGACGCCCGCACTTGGGGAGACGCCACCGGCGTCTCCAGGGAGATCTCGAGGCGCGGTCCGAGCCGGTCTTCGAGGGCGTGCCGCACGCCGCCGGCGATCGCATCGGAGGCGGTGCCGGAGGCGAGATCGTAGGTCCCGGTGGAGGCGGCGCTTCTCTTGAGCTGCGCTTCCACCAGAGAGCGCAGCGCGGCCGCCGCGCCCTCCGCGCCACCATCGCGATGCAGCGCCAGGAGGGTCTGCGGATCGGGGTGCGCGCGGACGGCGTACGGCAATTCGATCGAGCTGCCCTCGCGGGAAGCGGCCTGCAGCCTGGCGTGGGTCTCGATCAGTCCCGCGGGGTACCGGGTCACCCTCTGGAGGATCGGCAGACGGAACGACAGACCGGGCTGACGCAGGTCCGGCGTGCCGCCGCCGCGCCAGGAGACGACGGCCAGGTCGCCCGGGCGGACGCGCAACAGGCAAGAGAAGACCAGCGCCGCGGACGCCGCCAGGAGGAGGGACGCGAGGACGAAGCGCCTCACGCTCGCGCCTCAGCGCCGGCCGCCTGCGAGCTCATGCGCTCACGCCCGTGCAGCGGACTCCCGCAGACGATGATACGGGACCGAATGAGCATGACAGATCGCCACCGCCAGAGCGTCCGAGGCGTCCAGACCGAGCGGACTCTCCCCTAGACCCAGCAGCAGGCGGACCATTCTGCGCACCTGCTCCTTCTCGGCGGCTCCGCTGCCGGTCACGGCCTTCTTGACCAGACGGGGAGAGTATTCGAAGACCGGAACACGCGCCTGCAACAGCGGGAGGAGGGCGGCGCCGCGGACGTGCCCGAGCTGCAGCGCGACACGGCTGTTACGGGCGTGGAACACGTCTTCGATCGCGGCCCCTTCCGGCGCGACGCTGCGGATCAGCGATTCGATCCCGGCGGCGATGTACGGCAGGCGGCTCAGGAACGGAAGGTCGGCGGGTGGCGAAATCGCGCCCCGAGAGAGGACTCGCAGCCGGCCGGCGCGCGAGTCGATGACACCGTAACCGGTCGATCCCGAGCCGGGATCAATCCCGAGGATCAGCACGGCTACGAGGCGGCTCGCTGCTCGGTGATCTCCGCCTCGTCGATGTCGAAGTTCGCCCAGACGTTCTGCACGTCCTCGTGCTCTTCCAGCGCTTCCATCATCGACAACAGCTGCTGGGCCTTCTTCCCCTCGACCTTGACGCTGTCCTTCGGGACCATCGAGACCTCGGCCGAGGCGGACTGCACGCCGCGCGCGCCGAGAGCCTCGTTCACCGCGTGGAGCCGCTCCGGAGGCGTGAGAATCTCCCAGTTCCCGCCGTCGTCCCGCACATCATCGCCACCGTTCTCCAGGACCACCTCGAGGAGGGTTTCCTCCGACGCCTTGTCCTTCGCCACGACGATGTACCCCTTCTTCTCGAACTTCCACGACACACAATTGCTTTCGCCGAGGTTCCCCCCGTACTTGGTGAACAGATGGCGGATCTCGGGGAGAGTGCGGTTCCGGTTGTCGGTCAGCGCCTGGACATACATCGCCACACCGCCCGGGCCATACCCTTCGTAGGCCACCTCTTCATAGGAAACGCCCGGCAGCTCGCCGGTGCCTTTCTTGATGGCCTTTTCGATGTTGTCCTTCGGCATGTTGGCGGACTTCGCCGCGAGCAGCACCGTGCGCAGGCGCGGATTGCCTTCCGCGTCGCCGCCGCCGAGGCGCGCCGCCACCGTGATCTCCTTGATCAGCTTGGTGAACACGCGCCCGCGCTTGGCGTCGGCGGCCGCCTTCTTGTGCTTGATGGTGTGCCACTTCGAATGGCCGGACATCAGTTCCCTCTAACGGAGCGACTGCGCTGCTCTCATTCTAGCGCGGGTTCGGCCCCAAAGTGAAGAAGCCCGCGGGGAACCCCACGGGCTTCTCAAATGATCCCGGCGATGTCCTACTCTTCCACGCCGTTGCCAGCGCAGTACCATCGGCGCTGAAGGGCTTAACTTCCGTGTTCGGAATGGGAACGGGTGTGACCCCTCCGCTATGGTCGCCGAGAAACCGTATGAGTACGCGACGGACTATACCAGAAACCGCTCAGAAAGTGAACTTGATACCCGCCCCAAGGGAGAACCCGCCCATCCGGATACGCCCGCCCTGGATCACGTAGGTATCGGCGGCGTTGTCGGCCGACGTGTTCCCGTCCAGCGCCTTGATGTTGCCGTTCGCGTCCCGTGGGAACGGGGGACAGCCGTTTTCGCTGAAGGTGGTGAGCTGATCGGGGCGCTTCACGCAGAACGGAGGTGAGCCAGCGACCAGACCTTCCGGCCAGACGTAGTTGGCGTGGCTGTCGTCGGGCGGGGCCTGCTTCATGCCGTTGGCCCGGCAGCGGGGATTGTCGAGCGCCCGGGTCGTGGTGCAGATATCCACGCCGTAGATCAGGTAGCGGTCGAGAACGCCATTGCCGTTCGCGTCCTCGGTGTCGAAGCCGACATCATCCTGGGTGCCGATGACGCCGTCCGGGCCGGGACCGTAGTTGTGGGCGCACGCCGGGCAGAAGATCTTCATCGATTCGTCTCTGTCCTTCGACGCCGGGGGCAGCTTGTACAGCCAACCTTCGTCCTCGCAGAAGTTGTGCGTGGCGTCGCATGCCGAGTCCATGATGCCATTCCCGTTCTTGTCCTCGGTCTCGAGGAACCCGTCGTTCTGGCACTGGGGGCACAACTGGTGGAAGTGGGCGTTCGCAGCGACGCCGATGTCCTCCCACAGATACCAGGTCTTCGGATCGTTCGGATTGAAGGTCCCGGGTCCGTAGACGCCGGGGGACGTCTGCACGATCGTCTGGGTGACCAGCTGACCGTCATCGAGAATGGCGAACCGGACCTGGTGGGCGTCATCCGTGGTGATGTTGACGGACCCCTGGGTCCAGATGTATCGCGCGTCCATGTAAATCGAGAACCGATCCTTGACGTAGTAATCGACGCCCCCGACGGCGTGGAACTCGAACGCGTTCCCCACTTTTGCCTGGAACGGTCCGGGCTTGAAGTTGGTGCAGTCGACTCCCAGAGGGAAATCCACGCGATTACAGCGATTGTTCGTCGTGAACTCGCCCTCGGAGGCGACGCTCACTTTCAAGGCGGCGATCTCCTGGGCCCTCTGGTTGAACTCGCTCCCCGTCTTGAGATTGGCCAGGATGTAGCCGATCCCCGCGCCTATGTAGGGATCGAAATTGCTCTCCGGCCGGAAGCGGATCAGCCCGCTGAGCAGGAGGGGAACCTCGGTGATCTGTCCGACAGGCAGGAACGTGTTGTGCTTGATCTCGTCCGGCTGGCTGGAGGTGTAACTGAAGCACGGCTGGGCATTGCCGTTCGGGTGATCGGCGTCCACCGTGAGCGTTGGACCGCACGCAAGGACCAGGGTGTTGGTCGGCTGACCGGTCAAGCCCTGGTGCACGTCCCTGAAATAGAACTCGATGTTGCCGACCGGAGCCTTGAGATAGGAGGCCGACGCCTCCACCGCGAGCCAGCGAGTCAGACCGTAGCTGGCGTTGAAGTCCATCTTGAAATTATCGCGGATGCTGGGCTGATTCAGGATATTGATGTCGGGCCGTTCGTCGACGGAGCCGACGGCCGCGAGCGAGCCGTCCGGGGCCCTGACCGTCTCCGAAATCGCCAGGTCGGCGTTGCTTCGTATGTAGTCGACGGTCGACATGTAGGAGAAGCCGAAACCGAACTGCCACTTCCCTTTCGTGTCCTCCGCGAAGTCATGGGTGTAGGGCAGGAGCGCCCCCCCGGCGATCAAAGCAAGGAGCACGTAGATCTTCGCGGATCTCATAAACCCCCGGCTGGGTGATTTCGGGTCGTGCTCAATCGGGCACAGAATACGCCGAAGTGGCTGCGCAATCAACAGGATTCTCCGCCGCTTGCTGTACGCTCGCAGCACGCGACCGGAGTCCGGCTGGCGAAATCGTGATCGGCTCCTGCCGTGGAGGAACGCGCTCGAGGTTGGGCTGTCGAGGGTTCGCGACGGGGCGGGACGATTGCTCTGGCAAGCGATCCGGTAAACTCGCAAAGGCGGGGCGAGATATATGGTCAAGCCTCACGGCCGATTAGTACCGGTCAGCTGAGTGGGTTGACCCCACTTACACCTCCGGCCTATCAACCTGGTCATCTCCCAGGGGCCTTCAGTCCGCCCGAAGGCGGAAGGGATACCTCATCTTGGGGAGGGCTTCGCGCTTATATGCTTTCAGCGCTTCTCCTTTCCGGACATAGCTACCCAGCGCTGCTCCTGGCGGAACAACTGGTACACTAGAGGTCCGTCCATCCCGGTCCTCTCGTACTAGGGACAGATCCCCTCAAGTATCCTGCGCCCACACCAGATAGGGACCGAACTGTCTCACGACGTTCTAAACCCAGCTCACGTACCGCTTTAATGGGCGAACAGCCCAACCCTTGGGACCTGCTTCAGCCCCAGGATGCGATGAGCCGACATCGAGGTGCCAAACCTGGTCGTCGATGTGAACTCTTGGACCAGATAAGCCTGTTATCCCCGGCGTACCTTTTATCCGTTGAGCGACGGCCCTTCCATGCGGGACCGCCGGATCACTAGGGCCTACTTTCGTACCTGCTCGACTTGTGGGTCTCGCAGTCAAGCTCCCTTGATGCCCTTGCACTCTACGGCTGATTTCCAAACAGCCTGAGGGAACCTTCGCGCGCCTCCGTTACACTTTAGGAGGCGACCGCCCCAGTCAAACTACCCACCTAACAATGTCCCCCGACCGGCTGACGATCGTGGGTTAGAACTTCGGCGCGATAAGGGTGGTATTTCACTGTTGGCTCCACGCAGCCCGAAGGCCACGCTTCAAAGCCTCCCACCTATGCTACGCATACCAGGCCAAAATTCAGTGCTAGGCTATAGTAAAGGTGCACGGGGTCTTTCCGTCTAGGTGCGGGAAACCGGCATCTTCACCGGTGCTACAAATTCGCTGAGCCCCACGTCGAGACAGCGCCCATCTCGTTACGCCATTCGTGCAGGTCGGAACTTACCCGACAAGGAATTTCGCTACCT
>CAYLND010000054.1:0-21611 GCA_964384905.1 uncultured Acidobacteriota bacterium
GGTCCTTCGGTCGGTCGGTCGACGCCGCCGCCGCGGCGGATGCGACCCCGCCGCGCTTCAGCGCGATTTCGGCCTCGATCCTCGCGAGCGCCTGGCGGTCGCGCGAGGAAAGCGCCCCCGGCTCGCCGGCGTCGCGCAGCGCCTCGGCGGCCTCGATAAGGCGCCAGTCCGCGACCAGCGCGTCGGCCAGGTACACGCTCAGGACGCGGCGCTGTCTCGCGCGCTCGTCTCCCGGACCGGAGGCTGCGGTCCTCGCCGCGACAAAGCCGTCGATGGCGGCCGGGTAATCCATGAGCCGGGTCCTGAGACCGGCGATGGTGCCGAGGATGAGGGGCGACCCCGGGTTCCTCTGGAGCGCCCGCGTCAGGTGGGCCAGCGCGTCCCCGTAGCACTGCTCGTCCCGGCTGCCGCAGATGAGCGCCAGGAGCAGTGACGCATCGGTGCTGAAGTAAGCGTCCGACCCGGCGAGGATCTTCAGCTGGCGCAGGCCGAGATCGGGGTCCCCGCGCGGCATGAACAACAGACCGCGCGCCAGTCCGGGGATCTTGTTCGTGTAATAGTTGTACGCGCCCAGACCGAACAGGGCGTCCTTGTACGCCGGGTCGGACTCGAGGACGGCCTGGAGGTGCTTCTTCCCGCGGCGCGCCTCCTGGCTCGCCTTGAAGAAGTTGTGCCGCAGCCCTTCGACCTGCGAGCGAAGGATGTGCGCCGTTCCCACCGCGGTGCGCACGCGCACGTCGTCCGGAGAGTCTTCGAGGAGACGCTCGCCCGCGGCGACGGCCTCGTCCACGGCGTCGAGGAAGGGCCGGTCACGGCTGGAGTCGCCCGGGTCGTCGAGGATCCGCCACCAGAAGTCGAAGGCGATGAACAGCTGGGGGCATGGGTCGCTCGGGGCGAGCCGCGCCGCCTGCCGGAACCGGCCCGCCGCCTCGTCGTACAGGCCGTCGTGCAGATCGTGAAGCCCGGCACGGATCAGGCCGTCGGCTGCGGGCGGCACCGGGGTCATGGCCAGGCCGGCGAGGAGGGCGGCAAGAGCGGGCGCTGGCGCGCACCGGAGCCGGGACGAGCGCTGCGCGGGTCGTCGCTCCACGCGTCCAGCGTATCACAGCGCGCGGCAGACCGCGGGCGATTGACAGCGGTCCGGCCGGGCCTCATCCTTGATGGGATCGTGAGGTGTGGGATGAGCCGGGCTCCGCATCGCGCCGTCCTTTTCGACCTGTTCGACACGCTCGTGCGCATCGACTCGGACAAGTATCTCGAGGGGAAGCGCGAGGCGGCGCAGGTCCTGGGCGTTCCGCGCGAACGATTCATCGAGGCCTGGATCGCCGCGGGCGAGCAGGCGCAGACGGGCGCCCTGCCGGACATCGCCGCACGCGTGCGGCACGTCGCCCGCGTCTGCGGCGTGGTGCCGGAGGACGGGGCGATCCGGCGTCTGGTCCGCCTGGAGGAGCGGCACATGCTCGGCGGCTCGTCCCTCTACCCGGACGTCCTGCCGACCCTGGACGCCCTGTGCGCCCGCCGGGGTCTCGGGATCGGCCTGGTCAGCAACGCCTCGTCGACGGCCGTCCTGCTGTTCGACAGTCTGGGGCTGGCCCCCTACTTCGGCGAGACAGTGTTTTCGTTCCGCGTCGGCGTCCTCAAGCCTCAGCCCGCCATCTACCTGAAGGCGTGCGAGGCGCTTGGCGTGCGGCCGGCGGAGTGTCTGTTCGTCGGGGACGGCAACGGCTTCGAGCTGGACGGCGCCTCGGCTCTGGGCATGGACACGGTGCGGATCGAACGGCCGTTCGCTCCCGGTCCTTTCCGCAAAGGCGAGAGCCGGACGTTCGATGCGTCCGTCGATCACCTGACGCGTGTCCTGACACTGGTCAGGTCCTGAGCGACCAAGCGGCGTCCCCTGGACGCCGCGTTACGTTTCCCGTCCTACCGCTGTCAGAATCGTTTCCTGGCGCGTCTCTCCCTGCTCATTTCAACCTCGTGATTCCCGCAACGCGATGAACGGGCGCAGGTTGTCCGCGGAGTCCCGGTGTCCGGGCGTGGAACGCTTCTTGCTGATCTTCTGGACACGAACAGGAGGGCGACGTGACTCCCAAGGCCAACATCCTTCTCGTCGACGCCGACGCGGAATCGGCGCGGCTCCAATCGGGCATCCTGACGCGCGCCGGGCACCGCGTCGTGTCGGTCGAGCGGGCGGCGCTGGCGCTGGAGCGCATGCGGGCGCATACGTTCGACCTGGCGATCGTCGACGCGCAGCTGCCGGACGGCGAGGGGATCGAGATCCTGGCCCGCCTCAAGGACGCGGCTCCCGAGACGCCGGTGGTTATCTCGGCCTCGCACCCCGAGGTCGACGCGACGATCCTGGCGCTGCGCAAGGGCGCGTACGACTTCCTCCGCAAGCCGGTCGCCGAGGAGGATCTGCTCCGGCTGGCCGACAAGGCCGCCGAGATCAAGCAGATGGGCTACGAGAGGCGGCGCGCGCTCGAGGAGCTGCATTCCGAGAAGGCCAAGAACTTCGAGCTGCGGCGCAACCTCCAGGGCCAGTATGCCTTCGACGCCATCCTGGGCAAGAGCCCGAAGATGAAGCAGATCCATGACCTGCTGCAGGAGGTCACCGCCACCGACTCGACGGTGCTGGTGATGGGCGAGAGCGGGACGGGCAAGGGGCTCCTGGCCCGCATCCTGCACTACAACTCACAGCGCGCCGAGAGGCCGTTCGTCGAGGCGAACTGCGCCGTCTACTCCGAGGGCATCCTGCACTCGGAGCTTTTCGGCCACGAAAAGGGTGCTTTCACGGGCGCGGTGAAGCAGAAGAAAGGGCGCTTCGAGCTGGCCCACACGGGGAGCATCTTCCTCGACGAGATCGGCGACATCTCACCGGCCACCCAGCTCATGCTGCTGCGCTTCCTCCAGGAACGCCGCTTCGAGCGGGTGGGGGGCGAAGAGACGATCGAGGTCGACGTGCGCGTCATCGCCGCGACCAACAAGAACCTGCAGGAGGGCATGGAGCGCGGCAGCTTCCGCAACGACCTCTTCTACCGTCTCAACGTGATTCCGATCCACATTCCGCCGCTCCGCGAGCGCGTCGAGGACATCCCGACGCTCGGGATGGAGTTCCTGGAGCGGATCGCGAAGAAGACCGGCAAGACGATGCGCGGCTTCTCCAGCGAGGCGATGGAGGCGATGACGCGCTACTCGTGGCCGGGGAACGTCCGCGAGCTGGAGAACGTCGTCGAGCGCACGGTCATCCTCTCCAAGGGCGACCTGATCGAGCCCAGCGATCTGCCCCCGAACCTCAAGGACGGTGCGGCGGAGGGAGCCGAGGTCAAGCTGTCCCTGTACGAGAACGAGCGCCTGTACATTCTCAAGACCCTCGCCGAGTGCAACTGGAACAAGAAGCTGGCCGCATCCGTTCTCGGCATCAATCGCAGCAGCCTGTACAGCAAGCTGAAGAAGCACGAGATCGGCCGGGGGCCGTCGTCGAACTGAGGACCCCCCGCCGGCACGCGAGGTCCGTCGTCGCCGCGGCGGGGCGAGCGTGAGCGCATGAAGGAACTCAACCGGGGCACCCGGATCTACATCCTGGCCACCTACTCGGGCGCCCTGGCGATCCTCCTGTACGTTCTGCACTCCGGCTCGCTCACCTTCAACACCGAGTTCCTGACTCTGGCGGTCATCGGCGCCATCATGGCGCCCCACACGGTGCATCTGGGGATGCGCGTCGAGATGTCCATCTCGCATCCCTTCATCCTGGCGACGATGATCCTGCTGGGCACGGGAAACGCGGTGCTGATCGCCATCATCTGCATCAGCAGCCTGTGCTTCATCCGGGCCCCGCGCATGGAGTTCTATCGGGCGCTGTTCAACATCAGCTCGTTCGTGATCACCACGTTCGCGACGTGCAACACCTATCTGCTCCTGGCCCGGATCGGCCAGGGCACGGCCGGCGGCTACCCGCTGTTCGCTTTGATGATCGCGACGCTGGTGTTCTATCTGGTGAACACCTACAGCGTCTCGGCCGTGGTCACGCTCTCGGGCCGCCTGAACCTGTTCAAGGTCTGGCACGAGAACTTCCTCTGGTCGGCCCCGTCGTTCTTCGCGGGCGGCTCGCTGGCGCTGGGCATGTCGTACTTCCTCGAGCGCTTCGGCATCTATTCGTTCGTGCTGTCCCTGCCGTTCTGCGTCCTCATCTACTACTCGTACAAGCTCTATCTCGACAAGCTCGAGGAGAAGAAACAGCACCTGGAGGATATCGAGCGCATGAACGCCGACCTCGAGCGCAAGGTCAAGGAGCGCACCCAGGAGCTCGAGATCGTCAACCAGAAGCTGCAGGAATCCAACCTCGAGCTGCAGCGCGCCAACTCGCTGAAGAGCGAGTTCCTGGCGAACATGTCGCACGAGCTGCGCACGCCCCTGAACGCCATCATCGGCTTCTCCGAGCTGCTGCTCGACGCGGGTGCGGCCAACCTCAGCGAGGACCAGCGGGACTACGTGGCGGACATCCTGTCGAGCGGGCGCCATCTCCTCGAGCTGATCAACGACATCCTGGACCTGTCGAAGATCGAAGCGGGCAAGATGCGGCTCAGCCTGGAGGAGTTCGAGATCGGCCCGGTGGTCGAGGAGGCGATGGCGCTCCTGCGCGTGGAGGCGGGTCGCAAGCACATCGAGCTCGTGTCGGAGGTGCCGGAACCCGGCCTCGAGATCCTGGCGGACCGCAGCAAGGTCAAGCAGACGATGAACAACCTGCTGAGCAACGCCGTGAAGTTCACGCATCCGGGCGGCCGCGTGACCGTAAGGACTCGACGCGCGGGGGACAGCCTGGTGGTGTCGGTCGTCGACACCGGCATCGGGATCAAGGAGGAGGACCAGGAGCGCATCTTCCATGCCTTCACCCAGGTCGACGGCTCCTACGCGCGCCGGTACCAGGGCACCGGTCTCGGTCTGACCCTGGTGCGGAAGTTCGTCGAGATGCACGGCGGGCGCGTCACCCTGAGCAGCCGGTTCGGGGAGGGGAGCGACTTCACGTTCACCATCCCCGGGATCGTGGCGCGCGTGGCGGAGACCGGGTCGGGGCGCGCAGCGCTCGACCCGCAGGACGTCAGCGCGCTGACGGGCGCGTCCGAGGGCGGCGGCGACCTCATCCTGGTCGTGGAGGACAACCCGATCAACATGAAGCTGGTGCGGGACATCCTGAAATCGAACGGCTACAGGGTCGCCGAATCGACCACGGGCGAGGAGGCCCTGAATGCCTTGAAGTTCATTCATCCGAACCTCATATTGATGGACATCCAGCTCCCGGGGATGGACGGGCTCCGGGCGGCGCGTCTACTTCGGGACAACCCGGAGACCCGGGACATACCCGTCATCGCCCTGACGGCCCACGTCATGAAGGGGGATGCGATCAGGGCCAAGGAGGCCGGGTGCGCCGGTTACATCCCGAAACCGATCGAGCCGGGGGAATTCCCGCGTCAGATCGCGGCCTTCCTGCAGCGCGCCGCGGGATCCTCCACCAACTGACGCCAGGAGACTGACCGTGCCAGAAGCGAACCCGATCACCGAGACGGCGCCCGGAGAAACCGGCTCCGTCCTGGTCATCGACGACGACCAGCGCAACGTGCGCCTGATGGAATCGATCCTGAGGTCGAGCGGCTACCGGGTCCTCAAGGCGTACAACGGAGAGGAGGCCCTGCAGATCGTCGAGGGGGACGCCCCGGACCTGCTCCTCCTGGACGTGATGATGCCGAAGATGAGCGGCTTCGAGCTGTGCCAGCGCCTGAAGGGCCGCTACGAGACGCGCCTGCTGCCGATCATCATGGTGACGGCGCTCAACGCCCTCGAGGACAAGGTCCAGGCGCTCGAATACGGCGCCGACGATTTCCTGAGCAAGCCGATCAACAAGGTCGAGCTCCTGGCCAAGGTGCGCTCCGTCCTGAGGGTCAAGGGCCTCCAGGACGAGCTGGAGCGCAAGAAGTCGGAGATCGAAGCGGCGAACCAGGAGCTCGTGCGCATGCAGGGGTTCAAGGAGTCGATGATGCAGATGGTCGTGCACGACCTCAAGAACCCGCTGGCGAGCATCATGGGGAACATCCAGCTGATCCAGATGCAGAGCGTCGAGACCATGCCGCCCGCGCGCCTGGGGGAGCTCCTGCAGCGCACCCAGGAGAGCGCCCGGCAGCTGATGCGGATGATCCTGAACATCCTCCAGATCGGCAAGATGGAGGAGCGCAAGATGCCGCTCCGGCTGGAGCCCGTGGCCCTGCACAAGGTGGCGCAGGAGAACGTGGACGAGATGATGGGCCTGAGCGCGCGGGACGGCCTGCGTCTGGAGAACCGCGTCAGCCCCGATCTTCCCCCGCCGCGCGCCGATCGCGAGCTGGTCGGCCGGGTCGTGGCGAACCTCCTGAACAACGCCGTCAAGCACACCCCAAGCGGCGGCCAGGTCGTCGTGGACGCCCGGAGGGACGGGGGACGGATCGTGCTGACCGTGAGCGACAACGGCGAGGGGATCCCCGAGGAGCTGCAACCCCGCATCTTCGAGAAGTTCGTGGCGGGCGATTCGGATGCCGGGCGGCGGATGCTCTACGATTCGGGTCTCGGTCTGACGTTCTGCCGGCTGGCGGTCGATTGCCACGGCGGGAGCATCTGGCTCACCAGCAAGCCGGGCGGCGGCACGACGGTGTTCGTCTCGCTGCTGCTCGAAGGACCGCACGAGGCGAAGACCGATGCGGCGCCCGCCGGAGCGACGGCGGCATGAGCGGCGAGCCGGCGGCCCTGCCATCCTCCCCCGCCGCGCCGGGCGCGCCCGGGCTGCGCGGCTTCCTCGCCCCGCCGGCGCTGGCGGAGCTGATCCGCGATCTCTACCTGGACGAGCGGACCGGAGTCCTCGTGCTGTCCCGGAGCGGCGTCGAGAAGCGGGTTTTCCTCGACCGGGGCATGATCCTGTCCGCCTCGTCCACGTTTCCCGACGAGCATCTGTCGGCGATCCTGGTGCATCGCGGCTACATGCGGCCGGAGGAGGCCGAGACCCTCACGGGGCTGGACGATCGACAGGTCGCGGAAGTCGCGGCGCGGCGCGGTCTGGTGACGCCCGAGACGCTCAAGGCGGCGAATCGCGACCTGGCGCAGAACATCCTGACCGCCGTGTTCCGCTGGGAGGAGATCGAATACCGGTTCGACGAAGGCCCGGTGACCGCGGGTCTCATGGAGACCAACGTTCTCCTCAGCTTCGAGATGATCATCCGGGCCCTGCGATCGATGGTGGGCTTCGACGTCATCCGAGAGGCGCTCCTGCGCCAGGACAGGGGCCTGAAGCTGCCGGACGAGGTCTACCTGCCGGTCGACCAGCTGACCCTGGAGCCGATCGAGGGGTTTCTCCTGTCGCGCATCGACGGACGCACCAAGATGCGCGACGTGCTCGCCCAGGTGCCGCCCGCCGCCGAGGAGTCCGCGGCGCGCTTCCTGTTCGGCCTCTTGATCCTCGGCCTGGTCAACTTCGTCCCGGCCATCGCGGCGGGCCCTCTGAGCTGCACCGATCTGGTGCGCGGCGAGGAGGAGAAGAAGCGGCGCGAGGAGCGGGAGAGGGCCGACGTCCTGGATTTCTATCGTCGGGTCCGCCAGGAGTCGCTCCCGCAGATTCTCGGCGTGGAGGACGGCACCGGACAGGAGCAGGTGAAGACGGCATACCTGGAGCGCAAGGAGCGCTACCAGCCCTCGCGCTTCCTGAAGAAGGTGCAGCAGGATCTCAAGGAAGAGCTCCAGATCATCGAGGCCCGCCTCCTGGAGGCTTTCCTGGCGGTGCGCTCCCAGAAGCTGGGGCAGGCGCGCGCGACCGGGGCGGGCACGGAGCGCGTGGTGAACCTCGATCTCGAGACCCTGGCGATGCGCAAGGAGATGACCAAGACCGAAAAGCAGTCGATGGAGGAGGAGAAGGGCCGCATGGCGGAGCAGTTCTTCGGCAAGGCGAAGGACTACTTCAAGATGGGCGATTTCTTCAACTGCATCCGTTACTGCGAGTTCGCCACCTCCTATAGCGACAAGAACGCCGCGGTCTTCGGCCTCCTGGGACAGGCGTTGCAGCGCAACCCCGACTATCGCTGGCAGAAGCGGGCCGAGAGCGCCCTGGAGCGGGCGGCCGAGCTGGAGCCGTTCAATCCGACCCACTTCGTGGCGCTCGGCCACTTCTATCGGTCGCACGGGCTGCACGCCAAGTCGAAGCGGGAGTATGAAAAGGCCCTGGCCCTCGTACCCGCCCACGCCGACGCCCTGGCCTCGCTCAAAGAGCTCGAGAAAGAAAAGCATTAGCCAGGAGCTCCGCGCGAGTACGGGCGCACCACGTCGCGGCCCGCCGCCCGATCCCGACGTTCCCTCGGATTGACACCAGAGGGCCTCATGCTATAATGCGCCGTCCTCCTGGAACGAAGTGTCATGTTCATAGAAACAAAGGGGATAGGGCCGGAGGGGCTGGTCGTCAGTCGCTCGATCGAGGGGTTTCGTCTCCCGGTGACCGAGACCGACGCCATCCGGATCGAAAGGGTGCTGCTGAACGGTGAGCTGCAGCGGAATCGAGAGGGCTTTTCCTTCGTAGGACGGATCGCGACCACCGCGACGCTGGCCTGCAGCCGTTGCCTTGAAGAGTATCCGCTCCCGATGGACCTGCCGTTCGAGCTGTTCTACACCGCCGCGCCCGAGGGGAGCGCGGCCGACGACAGCCGGATCGACGAGGAGATGGTGACGGTCACCCCGTTCGACGGTTCGCGCATCGATCTGATGTCGCTCCTGTCCGAGCAAATCTATCTGGGGCTGCCGCTGAAGCCGCTCTGCCGTCCTGATTGCCTGGGCCTCTGCCCGAAGTGCGGAACGAACCTCAACGCCAACGTCTGCGCATGCGCGGAGGAGAGGAACGAGGATCCTCGACTCCGGGTCCTGAAGAACCTCCTCTAGAGCCACAGGGAACCACCGATGCCGAATCCGAAACGACGTCACTCGCGCGCGCGCCGCGACAAGAGACGCGCCCACGACGCCCTCACTCCTCCCGCCCTTTCCAAGTGCCCGAACTGCCAGGAGGACAAGCTGCCGCACCGGGTCTGTCCTCACTGCGGGTTCTACAAGGGGAGGGAGGTCATCGAGGTCGGCGAGATTTGAAGCGCGGCCGGGCGCACAGGCCGGCGCTCTTCCGACTCCCTGCCCCCCGGCAGAGCCCGTGCGGACGGCCGGCGGGGGGCGCCGCGGGCGCGGCGCACGCATGGGAAGGGGTCTGAGTGGACATCTCGATCGCCATCGACGCGATGGGGGGGGATTTCGCGCCGGCCCATCCCGTCGCCGGGGCGGTCCTGGCCGCCCGGGAGCTGGGGACGCACCTGATTCTGGTCGGCCGGCGCAACGAGATCGAGGCCGAGCTCGCCAAACACGGCGCCCGCGGCCTGCCGATCGAGATCGTCCACGCCAGCGAGGCGGTCGGGATGGACGAATCCCCGGTCACCGCGTTCCGGCGCAAGAAGGACTCCTCCATTCGAGTCGCCGCGACCCTGGTCCGGGATGGGCGCGCCGCGGGCGTGGTCAGCGCCGGGAACACCGGCGCCGTGATGGCCACGGTCAAAATGATCTGCGGCGTCCTGGAAGGGGTGGAGCGGCCCGCGCTGTGCGCCGTGGTGCCCAACCTGAAGGGGCCGTCGGTCTGGCTGGACGTCGGGGCCAACATCGATTGCCGGGCGGAGCACCTGGTGCAGTTCGCGGTCATGGGGCACCTCTACAGCCGGGAGGCGCTGGGGGTTCCGAGCCCGCGGGTCGGGCTGATGAGCATCGGGGAAGAGGACACCAAGGGGAACGAAGTCACGCGCGAGGCGTTCCGCATTCTCAAGGAAGCGCCCCTCAACTTCATCGGCAACGTCGAGGGCCGCGACATCTTCAACGGCGAGGCCGACGTGATCGTCTGCGACGGCTTCATCGGCAACGTGTCGCTCAAGGCGGTCGAGAGCGCCGCGGAGGCGCTCCTGCATTTCATGAAGGAGGAGATCTCCAAGTCATTCCTGGCGAAGATGGGGTATGTCATGGCGCGACCGGCCTTCCGCAGATTCCGGAGGAAGGTCGACTATGCCGAATACGGCGGCGTGCCGCTCCTCGGGGTGCGCGCCGCCGCCGTGATCTGTCACGGCGGGTCGTCGGTCCGGGCGATCAAGAACGCCGTGCGCGTCACGCTGGACTTCGTGCGCAACCGCGTGAACGATCGGATCCGGGACGAGATCCCGAGGATCACCACGTCGTCCGTCCCGCGGGCGCCGGTCCCGGGCGGCGACGCGCTGGCGGCGGAGGGGCTCAATGACGCGAAGTGAGCGGCGGGCCGTCATCCGCGGCACCGGCTCCGCCCTTCCGTCCCGGGTGCTGACCAACGCCGAGCTCGAAACGATGGTCGACACGTCGGACGAATGGATCACGACGCGCACCGGGATCCGCGAGCGTCGGATCGCGCGCGAGGACGAGTACATGTCGCAGTTCGCGACCCGGGCGGCGCAGGAGGCGCTGGCGGCCGCGCGCATGACCGCGAGCGACATCGATCTGATCATCTGCGCCACGGTCACGCCCGACATGCCGATTCCCGCCACCGCCTGCATCGTGCAGGACCAGCTGGGTGCCGCGGGCGCCGCCGCGTTCGACCTGGCGGCCGGCTGCTCCGGCTTCATCTATGCCCTCGCGGTGGGAGAGCGCTTCGTGTCCTCGGGGGACTACCGCGCCGTCCTGGTGATCGGCGCCGAGCTTCTCTCCAAGTACACCGACTGGCGCGATCGGACCACCTGCGTGCTGTTCGGCGACGGCGCCGGGGCGGTGGTGCTGGCTCCAGGCGACGCCCCGTACGGCGTGCTGGCGTCGTCGATGCACGCCGACGGCTCGATGGCCGATTTCATCCACGTGCCCGCCGGGGGCACGCGCGAGCCGGCCTCCGAGAGCAGCGTGTCGGGACGCCGGCACTTCATCCGCATGAAGGGGAACGAGACCTTCAAGATGGCCGTCCGGTCGATGGAGGAGAGCGCGCGCGCGGTGCTGCAGAAGTCGGGACTGAAGACTACGGACATCAGCCTGTTCATTCCTCACCAGGCGAACCGCCGCATCATCGACGCCGTCGGCAGCCGTCTCGGTCTGCGGGAGGACCAGGTGTACGTCAACATCCACCGGGTCGGGAACACCTCCGCGGCGTCGATTCCCGTGGCGCTGGACGAAGCGGTGCGCGCCGGCCGGGTCAACCGCGGCGATCATCTCCTGTTCGCGGCGTTCGGGACCGGGCTGACCTGGGGCGCCGCGGTCTGCAAGTGGGGTTGGTGAGCGCCCGCCGCATCGCGCTGGTCTTCCCCGGCCAGGGCTCGCAGGCGGTCGGGATGGGCCGCTCGCTGGCGCAAGCCGAGCCGCGCGCGCGTTCCGTCTTCGAGCGCGCCGATCGCGCCCTCGGGTTCGCCCTGAGCCGCACCTGCTTCGAGGGGCCGGAAGAGTCCATGCGTCTCACGGCGGTCCCCCAGCCCGCGATCCTCGCCCCCAGCATCGCCTGCCTGGAGTCGCTCGAGGCGGGCGCCCCCGCGGACTGGCGGGGGGGGATCGCCTGCGTCGCGGGTCACTCCCTGGGTGAATACTCGGCCCTGGTGGCCGCCGGGGCGCTCGAGCTGGAGGACGCGGTCCGGATCGTGAGGCGGCGCGGGGAGTACATGCAGGAGGCCGTGCCGGTCGGACAGGGCGCCATGGCCGCCGTCCTGGGGATGACGCTGGACGGCGTCCGGGCCCTCTGTCGCGACGCGGCCGAGGGCGACGTCCTGTCGCCGGCGAACCTGAACGCGCCCGACCAGACGGTGGTGGCCGGGACGGCCGGCGCCGTGGGCCGGCTGGTCGGGCTGGCGAAGGAGCGCGGCGCGAAACGGGCGGTCCTCCTGCCGGTCAGCGCGCCGTTCCACTGCGCGCTGATGGAGCCGGCGCGCTCGCGCCTGGCGCGCGATCTCGCCGGGTTGCGCCTGCGCGACGCCGGTGTTCCGGTGGTCCTCAACGTCAGCGCGCGACCGGAGACCCGGGCCGAGCCGCTGCGCCAGGCCCTGATCGAGCAGGTCACGAGCCCCGTGCGCTGGGTCGAGAGCGTCCTGCGCATGACCGGGATGGGGGTCGACGCGCTCGTGGAGGTGGGCCCCGGACGGGTGCTCTCGGGTCTGGTGAAGCGGATCGCCCCGGAGACGCCGCTGGCGAACGTGGAAGATCCGGCGTCGCTCCTGCGCGCCCGCCAGGCGCTGGGCTGGTCCGCGGCGGAGGGGTCATGACTCAGAGAGAGCTGTCGGGCCGGGTGAGCCTGATCACGGGCGCCTCCCGCGGCATCGGCCGCGCCGTCGCCCTCGACCTGGCCCGCAAGGGCTCGGACCTGGTCCTGGCGTCCCGCCGGCTGGACGACTTGCGGCTCCTCGCGGGGGAGTGCGAGGCGGAGGGCGTGCGGGCGCGCGCAGTGAGCCTCGATCTCGCCGATGCCGCCTCGATCAGCGCCGGATGCGAGCAGGCCCTGAAGGAATTCGGCCGGATCGACTGCCTCGTGAACAACGCCGGCATCACGGAGGACGGGCTTCTCCTCAGGATGAAGCGCGCCGACTGGGATCGGGTGCTGCTGGTCAACCTGACGGGCGCCTTCGAGGTGACCCGCGCGGTGCTTCCGGGAATGGTGCGGGGGCGCTCCGGCCGGATCGTGAACGTCAGCTCGGTGGTGGCGCTGATGGGGAACCCGGGCCAGGCCAACTACTGCGCCGCCAAGGCGGGGCTGATCGGATTCACCAAATCGCTCGCCCGGGAGGTCGCCACGCGCTCGATCACGGTCAACGCGGTGGCCCCGGGCTTCATCGACACCGACATGACGCGGGCGCTCCCCCAGGAGGCCCGCGAAAAGATGTCGGGGCTGATTCCTCTGGGCCGGCTGGGGACGCCCGAGGACATCGCCGCGGGAGTCGCCTTCCTGCTGGGCCCCGGTGCCGCGTACATCACGGGCGAGGTTCTGAACATCAGCGGCGGTCTTTACATGTAGCGGGGCGCGAACAATAATCAGGCTGCCGAGGGGACGGGTCCCGCGTCAAGGCGGCCTGGACGGGCCGCCCCGGGGGCCGGGTCGTATCACGAAGGGAGGACAGCAGAATGGCGCAGAACATCGAGGAGAAAGTCAAAGGGATCATCGTCGAGCAGCTGGGCGTCGACCCGGAGGAGGTCACCATGGAGGCCTCCTTCGTGAACGACCTGGGCGCCGATTCTCTCGACACCGTGGAGCTGGTGATGGCGCTGGAGGAGGCGTTCAAGATCGAGATCAGCGACGAGGACGCGGAGAAGATCCACACGGTCGGCGACGCCATCAAGTACATCCAGACGCACGCCTGAGCCCGGGACGGCGGGGCGGAGGGGTCATGGAGCGACGCGTCGTCATCAGCGGGATCGGAATGGTCTCGCCCCTCGGGATCGGCAACCCGGAGAACTGGGAGGCCTTGATCCAGGGGAGGAGCGGCATCGGTCCGATCACCCGCTTCGACGCGCGCGACTATCCGTGCCGCATCGCCGGTGAGGTCAAGGGCTTCAACCCGGAGGACTGGGTTCCGAAGAAAGACGTCAAGAAGATGGACCTGTTCATCCACTACGCCATGGCGGCGTCCGAGATCGCCATGCGCGACGCGGCGTTCCAGGTCGCGCCGGGCGAGGCCGATCGCGTCGGCGTCTACATCGGCTCGGGGATCGGCGGTCTCCCCTCGATCGAGCGCCAGCACGCGATCCTCCTGCGCGATGGTCCGCGACGCGTCTCTCCGTTCTTCATCGTCGGGCTGATCGTGAACATGGCCTCCGGGCAGGTCTCGATCCGCTACGGCGCGAAAGGGCCGAACCAGGCGGCGTGCACGGCCTGCGCGACCGGCACGCATGCGATCGGCGAGGCCTACGAGATCATCAAGCGGGGCGACGCCGACGTCATGATCGCCGGGGGATGCGAGGGCGTGATCGCGCCCTTGTGCGTGGGGGGCTTTTCCGCCATGCGCGCCCTGTCCACGCGCAACGACGAGCCCGAGCGCGCCTCGCGGCCGTTCGACGCGGGGCGTGACGGCTTCGTGATCAGCGAGGGCGCCGGGATCGTCATCCTGGAGGAGGTGGGTCACGCGGTGCGGCGCCACGCCAGGATCTACGCCGAGGTCGCCGGTTACGGCGTGTCGGGAGACGCGTATCACGTCTCGGCGCCCTCGGAAGACGGCGACGGGCCGATCCGGGTCATGCGCCGGGCCATCCGCGACGCCGGGATCGAGCCGTCCGCCGTCGACTACGTCAACGCGCACGGCACTTCGACCCCGCAGGGGGACGCCGTCGAGACGCGGGCGATCAAGGCGGTGTTCGGCGATCGGGCGGGGAAGGTGGCGGTGAGCAGCACCAAATCGATGACCGGCCACCTGCTGGGCGGCGCCGGCGGACTGGAGACGGCCATCGTCGCGCTGGCGGTGCACCACGACACGGTGCCGCCGACGATCAACCACACCACGCCCGACCCGGAATGCGATCTGGACTACGTCCCGAACGAAGCGCGCCGGATGAGGGTGAACTACGCGATCAACAACTCGTTCGGGTTCGGGGGCACCAACGCCGCCCTGGTGCTCAAGAAGCACGCCGCCTAGCGCGGACGGCTACACCTCGTCGAAGATCGAATCCTTCAGACAGTTCAGCTTCTCCTCGTACGATTCCGGATAGACGAACCAGCAGGCGGCCGCGACGCTGCTGATGAGGGCGTTGCCGTCCTGCGGCGTGAAGCAGAACCCGACCACCTCGGTGCCCTTGTGCACCGACAGGGTCGGCACGACCAGCACGCCCTGGTTCAGGATGCGCCCGTAGTGCCCGTAGTCGCGCCCGAAGGAGAACACGGAGTTGGCTGACTGCTTGTAGGTCAACGCCATCCGATCGTCCCGCTTCACCCGCTCGAGGATCGCCTCGACCGTGGTCGGCTTGCGCAGCCGGATATTGAAGTGGATCGCGTGCATGTACTGGCTGTTCACCTTGAGGGCCGAGGAGAACAGGTTCAGATCGTACCCGAGGGTGTTGAACAGATGCCACGCGTCCCGCGCGTGATGGGTGCCGAAGCGCTCGTCCTTGTGGCGGTTGACCTGGGGTGACGGGACGAACGAGCTGTCCTGACTGATATCGTTGGCGCGCCGGATGCAAGTGAACCGCCCCTCCGCGAAGTTGTCGGGGCCCCCTTCGCGGAGCCCGATCAGGTCGATGAGCACCGCCAGGTTGTGCGTGTTGCACGAGACCACCTGGATGTATTGATCGACGCCATGCCGGAGGACGCGATCGTTGATGCCCCGGGCGTACATCGTTCCGAAGCCGAACTCGGACCCCTGGGCGATGAAGCCCAGCGTCTTGTGGGCGTATTTCTCGTAGATCTCCTTCTTGTTGTGCAGCCCCACGTCCGAGGGCGTGCAATCGATGACCACGGTCGCCTGCCGCAGCGCCTCGTGATGCTCGCAGGCGGGCTCGATGCCGATCTCGCGGAAGCCGCGCCGCGCCGAGTCGTCGCACGCCAGCCGGGCGCCCCGCCGCAGCAGGTTGACCACCTTGGAGCGGTCGGTGAGGAGCGGGGTGCGCTTGTGAAAGGTCACCTCGTCGAACCCGAGCCGCTCCTTCTTGTCGGCGAACAGGCCGATCAGGGGCTCCCCGATCGTTCCCGTGCCGATGATATGAACCACCTTCTTGGGGGCCATTCCACGCTCCGATTCCGTCGCCACGCGACGACCGTCACCGCTCTCGAAACATACCATCCCTCGCCGGTCCGGTCAATCAATCAAAATCGCGAACGACGTGCTTCGACGGAGTACCACGGAACCGCCTGTTTTCTTGACAGTCCAGGGCCCATCCCCTAGAATGGCCGCGATTTCCGGGCTTGTCGGAAGCGCTCCGGCGGCGCCGGCACGGGGCGCGGAGGACGAGGTTGAACCAGCGCGAAGCGCCCCGTCCCACCCTGCCGGTGGGCGATCTCCTTTCCGAAACTCTGCCCGAGCTGGCCCTGCGTCTCGTCGCGGGGCGGTCCGGGATCCGGCGCGACGTCCGGGTCGCCACGCCGGAGCGTCCCGGTCTCGCCCTCGCGGGTCACCCGGAGGCGCTCCAGGCCGGGACCGTTCAGCTCCTCGGCAGGAGCGAGGTCGTCTACCTGACTCAGATCCCCGACGACCAGCGCCGGATCCTCCTCGATCGCCTGGGCGCGGCTCCGATCGCCTGCCTCCTGCTGGCGCACGGCGTGGCCGCGCATCCCGACCTGCTGGAGGCGTGCGAGCGCCACGGCATCCCGCTCCTGGGCACGGCCTGCACGACCGAGCGCGCCACCGAGATCCTGGGGCGCCATCTGGAGGAGCGGCTCGCTCCGGCGATCACCCTGCATGGGACGCTGATCGACATCTACGGCGTCGGGGTGCTGATCCTCGGCGAGAGCGGGGTCGGGAAGAGCGAGTCGGCCTTGGAGCTGATCCTGCGGGGCCATCGTCTGGTGTCGGACGACACCGTGACCATCCGGCGCGTGGGGTCCCTCCTCAACGGGACGGGCCCCGAGGTCAGCCGCTACCACATGGAGCTGCGCGGGCTGGGGATCATCAACATCAAGGATCTGTACGGGGTGGCCGCGGTCCGCGAGCGCAAGGATCTCGATCTGGTCGTCAAGCTGGACCCGTGGCAGGAGGACAAGGAATACGACCGGCTCGGTCTGGACGAGAAGCGGTATCCGATTCTCGGGGTGGAGCTGCCCTTCATCGAGATGCCGGTCGGCCCGGGACGCAACCTGTCGATCCTCCTGGAGGTCGCCGCCCGGCACCATCTCCTGAAGCGCCGCGGGTACCATGCCGCCAAGGAGCTGGCAGGTCGGATCCACGACGCCCTCGGGAGGAAGGCGTGAGCGCGCAGGAGCCCGGCGGGAAGCGTGTCTTCGAGATCGTCATGATCACCGGTCTGTCCGGCTCCGGGAAGACCCTGGCGATCCGCGCCTTCGAGGACCTGGGATATTTCTGCGTCGACAACCTTCCCGTCTCCCTCATACCGGTGTTCGCCGATCTGTGCTCACGCCGGCCCGATGTCTCGCGCACCGCGCTGGTCGTGGACATCCGGGAGGGCACGTTCCTGAAGGAATTCCCGGCCCTGTTCGACGCGCTGCGCCGGGCGGAGGGCCGCCGGGTGCGCCTGATCTTCTTCGAGGCCGACGACGACGCCCTGATCCGCCGATTCTCCGAGACCCGCCGCCCGCATCCTCTCGCCGCCGGGAAGCCGCTGGAGGAAGGCATCCGCAGCGAGCGCCAGACCCTCCAGCCGCTGCGGGAGCGCGCCGATCTGATCATCGACAGCAGCCACTTCAACGTGCATCAGCTGCGGCGCTACATCCAGGACCACTTCGCGCCGCAGCCCGGCGACCAGACGATGAACATCTCGATCGTGTCGTTCGGGTACAAGCACGGCCTGCCGCCGGAATCAGACCTGCTGTTCGACACGCGCTTCCTGCCGAATCCGTTCTTCGTGGACGGACTGCGCGGCCGGAGCGGACTGGACCAGGAGGTCCGGGCGTATCTGGAGGCGATCCCGGAGTACCTCGAGTTCCACCGGCGCATCGTCGAGCTCATGACCTTCCTCATCCCGCAGTACATCCGCGAGGGCAAGAGCTACCTCACCGTGGCGATCGGGTGCACGGGAGGCCGGCACCGGTCGGTGGCGATGGCCGAGGCGATCAGCGCCTCGCTGCACGACGGCGGGTACGCGGTCAAAGCGTCCCACCGCGATCTGGAGAAGGAATGACAGCCGTCGTGGCGGAAGCGACGGGCGAGGCGCGGTTCGGGCTCCTCGTGGTCACGCACGGGGGCCTGGCCTTCGAGCTGGTGCGCGCTCTGGAGAAGATCGTCGGACAGGTCGAAGGCCTGCGGGCCCTGACCATCGGCTGGGACGACGATCTCCAGGCGGCGCGCCGGGCGGTCGAGCAGGCGATCGCGGAGGTCGACCCCGGCGGCGGAGTCCTCATCCTGACGGACATGTTCGGCGGCACGGCGACCAACGTCACGCTCGCGTTCCTGCGCCGGGGGGTCGAGATCGTGACCGGGGTGAACCTGCCGATGCTGATCAAGTTCGCGAACATCCGCGACAAGTGCTCGCTGGACGAGGCCGCCGCGCGGATCAAGGACCAAGGCCAGCGCTCGATCGCCATCGCGACCGAGTACCTGGGACCGGCGGGTCCGCGGTGAGGGCGGGGGCCGGATGATCCGCGGCGAGGTGACCATCACGAACGCGCTCGGGCTGCACGCGCGCGCCGCGGCGCGCTTCGTCCAGGCGGCCAGCCGGTTCAAGAGCCGCATCCGTCTGATGCACGAGGGGCGCAGCGCGGACGGCAAATCGATCCTCGGTCTCCTCGCCCTCATCGGCAGCCAGGGGACCCGCCTGACCATCAGCGCCGACGGCACGGACGAGACCGAGGCTCTGCGCTGCCTGGTCGAGCTGGTCGAGGCGCGCTTCGGGGAGGAGCGTTGAGCGAGGCGGCGGGCCCGGAGGGGCGGGTCGAGCTCGTGGGGGTGGGCGTCTCTCCCGGGATCGCCATCGGCCGGGCCCTGGTCCTGGAGGGGCCCAACGTGGCCATCTTCCGGCTGGATCTGCCGCACGGGGAGGCCGACAAGGAGGTGGCGCGGCTGCAGCGCGCCGTGCGCCTGGCCTGGCGCCAGCTCCGGCATCTGCGCGATCGGGTCAAGGACGAGGCGGGCGAGGCGTACGCGAGCGTGTTCGAGGCGCAGATCCTCATCCTCAAGGACCGCTCCCTGCACCAGGAGACGGCGGCGCTCATCCGCCGCGAGGACGTCAACGCCGAGTGGGCCTTCCATACGGTCGTGGGGCGGTACACCCAGGTGTTCGCGCAGCTCGGCGACCAGGCGCTCCGGGACCGGGGCACCGACATCGAGGACGTGGAGGCGCGCGTGCAGGCGATCCTCACGGGGAGCAAGCGCCGGCACGACCTGTCCGAGCTCAGCGAAGACGTCATCGTGGTCAGCTCGTCGCTGTCGCCCTCGGACGCCGCCGGCCTCAATCGCGAACACGTCATCGGGCTCGCCATCGACGGCGGCGGGCCCACGTCGCACACGGCGATCATCGCCAGCGCCCTGGGCATTCCCGCGGTCGCCGGCCTGCGCGACGCGAGCGGTCGCGTGCGCACCGGCGACCTGCTGGCCCTGGATGGTGCGGCGGGGCGGGTCGTCCTGGCCCCGCCGGACCCCGAGGTCGCCGCCTGGCGCGAGCGCCGCACGCGTCTCGCCCGGCGGGAGCTGGATCTCATGATGCTGCGCGACCAGCCGGCGGTGACGCGGGAGGGCGTCCGGGTGCGTCTGCAGGCGAATGTCGAGCTGCTGGACGAGATGCTGGCGGCGCGGCGTTTCGGCGCCGAGGGCGTGGGCCTGTATCGCTCCGAGTTCCTCTATCTGCGCGAGGCGCCGGGTCTCCCCGGGGAAGAGGATCACTATCGCGCCTACCGCGAGCTGGCCGAGAAGGCGCTGCCGCACGAGGTGGTCATCCGGACGCTGGATCTGGGCGGCGAGAAATATTTCTCCACGATCCTCGAGCGCCGGGAGACCAACCCGGTCCTCGGTCTGCGCGGCATCCGGCTCTGCCTGAAGCGCGAGGACCTGTTCCGTGCGCAGCTGCGGGGCGTCCTGCGGGCCGCCGCGCACGGGAAGGTCCGGGTGATGTTCCCGATGGTCAGCGGTCTCGACGAGCTGCACCGCGCCCGGGCGGTCTTCGACGAGGTGCGCCGGGAGCTTCTCGCCGAGCGCGTGGCGTGCGACCCCGACGTGCCGCTCGGCATCATGATCGAGGTGCCGGCGGCGGCGCTCATCGCCGAGCGCCTCGCGCGGGAGGTGGACTTCTTCTCGATCGGGACCAACGACCTCATCCAGTACGCGCTCGCCATCGACCGGGGGAACGAGTCGGTCTCGTATCTCTACCAGCCGCTCCATCCGGCGATCCTCGAGCTGGTGCGCAGAGTGGTGGAGGCGGCCGGACGGGCCGGCCGGCGGGTCTCCGTGTGCGGCGAGATGGCCGCCAGCCCGGTCTCGGCGATGATGCTGGTGGGTCTCGGGATCACCGAGCTGAGCATGAACCCGGCCGCCATCCCGACGGTCAAGCAGGTCATCCGCGCGCTGAGCGCGTCCGACGCGCGCGCCCTGGCGCACGAGGCGCTGGGTCTCGGCGACGCCGCGGCGGTCGAGGAACTGGCGCGGCGGCGGCTGGCGGAGCTGGCGCCGACGGAGTCCTGGGCGGCTCAGGGAGCGCATCCATGAGCGTGAGGCGGGTGCCCAAGCCCTGGGGCGAGGAGATCATCTACGCGCACACGGAGCGCTACGCCGGCAAGATTCTGATCATCCGCAGCGGCGAGTCGTTGAGCCTGCAGTACCACCGGCACAAGGACGAGAGCATCTATCTGCTCCGGGGGTCGCTGCGTCTCGTGCTTCAGGACGGCGCCGACGGCCCACGCCAGGAGAAGATCTTGAAGCCCGGCGACGCCGAGCGTCTGCCGCCGCTCCGGAGGCATCGCATGGAGGCGCTGACCGACTGCACGGTCCTCGAGGTCAGCACGCCCGAGCTCGACGACGTCGTGAGACTGGAGGACCGCTACGGCCGCTCGTGATCCGCGGAGGCAGGGTGAGGCGCGAGGCCGGGGCGGCCCCGTGGCGGGCAAATTCGGAGGCGTGATCGTGCCCGTTTCGTGGCACAATCCACCCCAGCGCCGGCCGGCGGGACGGTGGGTCCCGCCCCGAAGGTCGTGACCATGTCCGAGGGAATGCCGCGCAAGGCGTTCTACAAGGTCGGTGAGGTCTGCCAGATCACCGACACGCAGCCTTACGTCCTGCGATTCTGGGAATCGGAGTTCCCGCAGCTCGCCCCGAAGAAGAGCCGCACCGGCCAGAGGCTCTACCGGCGGAAGGACGTGGATCTGGTTCTCCAGATCAAGAAGCTCCTCTACGAGGACGGCTTCACCATCGCCGCCGCCCGCAAGAAGCTGGGGATGGGCGACGGGCAGGGACCGCTGGACGATCTGTTCGATCCGGCGCCCGCCGACGAGCCGCCGCGGCTGGTGGAGCGGCCCCGCCCCGTCGCCTCCGTCCTGACCACCCTGACGTCCCGCCTCGAGGACATCCTGAAGGTGATGGACGCGACCGATCGCCGGTTCCAGGGGAAACGGTGAGGTCGTCTCCCGCGGCCCGTCTGCGGACGGGTCGATTCGTGGCGCCGCCGGTCGTCCTGTTCCTGGCGTGTCTGGGCCTCGGCGCCTCCGCCCCGCCCGCGACCTTCGATGCCGCGGCCTCCGACCCCCGGGCGATCGCAATCGCCGACCTCGTCATGGGCGCCCTGGGGGGGCAGCGGGCCTGGGACGAGACGCGTGATGTCTATTTCGCCTTCGACGTGGAGCGGGACGGCAAGCGTCTCGCCCATCGCACCCACCTGTGGGACCGCTGGGACGGTCGCCTGCGCTACCAGTCCGCGCAGAAGGACGGCACGCCGTTCGTCGTCCTCCTGAACGTCAACGCGCGCACCGGCCAGGCCTACCGGCTGACCGGCGCGGCGGCCGCCGGCGCCGCTGCGGGCGG
>CAYLND010000055.1:0-21175 GCA_964384905.1 uncultured Acidobacteriota bacterium
CGGTCGCATGCCGGCCTTCAAGCGCATCAAGGAGAAGGGGGCGACCGGCGTGCTGCGCTCGATGCTCCCGTCAGCCTCCCCCTCGCTCTGGACGACGATCGCGACCGGTGTCGGCCCGGAACGTCACGGCATCCACGGCTTCGTCGTCGACGAGACGGGCGCGGCGGCCGACGACGCGCACGGCGAGACGGGCACGGTGTCGCGTACGGGCGAGCGAGCGGCCGGCGGGCGCGTCCGCCCCGTCACCAGCACGATGCGCCGGGCGCCGGCCTTCTGGAACATCCTGCCGCGCTACGGGCGCAAGGTCGGCGTGGTCGGATGGCTGGTCACCTGGCCGGCCGAGCCGACGAACGGCTACATCGTGTCGTCCTACCTGCCGTACATCTACAACTGGTCGACGGGACGGCCCCTGAAGGGGACGATCGTCGCCGGCATCCCGCGTCAGACCTTCCCGGAGGCACTGATCGACGACCTCAACGCCGACAAGGTGAAGCCGGCCGATCTCCCCGCCACGATGATCGGACGGTTCTACGATCCGGCACGGGTGCAGGGCCTGTCGCAGGACGACCGCGAGTGCGTCGAGGGCTTCCTGTGGAGCCTGGCCTGCGACGAGACGTACCGCCGCATCGGGCTGAAGCTCTACGAGCGCTTCCCGGTCGATCTGTTCGCCGTCTATTTCGGCGGGGTCGACGTCGCGTCGCATCGCTTCTGGAAGTTCGCCCACCCGGACGCCATGCCGTACGGCGTGCGCGCCGGCGAGACCGCCGTCCTGGGCCGCGTCATCGACGAGTACTACGTCTACGTCGACGGGCTCCTGGGCGAGTACCTCGATCGTCTGGGCGCCTCCGACACTCTCGTCGTCCTGTCGGATCATGGGTTCAAACCGGTGCTGTTTCCCGGGAAGCCGACGACCTCGGGGCACCACCGGCTGGAGGGCATCATCGGACTCTACGGGCGCGGCGTGAAGCCGGGGGGGCGCATCGGCGAGGCGGGGCTCCTGGACGTCCTGCCCACCCTGCTCGATCTGCTCGGTGTCCCGATCGCGCGGGACCTCGAGGGACACGTCCTGAGCGATGCGCTCGACGAGGATGTCCTGGGACGACAGCCGCCCGACCTCGTCGACACCTACGGCCCGCCGGAGCAGACAGGCCCACCGGAGTCCTCGGATCTCGATCGCAACGTCCTGGAGCGGCTCCGGTCCCTCGGCTACATCAACTGAAGACGTCCCGCCGGACGCCCTGCCGCGGGAGCCTGCGGCGCGCCGGGCGTCCGGTCAGCGCACCGGGAAGCGCCAGCCGAATCCGACCGAGGTCTCGAGGAAGTTGAAGTTCTCGTCGCGCGCGAACACCCTGCCGTCGCCCTTGAACGAGTTGGAGCGGGCCTCGAAGCGCACGTACCCGACGCGACCGAGGAAGAAGCGCACTCCTCCGCCCAGACCGACGACCGAGTCGGTCTCGGTGCCGAGGTCGGAGTCGTCGGTGTGCACCAGACCGAGGCCGGCGGTCAGGTACGGCACGACGCCGTGCGGCGTGAAGTTGAACACGTAGGAGACCTGCCAGTTCGAGATGTCGGCGGTCTCGCCGGCGACAAAGGAATCATCGGCCCGCACCCCGTTGAACATGAACTCGATCTCGTGGTGCGGATTGAACAGGTAGCCGAACCGGAAGCCCGCCCCGGTGTCGTCGTCCAGCTCCATCTTGTTCTCGAAGCTGTTGAAGTTCAGGTTCACGGTGAGCTCGTAACCCTCCCGGAAGCCTCCGACCGCGATACGCCGGGGCTGCGCATGGGACGGGGTCGCGAACAACGGCCAAGCGACGAGAGCGAAGGCGGCGAGCACGAGACGGGTCGGTTTCATCGCTTCCCTCCGGGCACGCCGCGCCCGGGACATCCCCGGCGCGCCGGCGCGCGTTGACCCTATTTTTGCACGCGTGCTATAGTCTCGCCCACTCACGTGGGGCGTTAGCTCAGCTGGGAGAGCGCGAGGCTGGCAGTCTCGAGGTCGGGGGTTCGATCCCCCCACGCTCCACCACGTCGCGTCTCCTGCCTCGTTTCGACTGCAGCTGCGCCGCCCCCCGCACAGGCATCGCGAGCGAAATCCGCTCCACGTGCCCTCGGAGTCGCGGTGAAGCACCCGGGCCGACTCACTCGTCGATGATTTTCTTCTTGTGCTTGGGGGGCTTGGTCCGTTTGTCTTCGTGGCGCTGGTGCCGCTGGCGGGGGAGGGGAAGGCGGACGCCGGGGAGACCCTTGATACGGCGCAGGCGACGGGGCCCGGGGCCGGGCATCAGGAGCCACCCGGGGGCATCGGTCGCCGCTAGCGGGGGGCCTGGCGGGCGCCGTTGGCGGCGGCGCGCGGCTTGACACGCTCGCGGCGCTTCTGCACACGGTCGCGCACGCGGGCGCGGCGGGCTTCGCCCGGGATCGACTCGGCGGGGGCGATGACGATCGAGCTGAGCGCCGCCTCGAGCACCTCGCCGACCTCGCGCACGAAGATCAGCTTCATCTGCTTGCGGATGTGGGCCGGGATGTCGACCAGGTCCTTCTCATTGCGCACCGGCAGCAGGACGATGCCGATACCGGCGCGGCGGGCCGCCAGGATCTTCTCCTTGATGCCGCCGACCGGCAGGACCTTGCCGCGCAGCGTCACCTCGCCGGTCATGGCGATGTCGTGCCGCACCGGCCGCTGCGCCATCAGCGACGCCAGGGCCGCGACGATGGTGACGCCGGCGGACGGCCCGTCCTTCGGGATGGCGCCGGCCGGCACGTGGATGTGGATGTCGGTCTTCTCGAACAGGCCCTCGTCGATGCCCAGCTCGCGCGCGTGCGACTTGACGTACGTCAGCGCCGCCTGCGCCGACTCCTTCATGACGTCGCCGAGCTGGCCGGTGATCGACAGGACGCCGTTCCCCTTCATCCGGCTGGCCTCGACGAACAGGATGTCGCCGCCGCCCGAGGTCCAGGCGAGACCGGTCGACACGCCGACCTCGTCGTTGCGCTCGGCGACCTCGGGGATGAACACGATTGGCCCGAGATAGTCCTGCAGGTCGCGCGCGTCGATGGAGCGGGTGCGCGTCTTGCCCATGGCGACTTCCTTGGCCACCTTGCGGCAGATGGTCGCGATCTGCTGCTCGAGCTTGCGCAGCCCCGAGTCGGAGGTGTAGCCGCGGATGATCTCCTTGAGGGCGTTCTCGGTGATGCCGATCAGATCCTTGCTCAGCCCGTGCTCGGAGATCTGCCGCGGGATCAGGAACTGACGGGCGATGTCGAGCTTCTCCTCCTCGACGTAGCCGGGCAGGTGCAGGATCTCCATGCGGTCGCGCAGCGGGTCGGGGATGGTGTCCAGCCGGTTGGCCGTGGTGATGAACATGACGCGCGACAGGTCGAAGGCGAGGTCGAGGTACAGGTCCGTGAAGCAGTTGTTCTGCTCCGGGTCGAGCACCTCCAGGAGAGCCGAGGCGGGGTCGCCACGGAAGTCCATGCCGATCTTGTCGACCTCGTCGATCATGAACAGCGGGTTGCGCGAACCCGCCCGGCGCAGGCTCTGGATGATCTTCCCCGGCATGGCGCCGACGTAGGTGCGGCGGTGGCCGCGGATCTCGGCTTCATCGCGCATGCCGCCGACGCTCATGCGCACGAACTTGCGGCCCAGCGCCTCGGCGATCGAGCGCCCGAGCGAGGTCTTGCCGGTTCCGGGCGGGCCGTAGAAGCAGAGGATCGGGCCCTTCATGTCGCTCTTGAGCTGGCGCACCGCCAGGAACTCGAGGATGCGGTCCTTGACCTTCTCGAGATCGTAGTGGTCGCGATCGAGGATGCGCGCCGCGTCCTTCACGTCCAGCCGGTCCACCGTCATCGTGCTCCACGGCAAGGACGCCAGCCAGTCGAGATAGGTGGTGATGACGTTGTACTCGGCGGACGCCGGGTTCACCATCTCGAGCCGGCCGAGCTCCTTCTCGGCCTCCTTGCGGGCCTCCTCCGGCAGGCCGGCCTTGTCGATCTTCTCGCGCACCTCGCGGACCGTCGCCGCCGTCTCGCTCTCCTCGCCCAGCTCTTTCTTGATGACCTTGAGCTGCTCGCGCAGGAAGAACTCGCGCTGCGCCTTGCGGATCTCGTCCTCGGTCTGCTCCTTGATCTCCTGCCCCGCCTTGGCCAGGCCGATCGCCTTCTCGATCAGGCGGACGGCGACCTTCAGCCGGCCCATCGGGTCGATGGTGGTCAGGATCTCCTTCTTCTCCTCGAGCTCGAAGTTCAGGTGGTTGGCGACCTGATCGGCGAGGTTGCCGGGACCCGACAGGTTGTTCTTGATCAGGTTCAGGATCTCGCCCGGCACGCGCGGATCGAGCTGGATCAGGTTCTCCAGGAGGTGCAGCGCGTTCCCCATCAGCATGTTCGCCTCCATCGACTCCTCTTCCTTCTCGTCGATGCAGGCGACGCGCGCCTTGAGATACGGCTCGGTCTGGATGTAGCCGGCCACCCGGAAGCGGCGCAGCCCCAGGAGGATGATCTGGATGGTGTTGCCGGAGACGTTGATCTTGTTGACCAGGCGGGCCGCCACGCCGATGGCCGACAGCTCCTCGATCGGCGGCACGTCGATCGAGCTGCTCTTCTGCACCACCAGGCCGATGATCGACTCCGGCTCCATGTCGCGGATCAGATTCAGGTTCTTCTTGCGGACGACCTGGAGGTTGACCACCATCTGGGGGAAGACGACCGTCGACGCCAGGGGAATGACCGGCAGCTCGGCGGGGATGTCGCAGGCGAGCATCTCGCCGTGCGCCCGCAGGCCGGCCGCGGCGATCTTCTCGGCGGTCGACTTGTCGAGAGCCTTCGTCTCGGCGCTCTTCTTCTGGCTGCTCTGTCCGCTCATGGTCTCCCGACCGTCAGTCCCGATGCCCCTCGGCGAAGAAACGGTACGCGAGGATCTTGTAGATCAGCTTGGCCGCAAGGAAATCGGGCGCCACGTCGTCCCTCAGGGGCCTGAGCTCGTTCACGTCGAATCCGACCAGCCGCTTCCTCCGGCAGACCTCCCGGATGAACGCCAGGGTCTCGTACCATCCCGGCCCGCCCGGCTCCGGGGTCCCGGTGGCCGGCATGATCGCCGGGTCGAAGTAATCCACGTCGATCGTAAGGTATATCTCGTCGGTCAGCCGGTCAACCGCTTCCAGGGCGGCCCGGGGCCGGGCCACGAAGTCGCGGGCCGGGACGACCATCAGCCCCCGGGCGCGGATCAGGTCGCGCTCCTCGACGGAGAGGCTGCGGATGCCGACCTGCAGGGTCGGGAGCCGGCCCGCGAAGTGGTGCATGGCGCAGGCGTGGCTGAACTCCGACCCTTCGTAGGTGGCCCGCAGATCGCCGTGGGCGTCGAACTGGATGACCGACAGCTTCGGGTGGCGGGCGTGATAGGCCTTGATGGCGCCCACCGCCACGCTGTGCTCGCCGCCGATCACCACCGGCATCTTGCCCTGCTCGAGGTAGCGCGCCGTCGCCTCCTGGACCTTGCGGGTCATGACCTCCGGGGGGTCGTCGTTGCCCGACACCGGCAGGGCGGTGTGGATGCCGATGGTGTACGGTTCGGCGTCGATCTCGTCGTCGTACAGCTCCATGAAGCGCGAGGCGTCGACGATCGCCTCGGGTCCCTTCGCCGTGCCCTTCATGTACGAGGCGGTGCGGTCGTACGGCACCGGCAGGAGGACGACGCGGGAGGTCTCGAGCGACGAGTGCTGCGAGTCGAGCCCGCCGTAGTTGCGGGGGATGTCGGGATGCGCGCTCATCATGGCCTCAGGGGATCAGGACGGAGGCGGCGACCACCGTGGTCCAGCGCCCGCGCTTGTCGCCCACGGCCGACTGCGTGACGCTCATGGTGCGGTAGATCTCGTTGCTGATCTTCCAGATCTCCTTGCGCTCGTCGTAGGAGGTCTCCGGATCGAACTCCACGCCGCGCACGGTCGCCAGCATCTGGGCCGCCAGGTCCTCGGCGTAGTCGCCCGCGAGCTCTTCCGTCTGGCCGAAGGAATGGTGCTCGCTCAGGTAGCCGTGGCCGCCGCGTTTGCCGGGGATGGCGATGCCGATCGACGCCGCGCACAGGCGGTGCGGCTCGTTGGTCTCCGCCTGGCTCATGACGCAGAAGACCACCTCGCCGGCGCGCAGGTACTTGAGCCCTTCCTTCTTGGAGATGATCTTGCAGCCGGGCGGGAAAATGCTGCTCACCCGCACGATGTTGAAGTGCGCGATCCCGGCGTCGCGCAGCGCCATCTCGAACGAGTTGAGCTTCTCCCGGTGCCGGCCAACGCCCTTGGTCAGGAAGACCTTCTTCGACACGAACATCGCCACCCTCGCGCGGACGATCGTTAAGGTTCGGGTTGTCGCCGATGTTTATAACACAAAGGCTTCGCGGCCGGGCCGGGCAATGGGCGCGGCGGCGAGGTTTCCGCGGGAGGACGCTCAGCGGCGCCGGACGTCCTGCCGCACGATCTGCAGGACGGCGCGGCGCAGCGCCTGGTAGGCGATGCTCTCCGCCCCCGGCGCCGGCGTGCGCCCGTCGGCGTCGGAAGCCTGCACCGTCTCACCGGTCACCAGGAAGACGCCGCGCCCCCGGCCGGCGGCCGAGGTGAGGCCGGCGTTGCTCACCGGCCGGAGGAAGACCACGTACTCGTTGCCCGGGGCGAACACGATCAGCCCGGCGACGCGGCCCAGATCGGTGACATCCCGCTCGGGCGTTCCGGCCTGGCGGAAGGTGAGGGTCGAAGAGCCGTCCCCCTTGAGGTACTCGCTCACCTGGAAGGCGTACTCCGTCGCGGCGAGCGGCCGGCCCGCGAAATCGGCCGTGACCGGCCGGGCCTCGACGCAGCGTCCCCTGAAGATGCGCGCCGCGCTCCGGGTCAGCTCGGCGGTCGAGAAGGAGGCGGCCAGCGCCGTCGCCGAGAGCCCGGCGATACACAGACACCCGGCCACGTGACGGAGCCGGATCTCGAAGGAGCGCATGTGTCCAAGCTAGGGTCCGGCGCGCGCGACTGTCAATCATCGCGTGGACGAAAGCGACCGGAAATTCACCCTCGCCGGGGCTCGGCGGCGCAACAATCCGCTCAGCAGTCGACGCGGCACTTGACAGCCTGCGGTCCCAGGGGCTACGGTCGGGGTCAAGCCACAGAGCGAGGGAGACGATGACCGCATCGAAGGAGACCCGTCACGAGGGATCGTGCCTGTGCGGACGCGTGCGCTACCGCGTCGAGGGCCCGGTCGGCAACATGTCGAACTGCCATTGCACCGACTGCCGCAAGAACAGCGGCGCCGCGTTCGTGACCTTCGTCGAGGCGCCGAAGCGCGCCTTCGCGTACGTCAAGGGCGCCGACCTGATCCAGACCCACCAGGCGGAATCCGGCACCAAACGGGTCTTCTGCAGCACCTGCGGCTCGACGCTGGGTTGCTACGTGGACAGCGACGATCTCATGGAGATCGCCGCCGCCACGCTCGACACGCCGCTGAGCCTGCGCCCGGAATACCACATCTACGTGCGCAGCAAGGTCTCCTGGTTCGACATCCAGGACGGCAAGCCCCAGCACAAGGCGTCGAGCGGGCAGGCGTCCTGACGCCCGGCGCCCCCCTAAGGCGTCGTCCTGATCGTGAGCTGGTCCACGTAACAGGTATCCAGGACGGAACCGGCGGCGGTGTCCGTCATCTTGATGTAGACGGTCCCCGACAGGGTCCCTGCACCAAAGTTATAGTCGGCCCCGGCCGGTTCCGGCAGTCCCGAAGTGATCAGCGCGCCGGTGATCGGCGTATAGCTGATGTTGTCCGGTGAATACGAGAACTGGAAGTTGTCCTCGGTCCCGGTGCGGTAGCCCTCCACGTGCAGCGTGTGCTGCGTGCCTGCCGGAACGCCGTCGAACCTCCAGACCTGGGTCAGGTGGGAGATGCCTCCCGACTTGGTCTCCTGCAAGCCCTCCCGCACGTCGTTCGATGTTCGGGTGTCGAGATAGGAACCGCTGACGATCTTGCCGGGGCTGGTCGTCACGTCGGACACCGCGAGCGTTTCGAGGAAGGCGCAGGCCGGGTCGGAGGCATCTGTCAGGCCGTTGCAATTGTTGTCCTTGGTGTCCGTGCAGGTGGGATTGCCCGGCGGGCCTTCGCTTTGTCCCGGATTCACGGCGGCGTCGCCGTCGTTGCAATCGGTCAGCGGGCAGAAGGCGTTGTAGCAGCTCGAGGAGCACGTCGGAGTGTAACCGTCGGCGTCGCTGTCGACGCAGCTCGGCAGCGGCAGCAGGAAGACGCGATCCACGGACAGCGAGTCAGGGCTGCTGTCCGTCGACGAGGTGTCGGCGACCCTCACGCAGTAGACGGTGTTGGCCGTGATCGGCAGTGCGGACTTGTACAGCGTGTCGCCGTCCGTGTTGTCGGAGATGGTGAACAGCGGCGTCGGAGAGTAGGTCTCGCCGCCCGTGCAACTGCCCGAGGTGCGAGTGGCCACGTAGAAGCTGAAGCTGTCGTCGGGGGACGGATTGCTACGGTAAGCCTCGACGCGCAGCTCGTAGGCGACGTTGGCAAGCGCCGGTGCCAGCGTCCAGACGTGGATCAATTGTTTCACCCCGGACGTGCGCTCCTTCAGGACTTCGTAAACGTCATCGGGCGACCCGGCCATCGTGTCCGCAAACGAGCCGGAAACGATCGTTCCCTTGATCGGCGGGACGGTCTCGGCGCTGGCGTTGACGCGCGCGGCGCACTCGAAGTCGCGCACCGGGTCGGTGCAGGTCACCGTGCCCTCGAGGACCCCGTCGCCGATGGTGGATGCGTAGATCTTGAGCGAATTGCGTCCGTGACGATAGAGACGGCCGTGACTGAGGTTCATGAGAGGCTTGGCGGCGTCGGGCGCGACGTACGACCACGTCAGCCCCGAGTCGATGCTCTTGTAGATGCCGGCGTACTGTCCGGTGGGCGCCGTGTCGCAGCACGTCTGGCCCACGAAGGCGTAGATGATCCCGTCGTCGAGGGATGAGGTGATCAGGCCGGTCACGTTCGGCTGCCTCAGGACTCTGCTCCAGGTCCACTGTCCGTTGCTTCCGCGCACGCCGCGGTAGATTCCTCCGTCGCCCGCCCAGGTACCGACGCAACCGGAGGAGCCGGGGCAAACGGGCATGCCGCCACAGCCGGGCCGATCGGAATAGGAGTAGTAAGTCGCGGCGAGGACGACGTTGGAGCCGACCGGGAGAATGTCCTGCACCGGCTCGCCGTCCATGTTGCTGTCGGTGTTGGTGTCCTGGCACTGGCCCGGCGTCTCGGTGATATGACGGCTGATTCTGACCCAGGTGGCGCCGGAGTCGTCCGAAGCCCAGACACCGGTCTGGTTCGACGTCCGAACCGTTTGGTTCGTGCCGCGCACCGCCACGTACAGACGCCCGGCGCCGGGCGCCTGCGCGATCCGGTAAACCCCCCAGTTCGCCGGGAAGAGGGGAGTCGTGCCGTCGTTGGCCTTCCAGTTGCTGCCGGTGTAGGTATTGCCCCAGGCGCCGACTCCGTTCGCCAGCTTGTAGACTCCCTTGTCGAAGATCGACGCGTAGAAATCGATCGTCGAGTCGGGCTTGACGGCGCGCAGAAGCTCGATTCCGCCAAAGCCTTTCGGGAAGTTCGTCTGGTCACCGAGTCGGGTCCAGTTCCACGAACCGGGGTGAGTCGGCGTGCCGGCGGTGAAATCCCCCTGGACGACGCCGCCAATGCAGCAGTCGGGGATGTTGAAGTTCACCAGGTCGCTCACCGCCACGTACATGCGGTTCAGGTTCGCGGGGTCGAGGACGAAGGAAGTCGCCGCGCCGCCATAAATCAGGGGCGAGAATGTGTTCGGATCGTCGTCGGCATACCCCGCCCACTGCCAGCCCTCCAGCTGGAAGCTCTCACCGCCGCTGTAGCTCGCCATGAGCAGGTTGTCCTCGTCACCATAGAACAGCCAGTCGCGATTCGTCACGCGCGTGTCGGAAGCGACGCCGTAGGTCCAGACATCGGTGGTCTCTCCGCGAGCGCGCAGCGTCCCCGGCTCGGTCTGCGGATCCGAGTAGATGTTCGAGCTGACGTCTTCCCAGGTGTCGCCGCCGTTGTTCGTCTTCACCTTTTCCTGCCCGAAGAAAAGGGTCTTGTTGCCCTGCACCGGGCTGCCGACCGGCTGATCCTTGCCGATGCCGATCACCCAGACGTTGTAATAACCGTTGCCGCGGGGCGCGCGGTAGTTGTGGCCGGTGACGGGATCCCAGAACGTGGTGTTCTCGTAATAGGGACGCGGAGCCGGATCGGGGTCGAACGGGCAGTCGACCGGGCAGTTGTCCTTGGTCTCGCCGTTGGCGGGACGGCCACCCAACCCGTCTTCGCAGACGTTGTCGCCGCAATGGCCGTTCGGCGACTCGTTCCCGTCCGCGCAGTCCTCCGGACAGGTCTGCCAGGTCTCCCAGCGGCCGCCGCAGACATTGTCACCACAGATCGGCGCGGAGGAGCCGTTGTCGAGGACGTTGTCGTGCCACTGGTGACGCGTGGTCAGAGACCAGGTGACTCCGCCGTCGGTGGTCTTCCATATCCCGCCCGCGTCGGCGTTGTTGACGTCCGAGAAAGTCCCTCGGAGCGTCCCGGTGTAGATCGTATTGACGTCGTACGGGTCGACGACGATGTCGGAGTAGCTGGCGAAATAAGGATAGCTGCCGGGCCCGGAGATCCTCGGCAGCCCCGTGTACTCTTCGAGCTTGACGTCGTCGATCCAGATCGTGCCGGCGCTGCCGCGCACTCCGATCCAGGCATAACGGGCGGCGTCCGGCGGCCGGACCAGGCTCTCGAAGCGTCGCCAATCGAAGGTTCCGCCCCAAGGAGGCGCGAAGGCGGCCCACGGCTCGACCGTGTTCCAGGTCACTCCGGGCCACAGGATCGGCTGCTTCTGGGCGTCGTACCAACCGATCTTGACGTAGGAAACGTAGCCGGTGACGCTCGCATCCCGGTACCATGCCGACAGCCTGTAGAGGCGTCCGCCCTGGACGGCCACGTGCATGCTCGCGGGAACGCTGCCGTCGTCGGGGTTCGGGGTCTGCGCTCCATACGCGATATTGGAATTGGGCGGGGTGGCGTCTGTGATCTTCAGCGTGCACAGACCGCTGTGCGGATGATCGGGGTCGGTCGGCGGGGCGTTCGGCGCCACGCACACGCGCGACACCACACCCGGTTGTCCATACCAGTTGGCGGCGCGGGTCGGGTCGGTCTGGCCGGTATTCGGATCGACGTACGGGTCCTCGAAGCTTCCGTTGTGCGCCGCCAGGGCGTCGGTTCCGCCGTTCGGGCCGTTGATCTCCGTCCAATGGCCTCCGAAGTCGTCGCTGCGGTACGCGCCGCCGCGCCAGTTGGTCACGTCCACCCACTGGTTGTTGCCGCCGGGCGACCCGATGATGAACGGCTGGCTCTTGATCACCATGAAGAGCTTGCGCGTGGAACTGTGCAGGACGAGACTAGCGCAGGCTGGCTTCTGACATGTCCCGCCGCCCGGGCAATCGACGTCGCTCTGGCAGGTGACGCCCGGCGTGGTGCCGCCGCCGCAGGTGGCAGGAAGCCCCTGCGCAGGCAATCGGCTCCAGGTGGTCGCGCTGTCGGCGCTCTCATAGAGCCCCTCGGTGGCGCACGCCACCAGGTGGGCGGAATTGAGGGGATCGATCACCACCGACTGGATGTGGCCCGTCGTGTAATCCATGCAACCCGGCGCAGAAACCGTCTCGGTGGCGTTGGGGAGGCACGAGGCCTGGTAGCACTTCGCCCCCGGCGAGCAGGAGATGCCCCCCGGCGCGCACGTGCCGCCCGGACCCGGATAACCATCGCAGGCGCTGCTTCGCCATCCGTCGGTCGTCCGGAAAACATTCCCGTATCCCCAGGCGTACACCGTATCGCGGTTGTTCGGATCGATCACGCCGCTCCCGCCCCAGAACCCGTTGTTGTTGATCGCAACATCCCAGGTATAGCCACGATCCGTGCTGCGCCAGGCCCCGATGTAGACCAGGTTGGGATCGACCGGATCGAAAGCGAAGTGACCGTATATTCCGTAGCCCGCCACATGATCCGGTTTGTTGCCGGCCGTGTTCCGCAGCGACCAGGTCGCTCCTCCGTCTCCCGTCCAGAAGATACCGCCGACGTCGCTTCCCATCAGGACGACGTTCGGGTCGTGCGGGCTCACGCCGACCGACAGCATGTTGCCGCCGCCGCCCGGGCCGAGCTGCCTCCACTGGATTTTGTCGGAGGCAAGGAGGAGCGCCGAGAAGAGACAGACGACCAGGAGAGAGAGGGCGACAAATGAGGGAATCCCTTTTCGGCATCTCGTCTTCATGTGGCTCTCCTCCTTCGGGTGTCGCGGGCAGAAATGCACCACGAGGCGCGCTCGGGCTGGGCATGCAATTCCACCTGGTGCCGTCCCCAGCGGCGGCGCAAGGGTCTACGGATCAATGTCCCCGGGGATCTGCTTCCAGCGAGCAGTTCGCCGAGGTCAGAGGGAGGATCGAGGCCATCATGGCCCTCATTGATCCGAGGGCCGTTGGACTGGAGCAGGACTTCGCGTCGTCCTGCGGAACGCTCACCCGAATTCTCTACTACCTCCAGCGGACCACATTGTCAACTGCAAAATGAGGCGCTGCAAAATGAAGCGCACGCGGGAACCCATCATGCGGCAATCGGATCGGGTTCACGAGGTGAAAGACGCGGACAAACGGGGAGCGATGGGCCGCGACAGACGAAGAACTGGCGGGCGCCCGGGCCGTGCGCCGTTGGACGCACGGCCCGGCGGATAGTCGGTGAGCGGCTATTTCTTCGCGTACTTGACGCCGCAGCCGAAGGCCTTGGTCTCTGCGACCTGCACCGGCCTGCCGGCGGCCAAGGCGTCGAGCGCGTCGGCGAAGTCGTGCGACTTGACCTTGTCCTGCTCCAGGGAGTCGTCGACGCGGCCGCGGTAGACCAGTTTCCCCTGGGCGTCCAGCAGGAAGATGTGCGGCGTCACCCTGGCACCGTAGGCGGTGGCGACCGCCTGCGTGTCGTCCAGCACGTAGGGGTAGGGGAAGCTCTTCTGCTGGGCCCGCTTCACCATGAACTCGAATCCGTCGCCGGGGACGATTTTCGAGTCGTTGGCGTTGATCGCGACGAAGCCGATCCCCTGGGGGCCGTACTTCTTCGCCAGATCGATCAGGCGATCCTCGTACCCCTTCGAGAAGGGGCACTCGTTGCAGGTGAAGATGACGGCGGTGCCCTTCGGTCCCGCCACGCTCTCCAGCGCGTGCATCTTGCCGTCGGTGCCTTTCAGATTGAAGGACGGGCCTTTCGACCCGATGGCGAGCTCGTCGGACGCGAGCGCCGGCGCAGCCTGGAGAGCGAGGGCGGCGGCCAGAACGGGCAGGGTGAGGGCGATGAGTGCTCGGACGCGGCGACGTGTCTGCATGCTGACTCCTCCAGTGAATCGATGCAACGGCAGGGGAGCGGTATTCTAACCGGAACAATGCCGTTGTGCCAGCGGTGGCATGGAGCCTTCAGAGCGGCAGCCGGCGCAGGCGCAGGGCGTTGCCGATCACGGTCACCGAGCTGAGGCTCATCGCGGCGCCGGCCAGCATCGGGCTCAACAGGAAGCCGAGCCAGGGGTACAGGACGCCGGCCGCGATCGGCACGCACAGGACGTTGTAGATGAACGCCAGGAAGAGATTCTGGCGGATGTTGCGCAGGGTCGCCCGGCTGAGACGGCGGGCGCGCGCCAGACCGCGCACGTCCCCCCGCACGAGGGTGATGCCGGCGCTCTCCAGCGCGACGTCGGCGCCGGTTCCCATGGCGATGCCGACGTCGGCCCCGGCCAGCGCCGGGGCGTCGTTGACGCCGTCGCCGGCCACGGCGACGATCCTGCCGGCCTTCTGCAGCGCGCGCACGAGATCGATTTTCTGATCCGGCAACAGCCCGGCGCGCACGTCGTCGATCGTCAGGCGGCGCGCCACCGCGTCGGCGGTGGCGCGGGCGTCCCCGGTCGCCATCACCAGGCTCACTCCATCACCTCGCAGGACGCGCACGGCGTCCGGCGCCGCCGGCTTGATCGGGTCGGCGACGCCGATCAGCCCAGCGAAGCGCCCGTCGACGGCGACGAGCACCACGGTCTGGCCTTCGCGACGGAGCACCTCGGCCCGCTCCAGGGCGCCGGATGCGACCGCGATGCGCGCGTCGCGCATCATCTGGATGTTGCCGAGGGCGACGCGCCGATGCGACACCGTCCCGATGACGCCGGCGCCCGGGCGCGACCCGAACTCCGAGACGGCGGCGGCCTGAATGCCGCGCTGTCGCGCTCCCGCGACGATCGCGGCGGCGAGGGGGTGCTCGCTGGCGCGCTCGAGCGACGCCGCCAGCGACAGGATCTCGCCCTGCGTGACGCCCGGCTCCGTCTCGACACCGACGAGCTGCGGCTTCCCCTCCGTGAGCGTCCCGGTCTTGTCCAGCACCAGCGTGTCGACCCGCGCCAGGCGCTCGAGCGCCTCGGCGCTTCGGATCAGGATGCCGGCCGCCGCGCCCCGGCCGGTCGCGACCCTGATCGAGATCGGAGTCGCCAGACCGAGGGCGCACGGGCAGGCGATGATCAGCACCGACACGGCGGCGACCACGGCGTGTCCCGGACGCGGCGGCGGGCCGAGGATGGACCAGGCGACGAACGTCAGCGCGGCGACCGCGATGACCGCCGGGACGAACCAGGAGGAGACCAGGTCGGCGAGCCGCTGGATCGGGGCCCGACTGCGCTGCGCCTCGCCGACCAGGCGGACGATCCGGGCCAGAAGCGTGTCGGCGCCGACGCGCTCGGCGCGCACCACCAGGCTCCCCGCGCCGTTGACGGTGCCTCCGATGACCCGCTCTCCCGGACCCTTCTCGACCGGGGTCGATTCGCCGGTCATCATCGACTCGTCCACCGCGCCGCGCCCGTCCAGGACGATGCCATCCGTCGGGACCGTCTCCCCCGGACGGACCCGGAGCCGATCGCCGGGCACGACGCTTTCAAGGGGGATGTCGCGCTCGCCGCCATCCTCGTCCAGGCGGCGCGCGGTGCGCGGCGCCTGCCGGAGCAGCGCGCGGATGGCGCCGCCGGTCCGGCTCCGGGCCCGCAGCTCGATCACCTGGCCGAACAGCACCAGCACGACGATCGCCGCGGAGGTCTCGTAATAGACGCCGACGCGACCTCCCGCCTCGTGCGGGGAGGCAGGAAAGAGATCGGGGATGAGCGTCGCCACGAGGCTGTAGACGAAAGCGACGCCGGTGCCCATCGCGATGAGCGTGAACATGTTCAGGCTGCGGTTCCTGATCGACGCCCATCCGCGCGCGAAGAACGGCGCGCCGCAGTAAAGGACGACAGGAGCGGAGAGCAGGAGCTCGATCCAGTCGGCGAGACGCGGCGCGGCCCCGCGCCCCGCGCCCGGCAGCATTCCGGACATGGCGATGAGCAGGATCGGCACGGTCAGCCCGAGACCGATGAAGAGCCGCCGGCTCATGTCGACGAGCTCGGGGTTCTCTTCCTCCTCGAGAGACGGCAGGAGAGGCTCGAGAGCCATGCCGCAGATCGGACAGGAGCCGGGGCCGTCGCGTACCACCTCGGGGTGCATCGGACAGGTCCAGCGCGCGCCCGGGGCGGGCGCCGGCACACGACTCGCGGGCGCGCGTGCCGGCGGCATCGGCGAGCGGTCTGCCGCGAGATACTTCTCGGGCTCGGCGCGGAACAGCGCCCGACAGTCGTCGCAGCAGAAACAATAAGTCAGGCCGCCGTGCTCGTGCCTGGGCGTCGAGGCCCCCGGCTCGACCTCCATCCCGCACACAGGATCCCGGACTATCGCCATTTCGCGTACAGCTCGGTCTGCCGGCTGGTGAGCGGGATCGGGCGCCCCTTGATCATCAGGTGGCGCAGGCGCCCCAGCGGCTGCAGCGGATCGCCCTCCGTCGCGATCAGATCGGCGTCGAGACCGGGCTTCAGGCTGCCGATGCGATCGGCGACGCCGAAAATCGTCGCGGGATTGATCGTGATCGCCCGGACCGCCTGCTCCCACGGCAGGCCGTAGGCGACCGCCAGCCCGGCCTCGTACGGCAGCATGCGCGCGTTCAGCGTGTCGCCGCTCTGGATGGCGATGGTGACTCCGGCCCGCCACAGCCGCGCGGCGTTGTCGTACTGCGCGCCCCGCGTCTCGATGCGGTCCGGCTGCACCGTGATCGGACCGACCACGACCTGAATCTTCTTCCGTGCGAGCAGGTCGGCGACCTTGTACGCCTCGGTGCCGTGGCTGATGACGAGACGCAGCTTGAACTCGTCGGCCAGCCGGACGGCGGTCAGGATGTCGTCGACGCGGTGGGCCCGGGCGAACACCGGCATCGTCCCGGTCAGCGCCGGGAGGAGCGCCTCCAGCTTCAGATCGCGATCGGGAGGGGTGGGCGGACCGCTCTCGTCCGCCTTGGCGGTCCTGGCGGGCTTGCCCTGCTTCTTTTTCGTCTCGTACTCGGTCCACTTCGCCTGGTAATCGCGCGCCTTGGTCAGCGCGTCGCGCACGACGGCGGCGACCCCCATGCGGGTGGCGGGGCTCTGGTTGCGCTCCCCGAAGCGCGCCTTGGGCGGCTCGCCGAAGTTGACCACCAGGGCCGCGCCGTCCCGGACCGTCACTTCGTCGGGCGAGCCGCCGGCGAGATGGACGACCGTCCCAGCGCCGGCGAAGACGTCCCCCTCGCCGGGCGCGGCGAAGGCGGCGGTGATCCCGTGCAGCCGGGTCACCGGGATCACCTCGCTCTCGGTGTAATAGGCGTCGATCGCCCGGAGCTGCGGCAGGACCGGGTCGGTGCCTTCGTCCTCGTCGCGCATCACTTTCACCAGATCGATCTCCGACAGGCCGAGACTGGTGTGCGACTCGATGAGCCCCGGGAAGATCCAGAGCCCCTTCGCGTCGATGACGGTCGCCCGGGCGGGCGGACGCAGCCCGGGGCCGATCTCGCGGATCAATCCTTTCTCGACGATCACCGTGCCGTCGTCGATCGGCGGGCCCGCCATGGTGAAGACGCGGGCTCCGGTGTAGGCGTAGAGCCCCGTGTCGCTCACGGGGTCGGCGGGCGGCACGAGGGTCGCCGGGTCGGGAGCGGACGGATCCTTCGGCAGCGGCGGCGCGGCCGGGAGGTCCGTGGGGGTTGGAGTCTTTCCACGGTCGAACACCACGCGGCCGTCGATCAGGGTCTTCTCCACCAGCGTGTACATGTCGAGCGGGTGCCGGGTGAAGATGGCGATGTCGGCGTCCTTGCCGACGTCCAGGGAGCCGACGCGGTCGTCGATCCCGAGGGCCGACGCGGCGTTGATCGTGATGGCCTTGAGCGCGTCCTGCTCGGACAGACCGTAGCGCGCCGCCACGGCCGCCTCGTTGTACAGCCGCTGGATCAGGTTCCCCGAGTCGGAATGGATGCTGACCCGGATGCCCCGGCGCGCCAGCAGCGCGGCGTTGTGCGGGATGCCGTCCCAGGCCTCGACCTTGTACCCCCACCACTGCGCGAACGTGGCCACCGCGATGTCGCGCCGCTTCAGCTCGTCGGCGATCTTGTACCCTTCGAGACAGTGCTGGAACGACGCCACCTTGAAGCCGTACTCGTCGGCGATCTTCAGGAACAGGAGGATCTCGTCCTTGCGGTAGCTGTGCACGTGCACGCGCAGCTTCCCGTCGAGGACGTCGGCGAGGGTCGCGAGCTTCAGGTCGGTGTCGGGCGGCGCGCCGCGCTCCGATTCCTTCTTCGCCCGCCAGGCGTCCCATTTCGCCTTGTAGTTGCGCGCGGCGTTGAAGGCGTCGCGGAACATCGCCATGTTCCCCATGCGCGTCGACGGCATCTTGGTGCGCGCGCCGTAGACCCCCTTGGGGTTCTCGCCGAGCGCCATCTTGATGCCGCGCGGGGCCCCCTCGAAGATCATCCGGCCGACGTCGACGTCGGGTCGCAGCTTCACGGTGACGCTCTCGCCGCCGATCAGGTTGCCACTGCCCGGGAGGATCTGCACCGTCGTGACCCCGCCGGCGCGCGCCAGGGCGAACTCCGGGTCCTCGGCCCAGACGGAGTCCACCGCGCGCACGAACGGCGTGACCGGATCGGTCAGCTCGTTGCCGTCGCTGTTGGCGTCCACCTCGGGCCAGGGGTAGACGCCCATGTGGGAATGCGTGTCGATGATGCCGGGCATGACGTAGCGTCCGGCGGCGTCGATCACCTGCGCGTCGCGGGGTGCGTCGAGGCTCCGGCCGACGGCCGCGATCCTGCCGTCCTTGATCAGAAGGTCGCCGTTCTCGATCGTGCCGTGGGTGATGGTGAAGAGCGTGCCGCCGCGGATGAGGAGGACGGCGGGGGCCGGAGCGGCGCCGACGTTCGGGGTCGATCGGGCGGCGAGCGCCGCGGCCAGGACGACGACGCTCGCGAGGCGGAACTTGCGCATCGATGGCCTCCAATGGCATGGGGCCCCGCGGCAGGTGCGGGCCCCCCGGCCGGCCCGGAGCGCGGGCGGGCTTCGAGTTGTGAGAAAGCGGCGCGGATTGTAGCATCGCCGCCGATGAAACGCTGGAGCCCGATCGCTCTCCTGTCCCTGCTCCTGGCGCTCCTGGCCGGAGCGCTCAGCCCCTTGGGGCGGAGAAGTGTCGAAGCGGGCGGCCTTCTGATCGACGTCTGGTCCGTGGGACACGCCGGCTGGGCCGCTCCGACCGCGACCGTCACGTACGCCGGTCCGGGAGGGGAGAGCCGGCAGGCGGACGTCTACTGCGACCCCTCGGCTCCGCCCGGGGCGCGCTTGCTCCTGGCGCACGGGCTGGTGGACACCGGAAAGGACGACGTCCGGCTGCACGCGCTCGGGCGCGCCTTCGCCCGCCACCGCTTCCTGGTCGTGATCCCCGATTTTCCCGGGATGCGCGCGCTGCGGGTCGATCGGGGCGACATCGACGAGATCGACGCCGCGCTGCGGGCCGCGCGCCGGGTCGGCGAGTGCGCCGCCGCCGACGGCCTCCCGATGGGCGCGGTCGGGTTCAGCTACTCGTCCGGGCCCGTCCTCCTCGCCCTCGACCGCCCCGGCGTGGCGCGGCCGGCCGACTTCGCCGTCCTGTTCGGCGGGTACGACGACCTGCTCGACGTGGTGCGCTTCCTGACCACCGGCCGGCATCGCGATCTGGGGGTGGAGTACGGCGGCGAGGCGCTGCCGCAGGGGCGCTGGCTCGTGCTGCAAGCGAACGCCGCGACCGTCGCCGATCCGGACGACCGCGCCGCCCTGGCGGCGATCGGGCGTCTGAAGCGGGCCGACCCGAACGCCGACGTCGGGGCGCTGGCGGCGGGCCTCGGGCCGTCCGGCCGGGCGCTCCTCGACGTGTTCGAGAACACCGACGCCGCCCGCTTCGACGCGCTGGTGCGCCGGGTCGATCCGGAGGTGCGCGCCACGCTCGACGCGCTGTCTCCGTCCAGGAGCCTGGAGCGGCCGCTGCCGATCGATCTCTACCTCCTGCACGGGCGCTCCGACGCCATCGTGCCGTGGAGCGAGACGCTGAAGCTGTCGCGCTCCGTGCGCACCGCCGGCCGCGTGCGCGTGGCGCTTCTGGGCGGATTCCGGCACGCGCGCCCGCAGGGCGACGGCGAGGCCGGCTGGGTCGAGGCGCTGCGGTATCCGGCCGACTCGGCGAGGATCCTGGACATGCTCGTGGAGATCCTGGCCCGCCGTCAGGAGGGCCGTCCGAACGGTGCCGGTGCATCATGAGGCGGCGATTCCGCTTGCAGCGGGCGGGCCGCATCGGCGAGAATCGCCGCTCCGCCTCCTCGCGGGGACCCCACCCATGGTCGATGAAGCACGCGGGCTGACCCTCGAGCCGGATCGCTGCAGCCGGCACAGCGTCGGCATCCATGCCTCGCCGGCCGAGGTCTACCTCGCGCTCACCGACCCGCGCGAGATGTCCCGCTGGTTCGTCTCCGAGGCCAGCATCGATCTGCGCCCCGGCGGCCAGTACCGGTGGGTGTTCGGGGAGGGGACGGCGGCCGCCGGCCCGGACGCCCTGGTCTCGTCGGGGGAGTTCCTGAGCGTCGTCCCCCAGGAGTATCTGCGTCTGAGCACGCCGGTCGAGGGCGCCGACACGGTCCTGGAGTTCCGCTTCGACCCATGGCGCGACGGCACGATCCTGACGGTGTCGCACTCCGGTTTCCCGGGGGAGGAGTCCTGGGACGACATCTTCCGCTCGGTCGACCAGGGGTGGCAGTCGGAGGTCCAGGTCCTGAAGCTGTACCTGGAGGCGGCGCGCGGCATGATCAGCCGCTCGCGCTTCCACGAGGCGCGCCTGCCGGAGGGCGCCGAGCCGCTCTACGAGCGCTTCACCACCTCGGCCGGGCTGTGCTCCTGGCTGGCCGATCGGGCCGCGGCGGAGGCGTCTCTGGGCGGCGAGCTGCTCCTGGAGCGCGAGGGGCGTCCGGTGATCCGCGGACGCTTCGTGGTCTGGGACCCGGACCGCTTCCTGGTGCTGACCTGGCAGGAGCAGGCGCCGTCGATCGTCCGTCTGTGGCTGGAGGAGGCGGACGACGGGACCTCGACCGACCTGAGCCTGGAGCACAGGCTGTTCGCCCCCGACGCCGCCAGCGTGGCGCCGTTCGACTGGGACAGCGCGCTGGAGCGGCTCAAAACGCCACGCTGACCCCCGAGCGGACAAAGAGGATCTCACCGCGCACGCCGGCTCCCGGAAGCGCGCGACGGAACGCCTTCAGATAGATCTCCATCTGGGGCCGATGGCGCTCCGCCGCGTCCTTCGGACTCACGGCGAGGCGCTCGGTCTTGTAGTCGGCCAGGACGATGCCCCCGGGTCGCTCGCGATAGACCAGATCGCAGACCCCGGCCCAGACCGTTCCGCCTTCGTCCCGGTACACGAGCGGCACCTCGCGCCCGATGATGTCGAGCGTCGCGAGACGCGCCGGCAACGGCGTCCCGAGCAGGTCGGCGAGGATCCGGTCGGTCTCCTCCGCGACCCGCTGCCACAGCTCGGCATCGGCGCCGACCTCGCGCTCCCCCAGGAGGCGCCGGAGCGCCTGCCCCCCGAGCTCGCGCAGCGCCTTGCGGTCCTTCAGGTCCCAGGCCTGGAGCGCGGCGTGCACGGCGCTGCCGGCGAGCCGCGCGGCCTCGCGGGCCCGATCGAGAGCGCGCCGTGCGCGC
>CAYLND010000056.1:0-20686 GCA_964384905.1 uncultured Acidobacteriota bacterium
CGTGCGCCACGACCATCATCGCCGAGACCATCGGGATGATCGTCAGCGACACGACCAGCGACGCCAGGAGCGAGAACGACACGGTCAGCGCCTGGTCGCGGAACAGCTGCGCCGCGATCCCCTCGACGAACACCACCGGCACGAACACGGCGATCGTCGTCAGGGTCGAGGCGACGACGGCGCGCCCGACCTCCGAGGCGCCGCGCTGCGCCGCGACCGCGCCGGTCTCGCCGCGCTCCCGGCGCTTGAAGATCGCCTCCAGCACGACGATCGAGTCGTCCACCAGCATGCCGACGCCCAGCGCCAGGCCGCCGAGCGACATGACGTTGAGCGTCGTGCCGGTCTGGTACATCAGGAAGAAGGTGGCGACGATCGAGATCGGGATCGACACGCTGATGATGACCGTGCTGAACAGGTCCTTCAGGAAGAGCAGGATGATCAGGATCGACAGCGCCCCGCCCTCGAGCGCGTTGACGATCACCTCGTGGATCGAGTCCTGGATGAAGCGCGACTGGTCGACGCCGGTGGTCACCACCACGCCCGCCGGCAGCTCCTTGCCGACTTTCTCGAGGCGCTTCTGCACGGCGCGGGCCACCGACACCGTGTTGGCGTCCCCCTCCTTGTAGATCGCCAGCTCGACCGCCTCCTGGCCGCCGAACCGGGTCAGCGCCTCCCGCTGCTTGTGGCCGCGCGTCACCTCGGCGACGTCCGACATCAGGACGTTGCGGCCGTCGCGCGTGACCAGGACGGTCCTCATGATGTCGTCCAGGTCCTTGAACTCGTTGCGGGCGCGCACCAGATAGCGCGCCTCCTGCTCGTACAGGCTGCCGCCCGCCTGGTTGACGTTCTCGCGGAACAGCTTCTGGTTGACGTCCTGGATGCCGACGCCCAGGAGCGCCAGCTTCCCCTGGTCGACCTTGACCTGGATCTCCTCCTCGTAGCCGCCGTTGACCTTGATCGCCGCCACGCCCTCGCTCGACTCGAGATCCTTCTTCAGGACCTCGTCGGCCACGTAGCGCAGCTGGTACAGGTTCGAGCCGCCGGTCAGGTAGAGACGCAGGATCGGATCGTTGTTCGGGTCGAGACGCAGGACGACCGGCTTGTCGGCCTCGCGCGGCAGGCGGACCAGATCGAGCTTCTCGCGCACGTCGAGGGCCGCGAAGTCCATGTTGCGCCCCCAGCCGAACTCGAGGGTCACCTGCGACAGCCCCGGGCGCGACACCGAGGTCAGACGCTGCACGCCGGCCACCACGCCGACCGCCTCCTCGATCGGACGGCTGATCAGCGACTCCATCTCGCCGGGCGCCGCCCCCTGATAGCGGGTCTCGACCGTCAGGCTGGGGTAGGAGATGTTCGGGAGCAGGTTGATCGGCAGGCGGGTGAAGGCGACGATGCCGAACACCACGAGCGCGATCGCGCACATGAAGACGGTGACGCGACGCTTGAGGGAGAACTCGATCAGGCTCATCGCCGGCTCCCGCCTCCGGACCGCTCAGCCGCGGGATGCAGCGTCGCCGACGCGCAGGTCGGAGGCCTCGGGCGAGGGGATCACTTTGATCGCCGAGCCCTGCTTCAGCCCGCCCTGGCCGGCGACGATCGCCTGCTCGCCGGGCGCCACGCCCGACAGGGCCTCGATCCGACCGCCCTCCTCGAGACCGAGAGCGACGGTGCGTTTCTCGGCCACGTTCCCCTTGGCGACGAAGATGTAGGCGGCCTGCAGCTCGCGGATGACCGCCTCGCGAGGCACCAGGATCGCCTGGGGATGCGTCTCGCGCACGATGTCGATGGTCACGAAGGCGCCGGGCCGCACCTCGGCGGGCGGCTCGATCGCCTCGATGGTCAGCTTCACCGTGCCGGTCGCCGTGTCGACGACCGGGCTGATCTGCCGGATCCGGCCGCGGAACCGCGTCGCGTCGCTCGCCTTCAGCGTGATCCGGACCTCGCGTCCTTCTTTCAGCCCGAAGACGTCCTTCTCCGGCAGGAAGATCTTCGCCACCAGCGGGTCGAAGTCGGAGACGGTGAAGAGCTGGTCGCTCAGGTTGAGATGCTGCCCCTGCTTGACGTATCTCTCGGTCACGCGGCCCGTGAACGGGGCGCGGATGGTGGTCTTGTCAAGGCGCCACTGCGCCTCGGCCAGCTCCTGCTGGGCGATCTGGTTGTCGAGCGACACCTTGTCGTACAGCTCGCGGCTGATCAGGCCGTCGGCGAGCCCCTTCTGGGCCCGATCGAAGTTGATCCCGGCCCCCTCCGCCTTGAATTTCGCCTTCTTCACGGCGATCTCGGCGTCGTCCTTGACCAGCTGCGCCAGGGCCTGCCCCTTCTTGACCCGGTCGCCTTCGTCCACCTGAAGCTCGGCGATCCGTCCCTCCGCCTCGGCGAGGACCTTCACCTCGGCGTCGGCCACCAGGTTGGCGGTCGAGGTGATGTAGGCGGAGACCGCGCCGCGGTTGATCGGCGCGACGCTGACCGGGACCGGCGCCTTCTCCTTCTCGGCGGCGTCGTCCTTCTTGCCGTCATCCTTCTTGTCGTCCTTCTTCGCCGTCGCGTCCTTGCCGGCGTCGGCGGGCTTCGAGGGGTTGCTCGCCGCGAGGGCGTCCCCCTGCGCCCCCTGGTTTTTCGCGACCGCCTGTTCCGGGTCGGCCTGGGCGGAACGGTACTTGCCGTAGATCTGCAGACCGGCGACCGAGCCGGCGGCGGCCAGCACGAGGAGGACGGCACAGAAAACGAGGGCGCGTTTGCGACGGGAGCTGGCGTTCATCGACCTCTCCGACATCTTCGTTATTGTTGGCTCTGCGGGACGCGGTGACCGTCCGTGTCCAGAGCGTTCAACGACCGGCCCCGGTCGATGGTTCCCGCTTCTTTGGTCCGAGAGTGGCGCCGCACGGCGCGGGCGGCAGGGTCCGCGGCGCGGGCGCGATCTGGCTTCGACGTTGGCGGCGGGGATTATACACGACGGCCTAACTTCGTGACGACACGCGGATTACAGGGGCTCCGCGCTGCGCCGAAACGCTCCCGGCAGGGCTCAGTGGGCTCGCTCGATCGTGAATTTCCCGAACGCGAACCCGATGTCGACGCCTCGTCCCTTGCCGTGCAGCGCCAGGGAGACCTCCCCCTTGGTCATCGCCTGCGCGTCGGCCGACTTGCCGGCGCCGGCGTGGGCCTCCGATTGCGCGTACGAGCCGAACAGCTCGTCGATGCCGGACGCCCCGGAGAATTTGCCGGTGCCGCCGATGATCTCCGATTTTCCGAAGGTGAGCCCGCCGCCGGTCGCTTTGATCGTCACCTTCGCCTTCTGGCCGTTGTCGCAGGAGATCGTCCCGTCACCCTTGGCCGTCTTGTAGAACGCCGACCAGCCTTTGAGGTTGAACGTCATGGTGCAGTCGACCGGCTTGCCCTTCGACCCCGAGCCTTCGTCCGCTGCGAGCGGACGTGCGGGAGCCGTGATCGTGATCAGGACCGCCGCGAGCGCCATCGCGCTGACCGTCGTGAGCCGTCGCATCGGTATCCTCCCTGTCTCATTGTATACTCCGCGCTCCATCGATGCACCGGGGCCAGCCCTCCTTGACCCAAGCGCGCCATGGCCGCAAGCGTGACGGTGACCGCAGGACGACGCGGCGCGGCGGCGTCACGCGAGCCACCGGGAGAGCGCCGAGAGTCCTGACCGGCATCGAGGTGCTCGCCTGGGCCCGCCCGCGCTGGCTGCGCGGCAGGCGCCTCGGGCTCCTGATGCACCCCGCCTCGGTCACGTCGCGCTACGTCTCGTCCCGGCAGGTGATCCTGGATCTCTATGGCCGGAAGAGTCTGCTCGCCCTGTTCGGCCCCCAGCACGGCATCGCCGGCGAGAAGCAGGACAATATGATCGAATCGCGCCACGGCGCCGACGCCGGGCTCGGGATCCCGGTGCACAGCCTCTATTCGGAGACGCGCTCGCCGACGCCCGCCATGCTGCAGGACATCGACGTCCTCCTGGTCGACCTGCAGGACGTGGGGACGCGCGTCTACACGTTCGAGTGGACCACGGCCCTGGCGCTCGAGGCCTGCGCCGAGATGGGGCGCGAGGTGGTCGTCCTCGATCGACCCAACCCGCTCGGCGGTCTGGCGGTCGAGGGCAACCTGATCCGTCCGGGCTACACCTCCTTCGTCGGCCTCTATCCGGTGCCGATGCGGCACGCGCTGACGCTCGGCGAGCTCGCCGCCGTGGTGAACGCGCGGCTGGGTCGGGCCACCACCTCCGGTCTGTCGCCCGAGAGCTCGGCGGCGGCGCGGCCCGCGCGGCGCTCCGATGGCATCGGCTTCCGCTGCCCGGGGCGCTGCGAGCTGACTGTGGTGCCGATGAACGGCTGGAGGAGGGAGATGCTGTTCCGGGACACCGGTCTGCCGTGGGTCCTGCCCTCGCCCAACATGCCGACGCTCGACACCGCGGTCGTCTATCCCGGTCAGGTCCTCCTGGAGGGGACCAACCTGTCGGAGGGACGCGGCACCACCCGGCCGTTCGAGATCTTCGGGGCTCCATGGCTCGATCTGGGCGCCGTGCGCCGCCGCTTCGAGAAGCGCCGTCTTCCCGGCCTCGTCCTGCGCGATCACGCCTTCGAGCCGACCTTCCACAAGTTCGCGCGGCAGGCCTGCCAGGGGTTCCAGATCCAGGTGACCGACGTCGGGACGTTCCGTCCCTACGCGACCACCCTCGCCCTGCTGCAGGACATCATCGCCGCGCACCGCGACCGCTTCGAGTGGAAGCAGCCGCCGTACGAGTACGTCACCGATCGGCTGCCGATCGACGTCCTGACCGGCGACCCCGCGGTGCGCGCGGCTCTCGAGACCGGGGGCGATCTGCGGGAGATGGCGCGCGGCTGGCGCAAGGAGATCGCGGCGTTCGAGCGGGAGTGCCGCGCGTTCCGCCTCTATGAATGAAGAACGGACGACCCCGCCGGGTCGATCGGCCGGCGGCCTCGTCCTGCTCCTGGTCCTGGCGGGAGCCACCCTCCTGCTGCACCTGGTCTTCAACCGCGGCTACGGCTACTTTCGCGACGAGTTCTACTACCTCGCCTGCGGCGAGCATCTGGATTGGGGATACGTCGACCACCCGCCGCTCGTGGCGCTGGTGGCGAAGGCGAGCCGGGCGATTCTCGGCGACTCGCTCCCGGCGATCCGGTTTCTTCCGGCGGTCGCCTCGGCGACCGTCGTCTTCCTGACCGGCCTGCTGGCGCGCGCCCTGGGCGGCTCGCGCTTCAGCCAGGGCCTCGCGGCCCTGTGCGTGATGATCGCCCCGACCTACCTGTTCATCGGCAACTACCTTTCGATGAACGTCTTCGACCAGCTCTTCTGGACCGCCGGCGCCGGCCTCCTGATCCTGATCATCCGGCGCGACGACCCGCGGCTGTGGATCCCGTTCGGCGTCGTGGCGGGCGTCGGTCTCATGAACAAGAGCTCGATGCTGTTCTTCGGCTTCGGCGCGGCGGTCGCGCTCGTCCTTACGCCGCAGCGCCGGCATCTCCGGAGCGGCTGGCTGTGGGGCGGCGCGCTGGTCGCCGGCGCCATCGTCCTGCCGAACATCCTGTGGGAGGTGCGCCACGGCTGGCCGACGCTCGAGTTCATGCAGAACGCGCAGCGTCTGAAGAACTACCACGGCTCGCCCCTGGAGTTCTTCCTGGGCCAGGTCGTCGAGATCCACCCGCTGGCGCTGCCGGTCTGGCTCCTGGGTCTCGGCTGGTTCCTGTTCGGGAAGGAGGGCCGCAGGTATCGTCTCCTCGGCCTGGCCTACGTCGCGGTCTTTCTTCTCCTCGCGGCCCAGCGGGCCAAGGCGTATTATCTGGCGCCGATCTACCCGATGCTCCTGGCCGGGGGCGCGGTCGCCATCGGACGGTTCGTCGAGATGCCGCCGGCCGGCGGCGCGGCGCGCGGGCGGCGCTGGCTGAAGCCGGCGATCGCCGGAACGCTCGCCGCGGGGGGCGCGATCACCGCGCCGCTGGTGCTGCCGATCCTGCCGATCGAGACGTTCATTTCCTACCAGGCGCTGTTCGGCGGCGCCGCGGCGGTGAAGGAGGAGCGGCACGCGATGGGCCGCCTGCCGCAGCACTATGCCGACATGTTCGGCTGGGAGGAGATGGTCGCGACCGTGGCGCGCGTCTATCACGGGTTGACGCCCGACGAGCAGGCGCGCTGCGCCATCTTCACGTCGAACTACGGCGAGGCCGGGGCGATCGATCTGCTCGGGACGAAGTACGGGCTGCCGAAGGCGGTGAGCGGCCACAACAGCTACTTCCTGTGGGGGCCCGGCAGCCGTCCGGTCGAGATCGTGATCACCGTGGGGGAGAGAGAGGAGGATGTCCGCAAATCCTTCACGGACGTCACGCTGGGGGAGACCTTCACGAACGACTACGTCATGCCGTACGAGAACGACATGCCGATCTACGTCGGCCGCGGGCCGCGGGCGCCCCTCTCCGAGCTGTGGCCGCACACCAAGAAGTACGTCTGAGGTGAGCCGATGCCCGCGGGCATGATACCGGCCGAGTGGTTCGCCTCGCCCTGGGTGCAGGCCCCCGCCGTCCTCGTCCTCTGGATCGTCGTCTTTCTCGTCGCCAAGATGATCGTCCTCGGCGCGATCCGGCGAGTGGCCGCGAGGACCGCCTGGACCTGGGACGATGTCCTGGTCGAGTCGCTGTCCCTGCCGCTGCTGATCGGCATCGTGGCGAGCGGTCTTCTGGTGTTCGACCGGATCCTGCCGCTGGCCCCCGAATGGGACCGCGCCTTCGATGTTCTGTTCGCCTTCTCGGTGGCGCTGGCGCTGGTGCTGTTCGTCGATCGGGCGGTGCGCGGCGTTCTCGATCGTCTGGCGGCCGGCTCCCCGATCCTGCAGGGAGCGCGCGGACTGATCCAGGCCGGCCTGCGCGGCCTCATCGTCGGCATCGGCCTGCTGATCTTCCTCGACAGCATCGGCATTTCGATCACGCCGATCCTGGCGTCGCTCGGCGTCGGCAGCCTGGCGGTCGCCCTGGCCCTGCAGGACACCCTCGCCAACCTGTTCGCCGGCGTCTACATGATCGCCGACAAGCCGATCGAGCCCGGGCAGCTGGTGCGGCTCCCCGGCGGCGAGGAGGGGTACGTCACCCGAATCGGCTGGCGCAGCACCTGGATCCGGATGACCAACAACAACATGCTGATCATCCCGAACTCGAGGCTGTCGGGGGGAATCATCATCAACTACGACCTGCCCGACCGCGAGATCGCCGTGACCATTCCGCTCGGCGTGCACCACGGCAGCGATCTCGATCGGGTCGAGCGGGTGACGCTGGAGGTGGCCCGCGACGTTCTGCGCGGCACGACGGGCGGGGTGGAGCACTTCGAGCCGGCCGTGCAATACCAGAGCTTCGGGGACAGCGCGATCCTTTTTCAGGTGGTGCTGCGGGCCCGCCAGATCGAGGCGGTCCCGGCGATCCGCCACGAGTTCGTCAAGCGCGTGCAGGCCCGCTACCGGCGCGAGGGGATCGTCATTCCGTACCCGATCCGCACCCTCGATTTCGCCTCCGGTCATGCCGGCGGGCTCCAGGAGATCTTCGGCCGCAGTCCGGAGACCCCCGCGCCGGACAGACCGCTCGGCTTCACCCGTCCGGGATCGTCTCCCGGCGGACCGGGCGGGAAGCGCGCGTGACGCCCGCCCGCGAGATCCTGTACCTGTCGCGCGCCGACGTCGAGGCGTCCGGCGTCCCGATGAGCGCGATCATCGAGCGTCTCGAGATCGCCTTCCGCGAGAAGGGGCTCGGGCGCGTCGAGATGCCGCCCAAGCCGGCCGTCCACCCCGGTCCGCCCGGCGGCGACAACTTCATCCACGCGATGCCGGCGTACATCGGCGCTCTCGGCGCGGCCGGCATCAAGTGGATCGGCGGCTTCCCCGGGAACCTGAAGCGCGGGCTGCCGTACATCACCGGTCTTCTGATTCTGAACGACGCCGAGACCGGCCTGCCGAAGGCGATCATGGACGCCACCTGGATCACCGCGATGCGCACCGGCGCCGCCAGCGCCGTGGCGGCGAGGCGTCTGGCGCGCGCGGGCGCGGATTCGTTCGGCATCCTCGGGTGCGGCGTGCAGGCGCGCACCAACCTCGAGGCGATCGCCGCGGTCCTGCCCTCGCTGCGTCGGGTCCGGGCTTACGACATCCACCCCGAGCGGGCGGCGCGCTACTGCGCCGAAATGGGGGCCGTCCACTCGCGGATCGCGTTCAGCGCCGCGGCGACGCCGCGTGCCGCCGTCGAGGGCACCGACGTCGTCGTCACGGCCGGGCCGATCCGCTCCCGGCCGAGCCCGGTCATCGAGCCGGAGTGGCTGGCCGAAGGGTCGCTGGCCCTGCCGCTCGACTACGACTCGTACCTCAAGCCGGAGGCGATGGCCGCCGCCGATCGTTTCTACACCGACGACACGGCGCAGCTCCTGCGCACCCGCGAGGGCGGCGTCTTCTTCCAGCGCGTCCCGCGGGTGTTCGCCGACCTCGGCGAGGTCGTCGCCGACCGGAAGGACGGACGACGCCACGACCGCGAGCGCCTGATCTGCATGAGCCTCGGGATCGCCCTCGACGACGTGGCGACCGCTCCTCTCGTCCTGGAGCGCGCCGCCGCCCAGGGGCTGGGGACGCGCCTGCCGCTGTGACGCAGGGACCACGCGGGCCGGAGCGGCTGCTGGTGTATGATCCGCCGCCTAAGGAGACATCATGACCCCTTCATCGAAAGCGACCGTCGCCGCCCATGGAACGACCGCGCGCCTCATCGACCAGGCCGAGACCTGGAGCGCCCACAACTATCATCCGCTGCCGGTGGTCCTGGCGAAGGGCGAAGGGGTCTGGGTGTACGACCCGGACGGGAACCGGTACATGGACATGCTGTCGGCCTACTCGGCGTTGAACCACGGGCACCGGCATCCGCGCATCGTCCAGGCCCTGAAGGACCAGGCCGACCGGATCACCCTGACGTCGCGCGCCTTCCATAACGAGCTGTTCGGTCCGCTGTGCGAGAAGCTCTGCCGTCTGGCGGGCCGGGACATGACCCTCCTGATGAACAGCGGCGCCGAGGCCGTCGAGACCGCCATCAAGACGACGCGCAAGTGGGGCTACAAGGTCAAGAACGTCCCCCGGGACCGGGCCGAGATCATCGTCTGCGAGAACAACTTTCACGGCCGCACGACGACCATCGTCGGGTTCTCGTCGGAAGAGCAGTACCGCGAGGATTTCGGGCCGTTCACGCCCGGCTTCCGGCTGATCCCTTACGACGATCCCGGGGCGCTCGAGAAGGCGATCACGCCCGACACCGTCGGCTTCCTGGTGGAGCCGATCCAGGGCGAGGCCGGCATCCTGATGCCGCGCGACGGCTATCTCAGGAAGGCCGCGGAGATCTGCCGGAAAAGCCGCGTGCTCCTGATCGCCGACGAGATCCAGACCGGCTTCGGCCGCACCGGCCGCATGTTCTGCTACCAGCACGAGGGCGTGGAGCCCGACCTCGTGATCGTCGGCAAGGCGCTCGGCGGCGGCCTGCTGCCGGTGTCCGCCGTCATCGGCCGGCGCGACACGCTCGGCCTGTTCCGGCCGGGCGACCACGGCTCGACCTTCGGCGGCAACCCGCTCGCCTGCGCCGCCGGCCTGGCCGCGCTCGACGTCCTGGTCGAGGACAGGCTGGCCGACCGCTCCGCCGAGATGGGCGACTACTTCATGAAGCGCCTGCGCGACATCCGGACCGCCCGGGTGAAGGAGGTCCGCGGCAAGGGGCTCCTGATCGGCGTCGAGATCAAGACGGAGCACGGCAAGGCGCGCCCCTACTGCGAGAAGCTGATGGCGCTCGGCATCCTGGCGAAGGAGACGCACGACCAGGTGATCCGCTTCGCCCCGCCGCTGGTGATCACCCGCGAGGAGATCGACTGGGCCCTGGAGCGGATCGCGCAAGTGATCGCCTGATCGGCCCGGACCATCTGCGCAACCACACGCCGGCGACCCTCGCCGCGTCCCGGTCCGACCTGCACCTCGCCCCCGCGCTGGCGAACCGGATCGTCACCCGTCTGGTCGCGGAGGACCGCGACGATCTGGCCGGGGTGCGCGGCCTGTCGAAGGCCCGCATGCGGTCGCTCCTCGCCGGTGCCTCCCTGGAGCGTCTCGAGGTCCTCGACCGCCGCCGCAGCGGCGTCGATCCGTTCGTCAAGTACCTGTTCCGCTCGCGGGGCGACACGTTCGAGACGGTCCGCATCCCGCTCGAGCGTCCGCGCTGGAGCGTCTGCGTGTCGACGCAGGCCGGCTGCGCCCTGGCATGCGCCTTCTGCGAGACCGGCCGGATCGGCCTCCGGCGCGACCTGGAGCCGTGGGAGATCGTCGAGCAGGTGCTGACGGTGCGGCGCGAGGCGCCGGGGCGGCCGGTGACGGGGGTGGTGTTCCAGGGACAGGGCGAGCCGTTCCAGAACTACGACCAGGTCATCCGCGCGGCGCAGATCCTGCAGCATCCCTGCGGCGGCCGCATCCGCGGACAGAACATCACGATCTCGACCGTCGGCATCCTGCCGATGATCGAGCGCTACACCGACGAAGGGCACGTGTTCCGGCTGATCCTGTCCCTGACCTCCGCCTTCGACGCGAAGCGCGCGCGTCTCGTCCCGGCCGGCCGGCGCTATCCGGTGCGCGCCCTGGCCGCCGCGATGCGCCGCCACGCCCTGGCCCGCGGCGACCGGGTGAATCTGGCCTGGGTCCTGATCTCCGGATTCAACACCGGCGAGGACGAGGCCGAGGAGCTGGCCCGTCTGTTCCGCGGCGTGCCGGTCCGACTGTCGATCATCGACGTGAACGACCCGACCGGGGAGTTCGCGAAGGCCGGCGACGCCGAGCGCTCGGCCTTCCTGACCGCGCTCGGGGCGCGCGGACTCGGGTTCGTCCGCCGCTACTCCGGCGGCCCCGACATCCACGCCGCCTGCGGGATGCTCGCCTCGCGCGCGCGCGGCGGGGAGGCCCTCGACCGTCCGGACGTTCCCCGCGCCGTCGTGTCGTAGGGTAAAATGGCCTCCATCCTCTGAAGTCCCGGCGGGAGGCGTTTATGGCGGTCCAGAACCTCCGCAACTACGTCGGCGGCGGGTGGCGCGAGCCGGCCGGCGGCGACTGGCTCGACGTGGAGAACCCGTCGACCGGCGAGACCATCGCCCGGGTGCCGCTGTCGCCCGCGGCCGAGGCCGGCGCGGCGATCGCCGCGGCGAAGGCGGCGTATCCTTCCTGGGCCGCCACGCCCGCCGACAAGCGGGTCGCCCCCCTGTTCCGCCTGGCCGAGATGATCCGGGCCGACCGGGAGACGCTCTCCCGGCTGATCGCGCAGGAGAACGGCAAGTCGCTTCCTGACGCGCGCGCCGAAGTGGACCGCACGCTGGAGAACGTCGAGACCGCCTGCGGCATGCCGGTCCTGCAGCAGGGCGATGTCCTGGTCGGCGCCGCCCCGGGCATCGACGGCGAGGTCCTGCGCCTGCCGATCGGGGTGTTCGCCGTGATCGCCCCGTTCAACTTCCCCGCCATGGTGCCGTTCTGGTTCATCCCGTACGCCCTGGCCACCGGCAACACCGTCGTGGTGAAGCCGTCCGAGATCGTCCCCTGCACCATGCAGCGGCTGGCGGAGTTCATCGACCGCTGCGGCCTCCCCGGCGGCGTCTTCAACCTCGTGAACGGCGACGCGCAGGTCGCGGAGGCGTTCCTGGCCAGTCCCGATGTCGCCGGCGTCTCGGTCGTCGGCCGCTCGACGACCGCTCGCGCCGTGGCCGAGGCCTGCGTCCGGAGCAACAAGCGCTTCCAGGCGATGGGAGGCGCCAAGAATCACCTGGTGGTCATGCCGGATGCCCGCATCGACGAGGCGGTCCGCAACATGATCACCTCCGGTTACGGCTGCGCCGGCCAGCGCTGCATGGCCTCCTCGGCGATCGTCTGCGTCGGCGAGGCGACCTGGCGCGAGGTGATCGACCGGTTCGTGCGCGCCTCGCGCGAGGTGATCGTCGCCAACCCGCTCGATCCGAAGGTCGCCGATCGGCCGATGGTCGTCGGTCCGGTCATCTCGGCGAAGGCGCTCGCCTTCATCCTGTCGATGATCGACGCGGGGTTGAAGGAGGGGGCGCGGCTCGCCCTCGACGGCCGCGGTATCACGGTGGCGGGGTGCGAGCGCGGACACTTCATCGGGCCCACCGTGTTCACGGAGGTCCGTCCCGGCATGACCATCCACCGGACCGAGATCTTCGGACCGGTGCAGGTGATCCTGAAGGCGGGCACGCTGGACGAGGCGATCCGGATCGTCAACGACCACCCGTACGGCAACGGCGCCTCGATCTACACGCAGAGCGGCTACCACGCCCGCCGCTTCAAGCTGGAGGCCCAGGCCGGCATGATCGGCGTGAATGTCGGCATCCCGGCGCCCGTCGCCTACCTGCCGTTCGGCGGCATGAAGGACTCTCAGCTGTCCCACATCAAGGCGCAGGGGAAGGCGATCGTCCAGTTCTACACGCAGGACAAGATCGTCACCGAGAGGTACTGGCCGGAGACCTGAACGTCGGGAGACTTTTCTAGCGCACGCAGTCCCCCGAAGACGGTTTCTCCTCGCGGTTGTCGCTGGAGAATCCGTAAGGCGACGCCAGGTAGGGCGCGCCGTTCACCCGGACCAGATAGAAGAACGCCTGACCCAGGGCCGGGTTCTCCGTGTCGTGCGGTCCGTCGTAGAGCGCCAGGGCGCTGGCCGGCAGGTCGTCCCCGAGACAAAGCACCTGGCCCAGATCGATGCTCGTGGCGCCCGAGACCAGCCCCGCCAGATCCCCGCGGATCGCGTCATAAGAGGAGGCGCACGGCACGCGCGTCCAGCTCATCTGCGCGTCGGCCCCTCCGAGGATGTCGAGGTCGCGCACCATGACGGTGCACACCGGCGGGCTGGGGTCGAGCGCCTTGACGTCGATGTCCTGGCACGCCACTCCGATGTCGGGGCCGCTCACGGCGATGTACGAGCACAGATAGGAGTCGAGGCTGTACTGGGTCGAGCTGAGCAGGACGCTGGCCCCCGTGCACGGGTCGGTCAGCTCGTGCGTCCCTTCCAGGCAGGTCGAGGGCGTCGCCCGCTCGACCTGGCCGCGGAACACCAGGGGAGCGTAAGTGGGATGGCACGCCAGGGCGACGCCGCTCGGCGACCCGAGCCCCGGGGCGACGAGCGCGATGGCGCCGCTCGCGACGTCGACGGCCGAGAGCTCGCCGCTGCCGCGCTCCGCCACGAAGGCGGTGGTCCCGGCGGCGTTCATCGCCACGCCTTCCGGCGCGGTGAGGAACGGCGTGATCAGCCGGGTCATGAAGACCCGGAAGTCGTAGACCGAGAGATCCCCTTTGGTGAAATAAATGCCGTTGTTCAACGGATCGTTGGCCACGCCGATCGGCGACCCGAGACCGGACGCCTCCACGACCTTGCCGCCGGTGCTCAGGTTGACCGAGGTCAGACGCCCGATCGCCTTCTCGGTGACGAACGCGAACCTCTCGTTCCTGTCGAGCGAGATGCCGGCCGGACCGCTCAGGCCGGTGGCGATCGGGGTGACCGTGCCGCTGGCCAGATCGACGGCCGACAGGACGCCGGAAGTCTGCTGTACGAGGTAGGCGATGGTGCCGGCGTTGTTCACGTCGACGTCGGCCGGGTTGCTCAGCCCCGAAGCGACCGGCGTGATCGCGTGGGTGGTCAGGTCGATCTTCAGCAGCCGGCCGCTCTGCCAGTCGGCGACGTAGGCGATCGACTCGGTCGGGTCGAGATCGACGCCCATCGGCACGTTGAGACCGAACGCCACAGGCACGGTCGCTCCGGTCGCGAGATCGACCGCCAGGAGCCGTCCCTGATTCTGGTCGGTGACGAAGGCGACGGTCGGCGTGCACTGCGCCAGCAGCGGTCCGGCCGCGCCGATCGAAAGTCCCGCCACGAGAAACGTCCTGATCAACGCGCGCATGGGCGTCTCCTTATCCTGTCCGGGCCGCCACGCCACGGGCCGCGCGAGCGGCCTCAGGACCTCTCGAATATCTCCTTGGCGATGATGACGCGCTGGATCTGCGACGTGCCTTCGTAGATCTGGAACACCTTGGCGTCCCGCATCAGCTTCTCGACCGGGTATTCCCGCGAGAAGCCGTAGCCGCCGAACACCTGCACGGCGTTCAAGGCGGTCTCCATCGCGGTGTCGGCCCCGAACGCCTTGGCGAACGCCGCCTCCTTGGTGTTGCGCTGGCCGCGGTCGATCTTCCAGGCGGACTGCCAGACCAGCAGCCGCGCCGCCTCGATCTTCATCGCCATGTCGGCGATCAGGAACGCGACCGCCTGGTGCTTGTGGATCGGGACCCCGAACGTGGAGCGCTCGCCCGCGTAGCGGATCGCGTGCTCCATCGCCGAGCGCGCGAGACCCACCGCCGCGGCCGACACGACCGGGCGGCTGTGGTCGAAGGCGGACATCGCCAGCAGGAACCCCTTCCCCTCCTGGCCGACCAGGTTCGCCTTCGGCACCTTCACGTCGTTGAAGGTGATGGCGCGCGTGTCCGACGCGCGCTGCCCCAGGTTCTGCTCCTTCTTGCCGACCTCGATGCCGGGCGTGTTGCGCGGCACCAGGAAGGCGCTCATGCCCTTGTAGCGCTGCGCCGGGTCGGTGTAGGCGACCACGAAGTACCAGTCGGCGACGCTGCCGTTCGTGATCCACATCTTCGAGCCTTTGAGCGCGTACTCGTCGCCGACCTTGCGGGCGACCGTCTTGATCCCCTGCACGTCGGAGCCGGCCTGTGGCTCGGTGACGCAGTAGGCCGCGAACTTGAACTCCTTCGTCATCGGGGTCAGGAAGCGCCGCTTCTGCTCGTCGGACCCGCCGACGATCACCGGCGCCTCGGCGAGCGTGTTCGCCTCCATCGCCGTGCCGATCCCGGTGCAGCCCCAGGCGACCTCCTCCGCGATCAGGCAGCCGTCGAGCACGCCGAGGCCGGGCCCGCCGTAGGCCTCCGGGATGTGGGTGTTCATCAGCCCCAGATCCCAGGCCTTGCGGCAGATGTCGCGGGGGAACTCGCCGGTCTGGTCGTGATGCGCCGCCTTCGGGACGATCTCCTTGGCGGCGAACTCGCGCGCCAGGGCGCGCAGCTGCTGCTGCTCGTCCGACAGAGCGAAATCCACCATGGTGCGTCTCCCCCGCGGACCACCCGAACGCGCGCCGGTCCCGCGGTCGCCGCCGGGCGCGTCGTGTCGCCCGGCGGCGCCAGCGCGGGATTCTAGGCCTTCTGCCCCATCGTCTTCTCGAACTCGATCCGGCGCTTCTCCATCTGCTCGGGCGTGAGGTCTTCTTTGTGGGTCGCGATTCCCCAGTGATGGCCGAACGGGTCGCTCACCTTGCCGAAGCGGTCACCCCAGAACATGTCGGCCACAGGCATGGTCACCTTCGCCCCGGCGTCCACCGCCTTCTTGAACACCGCGTCCACGTCCTGGACGTACAGGAAGGTCGAGCCGGTGGCGACGCCGGCGGAGCGCGGGGACTTGATGCCCGGCATCATCTCGGACTCATCGGACAGGAACAGGATCGAGTCGCCGATCTTGATCTCCGCATGCATGACCTTGCCGCCCGGGCCGGGCATGTTCACCCGGGTCTCGGCGCCGAAGGCCTTCTTGTAGAACTCGAGGGCGCGCCTGGCGTCGTGAAGCACCAGATACGGCGTGACCGTGTGGAATCCTTCGGGTACCGCCTTGACGTTCTTCGCCATGGAATTCTCCTTCGTCACAATCGGGCCCGCGCAGGGGATGTCACCGTGATACGCGACATCCTACACCCGTTCCCCTGACCGGGGCGACCCGGGTCGCGCGAGTTGACATGACTCGCCGCGTGTCGCTACGCTTCGAGCCATCGGGGAAGGAGTCCGATGCGCGTCTACAAGAACTACATCGACGGCGAGTGGGTCGACGCGGCGTCCGGGAAGACGTTGCAGGCCATCAACCCGGCCACGCTGGAGCCGATCGCGCGTGTCCCCGACTCCGGGGCCGAGGACGTGGATCGGGCCGTCAAGGCCGCGCGGCGCGCCTTCGATCAGGACGGCTGGCCCGGTACGTCGGCCCGGGAGCGCGGCCGCATCCTCTTCCGCCTGGCCGAGCACGTCCGGGCGAACGCCGGGATGCTCGCCGAGATCGAGACGATCAACAACGGCAAGCCGCTGGCCGAGGCGGAGGGGGACGTCTCGGACGCCGCCTTCTGCTTCGAGTACTACGGCGGGCTTGCGACCAAGATCCGCGGCGACGTCCTGACCGTCCCCGACAACGCCCTGGCGCTCGCCGTGAAAGAGCCGGTCGGCGTCGCCGGCCAGATCGTCCCGTGGAACTACCCGCTGATGATGGCGGTGCAGAAGCTGGCGCCGGCGCTGGCCGCCGGCTGCACCTGCGTCCTCAAGCCGGCGGAGCAGACCCCCGTCTCGGTGATGGAGCTCGCGAAAGGCTTCGCGGCGTGCGGCGTGCCGCGCGGCGTCATCAACATCGTCAACGGCGCCGGCGAGAGCGCCGGGGCGCCGATCGTCACTCATCCGGGTGTGGACAAGATCGCCTTCACCGGGAGCGGTGATGTCGGCCGCCTGATCATGCGCGAGGCGGCGGCCACGCTGAAACGCGTCTCCCTCGAGCTGGGCGGCAAGTCGCCCAACATCTTCTTCGCCGACGCCGACTTCGAGCAGGCGGTCGAGGGGGCGCTGTTCGGCGTCTTCCTCAACCAGGGAGAGGTCTGCTCCGCCGGAAGCCGGGTGCTGGTGCAGAAATCGATCTACAAGAAGCTCCTGGACGCGATGGTCGGCAAGGCGAAGACGATCACGCTCGGTCCCGGTCTTCAGCCCGGCGTACGGATGGGACCGCTGGTCAGCCAGGAGCAGTACGACAAGGTCCTGTCGTACCTCGAGATCGGAAAGAAGGAAGCGAAGCTCGCTCTCGGGGGCGGCCGGCCCCGGACCCTGCCGCAGGGCGCGGAGCAGGGCTTTTTCGTCGAGCCGACGATCTTCTACGACGTGGACAATCGCGCGACGATCGCGCGCGACGAGATCTTCGGTCCGGTGATGTCGGTGATCCCCTTCGATCAGGAGGACGAGGCGTATCGCATCGCCAACGACACGCCGTACGGTCTCGCCGCGGCCGTCTGGACGCGCGACATCTTCAAGGCGATGCGGGCGGTGCGCGCGCTGCGCGCGGGCATCGTGTGGGTCAACCACACGCAGCCGGCGCCGGTGGAGGCGCCCTGGGGCGGATACAAACAATCGGGATTCGGCCGCGAGCTCGGTCCGTACGGTCTGGACGAGTACCTCGAGATCAAGCAGGTCTACATCAACCTCGACGACCGGCCGATCGGATGGTACAGGTAGCGGCCCCGGCTCCTTCCGGTCGCCACCGGTTCGAGCGCCGGCGCGAGGCGCTGCTCCCCCCCATGAAGTTTCTCCACCGTGTGGCCCGCTACGCGTGCGTCGCGGGCGCCCTGGTCGCCGGCTCGCTCGGGCTCGGGGTCGCCGGATACCACGTCTGGGGCGGTCTCGGCTGGCTCGACGCGCTCGTCAACGCCGCCATGATCCTCACCGGGATGGGACCCGTCGACCCGATCAATTCAACTGCCGGCAAGCTGTTCGAGTCCTTCTACGCCCTGTTCAGCGGCGTGGCGTTCCTGACGATCGTGGCGGTCCTGTTCGCGCCGGTCGCGCACCGCTTCCTGCACCGGTTCCATCTGGAGCTGGACGACGGTCCGGGCGGCGGCAAGCCGCGCTGACGCCGGCATGGACTCCCGGCGGAAGGCAGGAGGACGCCCCGCCCGCGTCGCGGCGACGGGACGATCGGATTCGTCTCCGAAAAGCGCCCACGGCGGTCGCGTCCTGCGCGCTCTCCGCCGGGAGGGTCTGCTGCTGCTCCAGGATCCCCGGCTGCCGAGCGTCGCGGGCCTGGTGGCGGGAGGACCGGTGCGCGGGTCGTGGTGGGCCCACCCGAAAGGCTCCGACATCTTCCGGGTCTCCAGCTGGCTGGAGGATCACCCCGAGGTCGTGGTGAGCCGCCTCGTGTCCGGCAAGGTCACCTACGTGCACCGGAGGCTGTGGCCGGCGGTCGTCGCCATCGGCCGCGAGCGCCAGTCCTGGCAGACGCGGCGATTGTCCCGTCTGGCTCGATCGATCCTCCTGCGCGTGGAGCGGTCCGGGAGCCTCCGGACCGATCGCTTCCCGGGGCCGGCGCGGCGCGTCTCGGAGGCCGCGCGCGAGCTCGAGGACCGCCTGCTGGTTCACACGGAGTGGATCCACACGGAGCACGGTTCGCACGCGCGTGTTCTGGAGAGCTGGGAGCGCTGGGAGCGGAGGATGCAGTCCGCGGGACGCGGCGTCGACACGCTGCCGGCCGCCGGGGCGCGCGCAGCGCTGGAGCGGGTCGTGGCGGGGTTGAATGCGCGCTGCGCGGCGGACGGACGCCTGCCCTGGCAGGGGGCTTCGGATTGATCGAGGCGATCGGGGGCCCCGGCCCGGCCCCTTTGACGTCGCGGCAACAGCCGGGCCCCACCCGTGGTAGAGTTCCGGCGGTTTTGCCGGTCGGAATCCAACTCTCTCGCTGGAGGAGCAGATGCCCAAGAAAGGTCGCAAGCCGAGCGCCGCCTTCATGAAGCCGTTGACGCCCAGCGCGGCGCTCGCCGACGTGATTGGATCGAAGGCGATGCCCCGCACTCAGGTCACCAAGAAGCTCTGGGACTACATCAAGAAGAACAAGCTGCAGGACAGCAAGAACCGCAGGAACATCAACGCGGACGAGGCCCTGAAGAAGGTGTTCGGCGGCAAGAAGCAGGTCAGCATGTTCGAGATGACCAAGCTCGTCGCCAAGCACCTGAAGTAAGTCCCGCCTGCGGGTCGCCGCAGACGCAGGAGTCCGCTCCTCCGCCCGCCGGGTGGCCAGCCGCTGGCCGGCCCCGTCAGGCCCGCGGGCGGAGGGGCAGCCCGCCACGGGAGCCCGATGAGCGAGAGCCCGTTCCCCCGCGGCCCGACCGGGTACGAGACGGCCCCGCCGCCACTGGTCACGCCGCCTCCGGTCATCTCATCGGTGATCGGATTGCCTCAACAGCCGACCGAGCCGATCGACCCCTGGATCTCGATCTGGTCGCGGCCGCGCGCCACCATTCGCCACGTCCTCGACACCGACGCGCGCCGCGGCGTCTACCGGCTCGCCGCCATCGGCGGGATCTCGGGTTGCCTGACCGCGGCGCTGCAGCCGGGATTCGGCGACACCTACCCGGTTCCCCTGGTCCTCGCGGTGGCGCTGGCGGGAGGGGTGGTGGCCGGCATCCTCGGAGTCCGGATCGGTTCGGCGCTGCTCGCGATGACCGGACGATGGCTCGGAGGGCGCGGCGGCCGGAGGGAGGTCCTGGCCGCCGTGGCCTGGGCGAACGTGCCGACGGCCTGGGGTCTCGCGCTGTGGCTCCCGCGCGCGGCGCTCCTGGGAGGGGAGACCTTCCACGCGCTGCCCGCCAGCCTCGAGGGGAATCCGCCGGCGGCTCTTCTGTTCGGGGTGCTCCAGGCGCTCGAGGTCGTCGTCGGCGTCTGGGGTTTCGTGATCCTGCTCAAATGCCTCGGCGAAGCGCACGGCTTCGGCGCCTGGCGCGCGTTCGTCTCGCTCTTCCTGGCGATCCTGATCCTGGCCGTGCCGTTCGTCCTGCTCGGAGTCCTGGGGCTCCTACTGCGCTGATCCTCCCGGGCCGCCCGCTCCGATCGTCACCACCTGCTCGAGGAGACCTGCCAGAAGAGCGGCGCGCGGCGCGATCCGGTCCAGGCGGACCCGCTCGCTCTCGGCGTGCGCGCCCTCCCCTTCGACCCCGAGACCGTCGAGGACCGGGACGCCCAGGGCCGCGCAATACGAGCCGTCGCTCCCTCCCCCCGTCGCGCCCTCCCCGAGAGCGAATCCGACCTGACCGGCGACGCGCCGGGCCTGCTCGAGAAGCGAGACGATCGCGGAGGTGCGGACCATGGGAGGATGCGTCAGGAGAGCTTCGACGCCCAGACGGGCCCGTGGGTTCCGCGGCCTGAGAGCCAGGACCGACGTCTCCACGCGCGTCCACTCGTGCGGAGTCGGGACGCGCACGTCGAACTCGGCGCGGGCCTTCGGCGCGACCACGTTCTTGGCCACGCCGCCGCCGATGAGACCGGTCTGCAGGGTGGTTCCGGTCGCGCGGTCCTCGAGGAGCTTCACCGCGAGAACCTGCGCCGCCAGCTCCTCGATGGCGTTCACCCCTTTGTCCGGCTCGATGCCGGCATGCGCCGGCACGCCGGTCACCTCGACGACCAGGCGGCCAACTCCCTTGCGCTCCGTCTTGGCGCCGCCGTCCGGGTTGCACGGCTCGAGCCCCAGGACATAGAAGGCGGCGCGCGCCTCGGTCTCGATGTGCGGGCGCGCCGCGGGGCTGCCGGTCTCCTCGTCGCCGCTGAACAGGCAGACGACCGGACGGCGCGGTCGCAGGACGCCTTTCCAGCAGGCGCGTGCCAGCAGCAGGCACAGCACGAGACCGACTTTCATGTCGAAGACGCCGGGTCCTTTGGCCCAGGCCCCGTCCACCCGGAACGGCCGGCGGGCCGCCTCACCCCGCGGCCAGACGGTGTCGAGATGGCCCAGGACGAGGGCGGGCCGGACGCCCCCCGGACCGCCCGGCGGGCCGAACGCGGCGCGGACCA
>CAYLND010000057.1:0-20533 GCA_964384905.1 uncultured Acidobacteriota bacterium
CTGGCAGCCGCCACCGAGCCCCCGCAGAAGCGCGCGCTCGGCGGCCACGGCGGCGGCCGTCGGCGCGTCCTGGTGGGGGGCCAAAAGACGCGCGAGCGCGGCGTCGTCGGCGCGGATTTCGATCGCCATGGCCCCCTGTCCCGCCGCCGGGATCATCTGCTCGAAATCGAGGACCGCCCCTTCCAGCGTCACCCCGAGACGTCGGAGCCCGGCGGCCGCCAGCACCACGGCGTCATAGTCTCCGCGGCGCAGACGGTCGAGACGGGTGTCGAGGTTCCCCCGCAGGTCGGCCACCCGCACGTCCGGCCGGGCCCGGCGGATCTGCACGGCGCGTCGCGGGCTGCCGGTGCCGACGACTGCGCCCGGCGCGAGACCGGCCAGCCCCGCCACGCCGGGCGCAACCAGGACGTCGTGCGGGTCCTCCCGCGGCGGGACACAGGCGATCGTCAGGCCCCCCGGCTGGTCGGTCGGCAGATCCTTGAGGCTGTGCGCCGCCAGATCGATGGCGCCCGACAGGAGAGCCTCTTCGATCTCCTTGACGAAGACCCCCTTGCCACCGATGGCGGCGAGCGGGTGATCCAGGAGCCGGTCCCCCGATGTCCTGATGATCTCGATGCGCGCGGCGGCGCCGGACTGCTGCAGCCGCGCTCTCGTCCATTCCGCCTGCCAGAGCGCCAGGCGGCTGCCGCGGCTGCCGATGACCAGCGGCCTCACTCCGGTCTCATCCGCGCTCCTCGCGGGACGGCCCCGGGGCCGCCGGCGCCTGGGTCGGCTCTGAGTCGGCGTCGGGGAGCGCTGCGGCGGCGGGCGGGTCGATGCCGAAGATCTCGCGGATCAACCGGACCCGCAGCTCGCCGCCGTCCACGGATGCGGCCCGCTTCAAAGCGAGCGTGGGAGAATGGAGCAGCTTGTTGACCAAGGACTCGGCCATCTGGCGGACGGCCTCCTGCTGAGCCGACGTCAGCGTGCCGAGACGCCCGTGGAAGCGCGCCAGCTCCTGGCCCGCGATGTCGTGAAGACGCCGTCGGAGCTCGACGATCGCGGGCGCGACCTGCAGCGACCGCGTCCAGGCGAGGAAGGCGGCGGCCTCCCGCTCGATGATCGCCTCGGCCGTGACGATCTCGTGCCGCCGTCCGTCCTGGTTGGCGCGCACGACGCCCTGCAGGTCGTCGAGATCGTAGAGGTAGACGTTGTCTATCTCGTTCACGGCGGGGTCGATGTCGCGGGGCACGGCGATGTCGACGAAGAAAATGGGCCGGCCGCGGCGCGCCCGGCTGAGACGCAGCGCGTCGGCGCGCTGGATCACCGTGTGGGGCGCGGCGGTCGAGGCGATCACGATGTCGGCGCGCTCCATCTCCTGGAGCAGCCGGTCGAAGGGGACCGCCCGTCCACCCAGATCACGGGCCAGCTGGTCGGCGTGCTGGAACGAACGGTTGGCCACGACCACCGTCCGCACGCCCTGGCCGATCAGATGCTGCGTCGCGAGCCGCGCCATCTTTCCGGCCCCCACGATCAGGACGGTCGTGTCCTCGAGGCCGCCGAAGATGTCCCGCGCCAGGCCGACCGCGGCGTAGGCGATCGACACGGGATTCCTGCCGATGCCGGTCTCGTTGCGCACCTTCCGGGCGACGGTGATGGCGCGACGGTACAACGCGTCGAGGACGGAGCCCAGCGAGCCGGCCCGGCCGGCGAGGGCATAGGCCTCCTTCACCTGACCGAGGATCTGCGCCTCCCCGACCACCATCGAATCGAGCGAGGCGGCGGTGCGGAACACGTGACGCACGGCGTCCTCGTCGGAATAGAGGTAGCAATGCCGCTCCAGCTCCTCCTCGCTGATCGGACGCTCGCGGGCCAGGAATCCGGCGAGAGACGCGGACGCCTCCTCTCTCTTCATGCAGACCGTCAGCTCGGTGCGGTTGCAGGTCGACAGAATGAGCGCCTCCTCCACGCCCGCGACGCGTCTCAGCCGGGCGACCGCCTGCGGGATGTCCGACTCCGGGAACGCCACCCTCTCGCGCACCGTCAGGGGCGCGCTCGCGTGGTTCATGCCGTAGACGACGGGCATGGCTCAGTAGACTCCCAGCATGCGCAGGAGGACGCAGCCGAACGCCACGATCGTCAGGAGCGCCGCCTTGCGGCCGCGCCAGCCCCAGCCCTGCCGGGCCACCACGACCACAGCCAGAATGGCCCAGGCCAGCACCGCCAGCGTCTCCTGGGGCTGCCAGGCCCAGAAGGCGTGCTTGAGGCTGGCGCTCAGGACGGCGCCGGTGATGATCCCGAGCGTCATCAGGGGAAAGGCCCAGCGCAGGGAGACCTGGCTCACGCTGTCGCAGATCTCCAGCGACGGCAGCCTCGGAAGGAAGCGCCGCGGGCTCTTGCTCTTCAGGGCGCGATCGAGGAGGACGTAAGCCACGCTCGCGGCGAACGTGACGAACAGCGCCGCCACGCCGAAGATGATCACCGTCAGGTGAACGATCCACAGGGTCGGTCGCAGCGGCTCGCCGACGGGGATGACCTCCTCGGGCAGACGACCCGAGACGAACAGCACGACCAGGACCAGCGGCAGGACGAGGACGTGCAGCACCTCCAGGCGCCAGCGCCAGAAAGCGGCCAGATAGACGGCCACCGCGCTCCAGGCGAGCGCCGAGAGCACCCCGGGGAGGGTCGCGAGGGGGCAGCCTTTCATGGCGATGCCCAGCCCGACCAGCGAGCCGGTGTGCGCCGCCCATCCCGCACCCGTGAGCCACGGAGTCAGCCGCCCCGCCGCGAGCCGGCCGGGAGCCGGCACGAACGATGCGACGAATCCGAGACCGTAGGCGGCGAGGGCAATCCTGAGGAGGACCAGACTCCAGTCCATGGGCGCTCCGGGGGCGAACACGGGACGACCCGTCGTCCGGCGCGGATCTTAGCACGCGCCGAGAGCGGCCATCAATCGCGCCCTCGCGCGAAATCCTTGTGAATGAGGGCGTTGGGCGCACACGCTTCTTCTTGATCCGAGGCGATGGGGATGCTAGGATCGGCCCCACTTGGGGAACCAGCAGTTGATTCGCGGCATCATCTTCGACTTCGACGGCACGCTCATCGATTCGTATGAGGCGATCGCCGAGAGCCTCAACCACGTCAGGGCGACCTTCGCCCTGCCCGCCTTCGCGGTCGAGCAGGTCCGTCCGATGGTCGGCCACGGGCTCGAGAAGCTGATCGCGGAGGCGATCGGGCCGGAGCGTGTCGACGAAGGCGTGCGGCTGTTCCGCCAGTCCTACGCCCAGATCTGCGAGCGCAAGACCAGCATCCTGCCCCAGGTGAAGCAGACCCTCGACGCCCTCGACGGGCGCGGCTACCAGATGGCGATCGCCAGCAACAAGCCGTCCTACTTCGCGCGCGACATCCTCAAGGCGCTGGAGATGGATCACCTGTTCGCCGAGGTGCTCGGACCCAACGACGTCGAGCGGCCGAAGCCGGACCCCGAGATGCTGGAGACCATCATCATGCGGATCGGTCTGTCGCCGGAGGAGATCGTCTACGTCGGCGACATGCCGCTCGATGTCGAGGTCGGACGCCGCGCCGGCGTGGCGGTGTACGCCGTGCCGACCGGCTCGGCGAGCCGCGACGACCTTCTGCAGGCCGGCCCGGATCGTGTCCTGCACCGCTTCGGCGATCTGCTCGCCATCCTCCCCTCCCTGAGCGCGGCGCGCTGACCCGGTCGTCGAGCCTCAGCGCGTCCAGGCCCAGCGCTCGCGATCGAAGCGCCAGAGGCGGAGTCGACCGGTCGCCCCATAGACCACCACGGCGGCGACGGTGCCCTGGCCGTCGCTCACGTAGAGGGTGCCGCTGCTCGAGGTCCCCCTCGGCGTGAACGTGATGATGTCGGAGCGGCCGAAGCGGACCGGGTCCGATCCGGGCGGGAGGACTCCGGAGCCCGGCGGGACCTCCGGGATGGCCTCGGGCAGAAGGCCGAAATCGATCCCCTCGTAGCGGCCGGGCAGGTCCCGGGCCTGCCCGATGAGCGGGTCGCGTCCCGAGGCGATGTCGCTCGCGCGCACGCCGTCGCCGTCCCCGTCGGCGTAAAACGCGTACTGGTAGCGCCCGCCGGACCAGGTCAGTCGCATGGCCACGTCGCGATGCGAGGCGATCGCCTCGGAGCGCAGCCGCGCCATCTGTTGCTGGATGTCGCGTGCCGCCGCGGCCACGCGGCCGCGCGTCAGGGCGGCGAACAGGGCCGGTGTTGCGGCCGTGAGGACAAGTCCCAGAAGGACGAGGGCGAGGGCCGCCTCGGGCAGACTGAAGCCGCCCTCGCTCGGGCAGGCGTCGCTCAGTTCTTGCCGATCGTCAGGCGATCCCTGATCTTCTCGAAGGTCTTCTCGCCGATGCCTCGGACATTGACGAGGTCCTCGACCTTCTTGAAGGGCCCGTTCTTCTGCCGGTACTCCACGATGCGCTCGGCGTACGCCTTGCCGATGCCCGGCAGGGTCACCAGCTCGTCGACCCCCGCCGTGTTGATGTTCACCTTCTCGCCGGACGACGGCGCCGCCGGCGCCGCGCCGCGCGCGACCGCGGGCGACAGGACGAGCGCCGCCAGGGCGAACATCAGGACCGCTCCGAGAAACTGCACACGCCTTCGTGACATGGGACCTCCGTGGGACGAGAGGAAATCTTGGGGGAGGGGGGATCGTCAGATCCCCCACCCGCGTCGTGGAAAGGGAGGGGCCTCTCGGTTGGAGAGCCGATCGGTTGTTGTGGCCCATCCCCAAACTCCCCCAAGCTCATGAGTCCGCTCCACGCGCGCCGTGAACTCCGGCTCGTCTGTGCACGGCGCGTGCCACGAGCCGGCGCGCCGGATGCCGGTGCCTCAGAGACCGAGGAAGTGCCGCGGGACGCGGGGTTCGCCGGGGTGGGGAAGGCGTCGCTTCGGGAACGGCGGGGTGGTGGCGCGGCCGGGGACGAACGCGCGACACGCGCGGCCGTCCGGCGCGGAACACGGAGGGCGGCGCGGACCAGGGACGGTCTAGAGAGTCACGCGCTCAGCCCAGAGCACCCCGTCGATGGCGGCGATCTGCCGGAGCAGATCGTCCGCGATCGGGGAGTCGAGATTGAAAATCGCGATGGCGCGGCCGCCGGAGCGATCGCGGCCCAGCGACAGATAGGCGATGTTGACCGCCGCCGCGCCCAGGGCCGAGCCGATGCGACCGACCATCCCCGGACGGTCGTCGTTGCTCACGATCAGCATCGCCCCCCGGGGCAGGGCGTCCAGATGGAACTCGTCGAGGCGCACCAGGCGCGGCTCGCGCTTGCCGAACAGCGCGCCGGCGGCCGACCGCACGCCCTCCCGGCCGCGCAGCGACGCCGAGATCAGCGCGGCGAAGTCCTGCGGCTCGGCGGCGCGCGTCTCGTGCACCCGGATGCCGGCCTCCCTCGCGAGCAGGTGGGCGTTCACGACGTTCACGGTGTCCGCCAGCTTGGGCTGCAGGAACCCCGTCAGGAACGAGGCGCTGAGCGGGCGCATCGGGAACTCCTGAACCGCCCCCGAGTACTCCAGCGTCACCTCCGTCACCGGCCCGCGCGCCAGGGACGACAGCAGTCGCCCGAGCCGCTCGCACAGATCGCGGTAAGGCTGCAGGGCCGGCAGCAGACGGGGATCGATCCCCTCGGTGTTCACGGCGTTGGTGATCAGGCCGTCCCTGAGATACGCGGCGATCTGCTCCGCGATGCGCACCGCGACCTTTTCCTGCGCCTCCTGCGTCGACGCTCCCAGGTGGGGGGTCAGGATGACCGAGTCGATCGTCAGGAGCGGGCTGCCGGAGGGCGGCTCCTTCTCGAACACATCCAGGGCGGCGCCGGCCGCCTGACCGGACTGCAGGGCTTCCAGTAGCGCCGCCTCGTCGATGATGCCGCCGCGCGCGACGTTCAGGATGCGCACGCCGCGTTTGCAGCGCGCCAGCTCCGCACGACCGACGAGGTGGCGGGTCTCGCCGGTCAGCGGCAGATGCAGTGTGATGAAGTCGGACTGCTCGTAGATCGCGCCCAGCGGGACCAGGCTCACGCCGAGGCTGGCGGCTACTTCCTCGGACACGACCGGATCGTAGCCGATCACCTGCATGCCGAAGGCCCGGGCGCGCGCCGCCACCTCGCGTCCGACCTTCCCGAGTCCCATGATCCCGAGCGTCTTGCCGAACAGCTCCACCCCCAGGAACCGCCCGCGATCCCAGCGACCGGCCTTCATCGACTGGTCGGCCTGGGGAATCTGGCGCGCCAGGGCCAGGATCATCGACAGGGTGTGCTCCGCCGCCGAGATGGTGTTCTCCCCGGGGGCGTTCATCACCACCACGCCGCGCTTGGTCGCGGCCGCCACATCGATATTGTCGACGCCCGCTCCCGCACGACCCACGACCCTGAGACGCGGCGCGGCGCGCATGACCTCGGCCGTGATGCGGGTGTCCGAGCGGACGACGATCCCCTCCACGTCCGCCACCGCCTCGAGCAGCTCCTCTCCGCCGATCCCCGGGCGGTGCTCCGCCTCGATACCGGCGTGCCGCAGGACCTCGGCGCACAGCGGCAGGATCTTGTCGGCGATCAGCACCTTCATGCGCCGCCCTCCTCGAGGACCGCGTCCAGGGCGCCGAGGAGATCGCGCAGACCCTCCGCCGTGTGATCGCCCATGTGCCCGATGCGGAACGTCGACTCCTTGAGCCGGCCGTAGCCGTTGCTGATCGCGAAGCCGCGGGTCGCCAGCCCGGCGATCAGCCGGGACACGTCGAGGTCGCGCGTGTTGGCCACGCAGGTGATCGTGTTCGAGCGCGCCTTCTCCTCGGCGAACAGGCCGAAGCGGTGGGACGCCCAGGCGCGCGTCTGCTCCGCCAGGGCCCGGTGGCGGGCGTAGCGGGCCTCCAGACCCTCCGCCTCGATCCGCCGCATCTGGGCGCGCAGCGCGAAGAGATGGCTGACCGACGGCGTGGCCATCGGCAGATGGCGGTCGAAGAACCCCTTCAGCCGGATGAAGTCGAGATAGTAGCCTTTCCCGATCCGCTTCGCCGAGCGCTCCAGGGCCCGCGCCGACACCGCGCAGAGCGAGAAGCCGGGAGGCAGGGCCAGGCACTTCTGCACCGAGGCCAGGCAGACGTCGATGCCGTTCGCGTCCACCTCGACCGGCATGCCCCCGAGCGACGACACGGCGTCCACGAGGAGCGCCACGTCACCGTGGCGCCGCACCGCCTCGCCGATGTCGCGCAGCGAGTTGGCGACGCCCGTGGACGTCTCGTTGTGGACCAGGGCGACCGCGTCGTAGCGCCCGGTCGCCAGCAGGTCGGCGACCGCCTGCGCCGCCACCGGGCGGCCCCACTCGACGTGCAGCGGGTCGGCCTCGAGACCGCAGGCCAGGGCGACCTCGTAGAAACGCTCGGAGAACGCGCCGCAGACCGGCACCAGCACCCGTCGGGCCACGCAGTTGCGCAGCGCCGCCTCCCACAGGGCGGTGGCCGAGCAGGCGGTCAGAAAGACATCGTGCGCGCGGGTCCCGAACACCGGTCGCAGACGCGGGACTAGGTCCTTGAGGAGCTCCTGCATCTCGGCGCCGCGGTGTCCGATCACCGGGCGCGCCATCTCCTTCAGGATCTCGGGATCGACTTCGGTCGGTCCCGGTGTGAACAGCACCTTGTGATCGCGCCGGGTGGCGGGCATCGTCCTATCGGGGGAACAGCCTGCTGATATCGAGGTAGATCACCGTGGCCATGAACAGGAGGAGCAGGACCAGACCGGCCTGCATGACCCTCTCCTTGATCGTGGCGGACAGGTCGCGCCGGATGGTTCCCTCGATCAGGAGCGTGAACACGTGTCCTCCGTCGAGAGGAGGTATCGGGAACAGGTTGATGATGCCGAGCTGCAGGCTGACGTAGGCGATGAACCTCAGGAAGTACACCAGCCCCTCCTGGGCCATGGCGCCGGAGGCGAGATACAGGCCGATCGGACCCGTGAAGGAGCGCAGCGACAGCTCGCGCTGGATCAGCTTCTTCAGCGTCAGGAACGTCAGGCTGGCGTCCTCGAGATTCCTGGAGAACGATCCGACGAGGGCCTCGAGGAAGGGATAGGACCGGGTGGTCATGGGGGGCGTCGGGACGAAGCCGATGATCCCCTTCTCCCCCTCGCGGACCGGCGTGATGATCTTCTCGAAGGTCGCGCCATCGCGCTCGATGACGAAATGGAGCGCTTTCCCGGCGGAACCCTGGATCGCCCTGAACACCTTGGGTATCGTGGTCATCTCCACGCCCTCGATCGAGACGATCCGGTCCCCCCGGCGCAGCCCCGCCTCCATCGCCGGGCGCCCGGCCTGCAGATCGCCCACGAGGACGCCGGTCGCCGGAGAGAGCGACTGGATGCCGATGCTGTTACGCGTGTCGGCAAGAATCGGAAGGGACACAGTCAGGCGCTCCCCCTGGCGCTCCAGAACGACCTCCTTGGTCTGACCGGGGCTGAGCAACACGGCCAGATCGAGGTCCTTCCACGTCGGGACCGACTGGCCGCCGATGCTGAGGATCCGGTCGGCGGGGCGGATCCCGGCGGCGACCGCCGGGGAGCCTTCCTCGACCTCTCCGACGATGGGGGCCTGGCTCGGGTAGATCGGCTCGGGGACGCCCATCATCAGGATGACCACGGTGAGGACGTACGCCGTGATCAGATTGAACACTGCGCCCATGACGAAGACCAGGAAGCGCTGGAAGCGCGAGCGGGTCAGCAGATCACCCGGATCGTGCGCCGTGCTCTCCTCGGGTGTCTCCCCCTTGAGCTTCACGTAGCCGCCGAGCGGCACCCAGGAGAGACGGTAGTCGGTGCCGCCGCGTCGGAACCCGGCGATGCGCGGTCCGAAGCCGACCGAAAAGACCTCGACCGTGATCCGGAGCCACTTGGCGACGAGGTAGTGCCCGAACTCATGGAACAGCACCACCACCCCGAGCACGACGGCGAACGGCAGCGCGAACTCCCAGATCCAGCTCACGTGCGTCAGCACCCAGCTCAACGTCCTCCTCCCTTCGTGAGGATCTCCTCCGCCACGCCGCGCGACCACGCGTCCGTCTCCAGGACCGAGTCGAGCGAGGCGACCGGGACGGTGCGGTGACGCTCCAGGACGCCGCCGACGATCCGTGCGATGCCGGTGAACTCGAGGCGGTGCGACAGGAACGCCTGCACCGCCACCTCGTTGGCCGCGTTGAGAGCGGCGGGGGCGCTGCCCCCTTCCCGCAGCGCCGCGCGCGCCAGATCGAAGCACGGAAAGCGCTCGTGGTCGACCGGAAAGAACTCCAGCCTCCCCTGAGCCGCCAGATCGGGGGCCGGGACGGGGCCCGGGAATCGATCCGGGTACCCCAGGGCGTACTGGATCGGCGCCCGCATGTCCGGAACGCCCATCTGGCACAGCATCGAACCGTCGACCATCTCGACCATCGAGTGCACGAGACTCTGCGGGTGCAGCAGAACGTCCAGCCGGTCCGCCTCGAGGTCGAACAGCCAGCGGGCCTCGATCAGCTCGAGCCCCTTGTTCATCAGGGTGGCGCTGTCGATGCTGATCTTCCGACCCATGTTCCAGACCGGGTGCCGCAGGGCCTGCTCCGGCGTGACGCTCGCGAGCTCCCCGAGCGGCAGCGTCCTGAACGGGCCCCCCGAAGCGGTCAGGATGACCCGGCGCACCTCGTGCGGGGAGCCGCCCCGCAGGCACTGGTGCACGGCGGAATGCTCGCTGTCCACGGGCACCAGGCTCCCGCCCGTCTCGCGCGCGGCCTGCTGCAGGAGCGGACCCCCGGTCACCAGGCTCTCTTTGTTGGCCAGCGCCACGCGCTTGCCGGCCTTGAGGGCGTGATAGGTCGCGGGCAGCCCGGCGGCGCCCACGACCGCCGCGACCACGATGTCGGCTGCCGGGAACGCGGCCGCGGCCAGAAGACCCTCCTCCCCCACCAGGATCTCGCATCGGGCGCGGCGCGCGGCGTCGGTCAATCGATCGCGCCGGGCGGCGTCGCCGATCACCGCCAGGCGCGGGCGGTGCTTCTCGATCTGCCGCGCCAGGAGCTCGGTGTTTCCGCCCGCCGTCAGCGCCACGACCTCGAACCGCTCCGGAAAGCGCTCGATCAGATCGAGAGTCTGCGTCCCGATCGAGCCGGTCGATCCGAGCACCGACACCGCGCGCCGACGTCCCTCGACCATCAATGGGGCCTCATCGCAAAAAGATAATAGTAGTAGAGGATCGGACCGGCGTACAGGAGAGAATCCACCCGGTCGAGGATGCCGCCGTGACCCGGCACCAGGGCGGCGCTGTCTTTCACGCCCGCCCCCCGCTTCAGCATCGACTCGACCAGATCCCCCAGGATGCCGATGCCCCCGAGACCCAGACCGAGGACGGCGCAGTCGGTCGGGCTCAGTCGGTTGATGAACCAGAGGCGCGCCACGAACGCCGCGACCAGCGCGCCGAGCACGCCGCCGACGGCGCCCTCGATCGTCTTCTTGGGGCTGACGCGCGGCGCCAGGGCGTGCCGACCGAGGCGCGTGCCGACGTAGTAAGCCGCGGTATCGCTGCTCCAGACCACGAAGAACAGCAGGAAGACCAGATCGGACCCCGCCTCGTCACCCTTCGGGAGGTCGTTGATGGTCCTCAGCTTGATGAGATACCCGAACAGGACTCCGACGAACGTGGCGGCGAAGAAGGTCGTGCCGATATCCGCCAGCGCCGGTCCCCAGTCGCCCCCGCGCCGGAGGGCCGCCAGCGGCAGAATCAGGAGACCGAAGGCGAGGGCGTAATGCAGGTCGAAGGCGTCGAAAGCGAAGGAGGCCATGATGAGGACGGCGGTCACCGCTCCGAGAAGACGGTGACAGCGATGGCCGCGCGCCGACGCGAAGCGATACAGCTCGCGCAGCGCCAGGAGCGCCCCGACCGCGATCAGGACATCGTAGACCTGATGGTACCTGGGCTTGACGATGAACCAGAAGAGAGGCAGGAAGACAGCCGCGGACAGGACGCGCTTCATGCAGGACCCGCGGAGGCCGTCGCCACGGGTCAGGCGGTGACGTTGCCGGGCGACACGCTCACGGGCTCGGGCTCGGAGCCGACGCGACCGTACCGGCGCTCGCGCTTCTGGTAGTCGACGATCGCCTGCAGGAGCTCCCTCTTGCGGAAGTCCGGCCACAGCGTCTCGCACACCCAGATCTCGGCGTAGGCGATCTGCCACAGGAGGAAGTTGCTGATGCGCATCTCCCCCGAGGTCCGGATGAGCAGGTCCGGGTCCGGCTGGCCGGCGGTGTACAGGTAGCGCGCGAACGTCGCCTCGTCGAGCGGAGCGCCCGAACCGGACGGCGGGCGCCGATCGGCCAGGATGCGATTGACCGCATCGACGATCTCGGCGCGGCCGCCGTAGGACAGGGCGATGTTGAAGAGCAGGCCGGTGTTGCCGCGCGTCGCCTCGATCGCGTCCTGCAGCTCGCGGCGGATCGCCGGGCTCAGCTCTTCCACGCGACCGATCACGTGGAAGGCGATGTTGTTCCTCTGCAGGGTGTCGAGCTCTTTCCTCAGATACTCGCGCAGCAGCCCCATCAGCGTGTCGACCTCGCGCTGCGGTCGCTTCCAGTTCTCGACCGAGAAGGCGTACAGCGTCAGCACCTGGCAGCCGAGACGCGCCGACGTCTCCACGACATCGCGGACCGCCGCGATCCCCGCGCGATGCCCCGCGACCCGGGGGAGGCTGCGCATGCGGGCCCAGCGGCCGTTGCCGTCCATGATGATGGCGATGTGGCGGGGCAGGCGATCGAAATCGATCTGCGCGAGGAGGCGCTCCTCGGGCGATCCCTTGGTGATCAATCGCTCCAGGTCTTTGGCCGGATGGGGCATGGCGGGGATCGTCGCTCCCACGCGGGACGAACGCGAATCGTAACACACGGCCGACGGCCGGAGCAAGAAAGGCGGGCTTCGCCGATCTCGACCGGTCACCTCGCGCGCGCCTGCTCGAAGCGCCACGCGCTTTCAAGGATCGGCACGAGACCGGAGCAGCGCGGCGACCAGGACAGCTCGTGACGGGCGCGCTCCGAGGAGGCCACCAGCGTCTCCGGGTCCCCGGGGCGGCGCGGCGCCCTGCGGATCGGAATGTCCCGCCCGGTCACCCTGCGGGCGGCCTCGATCACCTGCAGGACCGAGAACCCCGCTCCGTTTCCCAGGTTGAACACCGAGCCGCCTTCCGTCGCGACCAGCCACTCGAGGGCCTGCACGTGCGCGTCCGCCAGATCCTCCACGTGGATGTAGTCACGCACGGCCGTGCCGTCGTGCGTCGCGTAGTCGGTGCCGAAGATCGGCACCGCCTCTCCGGTCCGGGCCGCCAGGAGCACGTTCGGGACGAGGTGGGTCTCCGGCGTGTGCACCTCGCCCAGCCGGCCGTCCCGGGTGGCGCCGGCGGCGTTGAAATACCGCAGGGACACGAACGCCAGCCCGTGCGCGGCGTGATACCAGCGGAGCGCCGCTTCGAGCGCCCGCTTCGTCTCGCCGTAGGGGTTGGTCGGTCGCGTCGGGTGCCCTTCGTCAATCGGCAGGGCCACCGGCTCGCCGTACACGGCGGCGGTCGACGAGAAGACCAGACGCCTGACCCGGTGCTCTCGCAGCACGTCCAGCAGGGCCAGCGATCGCTCCAGATTGTTGCGGTAATAGGCCGCGGGGTTCCCGACCGATTCGCCGACCTGCGACGAGGCCGCGAGATGGATGGCGCCGCCGAACGACCCGTCGGCGACGACCTCCGCGATCAGCCGCCGATCGCCGCAATCCCCCACCCGCAGGTCGAAGCCCTCCGCCGCCTCGCGGTGACCGGTGCTGAGGTCGTCCACGATCACCACCTCGTGCCCCGCGTCCCGGAGCCGGCGCGCCACGACCGCTCCGATGTAGCCCGCCCCGCCGGTGACCAGGAGCCTCACGTCCCCTCCTCGTAGAAAACCTGTTCCAGGGTCAGACCGCGCGCCGGCGCGACCGGCCCGGCCCGACGGCGGTCCCGCTCCCTGATGATATGCGGAATCGAGCCCGCGTCGATCCGCCCGCGCCCGACCAGGATCAGCGTTCCGACCAGGGTGCGCACCATGTGGCGGAGGAACCCCTCGCCGATCACGCGATACTCCAGGCGCGTCCCGTCCTCCCGCAGCTCCGAGACCGCCACGGTGCGGACCTTGTCCTCGATCGGGGAAGCCGCCGGACAGAACGACGTGAAATCGTGATCTCCCAGGAGGTGCCGCGCCGCCTCCCGCATGGCGTCGAGGTCCAGCGGGCCGCGCACCGGCGCGACGTACGGCGCGTCGAAGGGCGACACGCTTTCGGCACGCTCGATGGAGTAGCGGTATTCCTTGCCGCGCGCGTCGGCCCGTGCGTGGAACGACTCCGTGACCTCGTCCGCGCGCCGCACGACGATGTCGATCGGAAGACGCGCGTTGAGACCGCGCACCAGCCCCTGAAGAGGGATGCGCGAGTCCGTCCGGAAGCTCGCCACCTGGCCGCGCGCGTGCACCCCGGCGTCGGTGCGTCCCGCCCCCGCCAGCCGAACCGGCTCCTGCAGCATCCGGCCGAGGCGCTCCTCCAGAACGCCCTGGATGGTCGGCCGGCCCGGCTGCAGCTGCCAGCCGGCGTAGCGCGTGCCCACGTAGGCGACCACCAGCTTCATATTACGCACGTCGCACGCTCCGCCCGGGGGGCTTTGACGGAGCACCGGGCCGCCGCTATAATACCGTCCCTTCCGGAGCACGAAGTAAACACTCGATGACGCGAGGTGATGATGACGATCCGCCGCTCCGAGATCGCGACGCTCCTGACAGCCGCCTGCCTGGTGCTGGCCGCCGCGCCCACGGATTGGAAGACCCCCGGCAAGGACTGGGCCAAGGGCCCGGTCAGATGGATCATGACCGACGACGAGGAGAAGGACTGGAAGAAGCTGCACACCGACGACGAGCGCGCCGCGTTCGCCAAGGCTTTCTGGGAGAAGCGCGACCCCACGCCCGGGACGCCGGCGAACGAGTACGCCGCGGTCTTCTGGAAGAAGGTCGAGGAGGCGGACAAGAACTTCACGTCGCAGAGCACGCCGGGATGCCTGACCGACATGGGGCGCGTCTTCCTGCTCCTCGGGCCGCCCGCCAAGCCGGACAAGGACGCGCGCGGGCGGACCATCTGGCATTACGAGCCGAACGAGGTGACCGGGATCAAGGAGAAGTTCGATCTGACGTTCGCCCCCGGCATGCTGTCCTCGCTGCTGCTCGATCGCAAGGAGCTGGAGGAGTACGTCAAGGGCCATCCGGAAACGCGCGGGATCGGCTGGAAGATCCCCGGTCCGGCGATCGCCGAGGGAGCGCCCGAGGTCCCCGTGACGGTGCGCAAGCCCGAGGAGGACCAGTCGCCCGAAAGCCAGCGGCAGATCCCGATCCTGCAGGAGCTCCTGGCGAAGGGATCGGGAGCGGCCGACGTGCCTTTTCAGGTCGGCTTCGACTACTACGCCGCCGTGGACGGCACGACGCTCACCGCCATCACCATCGAGGCGCCGCGCGAGGCGGCGCACGGGAGCGGCGAGGTGGCCCTGCATCCGTTCGCGCGGCTGCAGCCGGCCGGGGCCGGGAAGCCGGTCAATCTGACGGGCGACCTGCCGTTCGTTCCCGCGCCGCTGTCGGAGTCACCGTCCGGAAGCTTCGTCTACCAGGCGCGCCATAATCTGCCGCCCGGGTCCTACACCATCGCCGTCGTCGTGGAGGACAAAGTCGTCGCCGGGGAGAAGGGGACGCTCGTCAAGACGATCGACATTCCGGACTTCCGGAACAAGGCGGAGCTGCAGATGAGCACGATCACGCTGGTGTCCGGATTCAATCATCTGGACGCCGCGCTGGGGCCGGACGAGAAGGAGCGCGGCGCGGGCCCCTACGTGCTCGGGTCCTACCGGCTGGTGCCCCGGCCGGCCGCCGCCCTCTCGAAGGACGAGGCGCTGAATTTCTACTGCCAGGTGTACAACCCGGCTCCGGACCCCGCCACCGGCAGGCCGAGCCTCGAGTCGACCCTCACCTTCTACTACAAGCAGGACGACGGCACCTGGAAGCGCTATCGCCCGCCTCTCGTGCGCGCTCTCAGCGGCCAGATCGACCTGTACTCCATCGACCTGAAGGACCTCCTGGCACCGAACCAGAAGCTGCCGGCCGATTTCAAGATGGCGATGCAGATCGTCGACAAGGTCGGCGGCAAGGAGCTGAAGCGCGAGATCCCGTTCTCCGTCCGCTAGCGTCGGTGCTCACTCTCCGCCGTTCTCGAGCGTGAGCCGCTCGGTGTCGAGGCGCACGGCACGCCCCAGCGGCAGAGTCGTCTTGCCCGCGCAGTGTCCCGCTGGAAAATCGACCACCACCGGATAGTCCGTGCCGGCCAGGTGCGCTTCCAGGATGTCACGCAGCGCGCGCGCGCCGTCCGGCTCCCCGGCGCCGCAGCCGACGAGCCGGCCGACGACCATGCCGCGCAGCCCGGCGAGCCGTCCCGCGAGACGCAGGTGGCCGAGCATCCGATCGATGCGAAACCACGCCTCGTTCACCTCCTCCCAGAACAGAATCCCTCCGTCCATCGGCGCCTCGTACGGAGTGCCGACGAGGCTCGAGAGCAGCGACAGGCACCCGCCCACGAGCCGACCGGCACCGGCGCCGCCGCGCACGACGGTCGACGCGGGCAGCGGAAATTCGAGATCCTCCGTCCTCCCGGACAGCGCCCGCCACAGCGCGGTCTCGTCGAACGCCGCGGGGTCGCCGAGCTCCGACACCAGCGGACCGTGCCAGCTCGCCAGACCCACCCTGGTGAGCGCCGCCGATTGCAGCACCGTGACGTCGCTGTAGCCGATCAGCCCCTTCGGGCTCCGGCGCAGCGCGTCGAAGTCGACATCCGCCACGATCCGGGCGCTGCCGTATCCGCCGCGCGCGAACCAGATCGCCTTGATCGTCGGATCGGCGATCAGGCGATTCAGATCCTCCAGCCGCTCGCGATCGGTGCCCGCCAGGTACGATCGGCGGCTGCCGACGTGGCGGCCGCGGACCGGCACGAATCCCCGGGTCTCGAGATAGGCCACGCCGCTCTCGAGGGCGTCCGGACGCACCGGGCCGCCCGGAGCGCTGATCCCGATGCGATCGCCCGGCGCGAGCGGCGGCGGCAGGACCGTCCTCACCGGCGCCTCCGGCGCGGGCGTTCCTGACGACGGAAGGCCAGAAACTCGGCGCGCGCCCGCTCCAGCGTCCGGCGGTCGCACAGGACCCGCAACCCCACAAGAGCCAGGGCGCGCGTCGCGGCGCGCAATCCGGCGCTCCCCCGCCGCCCACCGGCCAGACGCGCGAACCCCCGCGAGTGCAGCGGCACGCTGCGCGGCGCGATGGCGATATAGGGATGGATCGACGGAACGGCCTGGCTGACGTTCCCCATGTCCAGTGAGCCCATGCGCTTGCGGGGCGTATCGACGGTGCGCCGGCCGAGACGGCGCAGCTCCGACTTGAAGAGGTCGGCGAGCACGCGGTTGGTCACCATCTCCGCGTACGGGTGGTCGAGAGCGCGGATCGAAAATCGCGCGCCAACGGCCCGCGCCGCCTCGCGGGCGGCGCGGCGGAAGAGCGTCTCGACGCGCGCCAGGGTCGCCAGGTCGCGGGCCCGCAGCGTGAACCGCCCGACGGCCCGCTCCGGGACGACGTTCGCTCGCTTGCCTCCCTCGATGATCACGCCCGGCATCCGCACCTCGCGCGGCAGGCGCCGCCGCAGACGCTGCAGGTCGACGAACAGCCGCAGGAGCGCGTCGAGGGCGTTGATCCCCTTCTCCGGCGCGGCCACGGCGTGCGCCGAGCGTCCGTGGAAGGTCACCTGCAGGGAGTGGCAGGCGAGCGACGTGGTGTAGACGCGGTTCTCGGTCGAAGGGTGGAACATCAGCGCGCAATCGACCCCGCGGAAGACCCCGCGCTCGGTCATCAGCACCTTGCCGCCGATGGTCTCCTCGGCCGGCGTGCCGACCACCAGGATCTCGCCCGGAGAGCCGTCGAGCGAACGGGCGAGGGCGGCCCCCGCGCCGACGCCGGCGGCGCCGATCAGGTTGTGCCCGCAGGCGTGGCCCATCCCGGGCAGGGCGTCGTATTCCGCCAGGAGCGCGACGCGGGGACCCCCATCCCCCAGCCTCCGGCGCGCCACGAACGCCGTGGGCAGACCGGCGACCCGGCGCTTGATCCCGAACCCCTCCTTCTCCAGGAAGCGGACGAGCCGTCGCGACGACTCGGACTCCTCGAGGCTGAGCTCGGGGCGGCGATGGAGCTCGCGGCTGAGGCGCTCGACCGCGGGACGGAGCCGGGCCAGCTCGCGCTCCAGGCGCGTTCTCAGCGCGCGGTTCATCCGCGCGCTCGCAGGCCTCGGGCCGGCCGGCGCGGCTCGCGGTCTCGGGAGGATGGGCCGGAGTGATCCGTAAGCCGAATCCTGTCGCCGCCGGAAACCGGCGGCCGATGGTCATTCCTCTAACCGCGCGGTCACCCGCGCGGTCGGCATCCCGGACCCGGTGCGGGAGGACCCGTGCCCCGAAAGGCACGCGCCTTCATGCGCCCGGCCCAGGGGCCAAGCGACCTACCCGGGAGCTGACGGGCGGGCCACCCGCGAACGCTCCCCTATTTGGCCTTGCTCCTTGCGGGGTTTGCCGAGCTGCCCCGGTCACCCGGGGCACTGGTGGGCTCTTACCCCACCGTTTCACCCTTGCCGGGACGGGAGCGAAGCCCCCGGTCCCGGCGGTCTGTTTTCTGTGGCACTTTCCTTCCCGTCACCGGGACTGGGCGTTACCCAGCGCAATGCCCTGTGGAGTTCGGACTTTCCTCTCCCCGGGCGTGGAGCCCGGGCAGCGACCATCCGTCTCACTCCGGCCCGTGGCGATCTTAACAAAGCTCCGGATCGCTGCGCAACAAAGTGCTACGATAGCGCCCCCGCGCTTCCGGAGAGACACCACATGCCCGGCGACATCACGCTCGACAAGGACGTCCCGCACAGCGTCGAGGCCGAGCGGTCCGTGCTCGGCGCCATTCTCGTCGAGAACGCCGCCATCAATCGCGCCCAGGAAATCCTCAAGGAAGACGATTTCTATCGCGACCAGCATCGGAAGATCTTCAGGGTGATGAACGATCTGTCCGAGAAGACCAGCGCCATCGACCCGGTCACCGTGAAGGAGGAGCTGTCCCGCGCCGGCGAGCTGGATTCGGTCGGCGGGCCGGCGTACATCGCATCCCTCCTGGACGGCGTGCCGCGCTCTGCCAACGTCGAGTACTACGCCCGCATCGTCAAGGAGAAGGCGGTCCTGCGCCACCTGATCGACGCGGGCGGTCGTATCGTCGCGACGGCGTACGAGGCGGCCCAGGACCCGGACGACATCCTGGATCAGTCCGAGCGCCTGATCTTCCGGATCGCCCAGGACCGGCTGCGCGAAGGCTTCGTGCCGATGAAGGCGATCGCCGATCAGAGCCTCCAGACGATCGAGCGCCTGGCGCAGCACCGCGAGCTGGTGACCGGGCTGCCGACGGGTTACAAGGTGCTCGACGAGTACACTTCGGGGCTGCAGCCGGCCGACCTCATCGTGCTGGCGGCGCGTCCCGCCATGGGCAAGACCTCCTTCGCCCTGAACATCGCCCAGAACGTGGGGATGAGCGAGGGCCGCAGGGTCGGCGTGTTCTCCCTCGAGATGACGCGGCAGCAGCTGTTCCTGAGGATGCTGACGGGGCTGGCGCGCATCGACAGCCACCTGCTGCGTACCGGGCGCCTGAACAAGGAGCGGTGGAGCGAGCTGATCAAGGCGTTCGGGAGGCTGGCGACCGCCGGCATCTTCATCGACGACTCGGCGGGTCTGTCCGTCCTCGAGATGCGAGCCAAATGCCGGCGCCTGAAGATGGAGCAGGGTCTCGATCTCGTCGTCATCGACTACATGCAGCTCATCCGCAGCCGCGGCCGGTTCGAGAACCGCAACCAGGAGATGTCGGAGATCTCGCGCTCGTTGAAGGAGCTGGCCAAGGAGCTGAATATCCCGGTCATCGCCATCTCGCAGCTGTCGCGCGCTCCCGAGCAGCGCGGCGAGCGCGGCCGCCCGCAGCTCTCCGATCTGCGCGAGTCCGGCGCGATCGAGCAGGACGCGGATGTCGTCCTGCTCCTGTATCGCGAAGAGATGTACAAGCCGAGCGAGGAGAACCGCGGGGTGGCCACCCTGATCATCGCCAAGCAGCGCAACGGCCCCACCGGGGATTTCAACATGGCGTTCCTGCGCGAGTACACGCGGTTCGAGGAGCTGGAGCAGCGATCCGGCTGATGCTCTCTCTCGACGCGCTCCGGCCGACCTGGGCCACCATCGATCTGGACGCCCTCGCACGCAACCTCGCGGCCATCCGCGGGCGCGTGGGCTCGCGCCCGATCCTCGCGGTGGTGAAGGCCAACGCCTACGGGCACGGGGCCGTCGGCGTCGCCCGGGCCCTCGTGGCCGAGGGGGTCGAGTGGCTCGGCGTGGCGCTGCCCGAGGAGGGTGTCGAGCTGCGCCGCGCCGGCCTCCGGGTTCCCATCCTGATCCTCGGCGGGTTCGCCCCGCCCCAGGCCGATCTGGTCCTGCAGCACGGTCTCGTGCCGGCGCTGTATCGCGCGGACCAGGTCGAGGCGCTGTCCGTGGCCGCCCGCCGCCGCGGCTCCGACGCGGCGGCGCATCTCAAGGTCGACACCGGGATGGGTCGCCTCGGTGTGCCCGCCGGCGACGTACCCGGGTTCACCGATGTCCTGCGGCGGGCCGGCGGCGGCGTACGGATCACGGGGGCGTTCTCGCACCTGGCGGTCGCCGACGAGCCGGCCGACCCGTTCACCGGGCGTCAGATCGACCAGTTCCGGGAGGCGGTCGCGGCGCTCCGGTCGGGCGGATTCCCGGTCACCGACGTGCACCTCGCGAACAGCGCCGCCATCATGGATCACCCGCCGGCCTGGCTGACCCTGGTCCGGCCGGGCATCATCCTCTACGGCTATCTCCCCTCGCCTCACGTGACTCCGATGTCGATCGAGCCGATCCTGTCGCTGAGCACGCGCATCATCTATATAAAGGAGGTCGCTGCGGGGTCTTCGCTGGGCTACGGGCGGACCTTCATCACCCGGCGCCCGACCCGGGTCGCCTCGTTGGCCCTGGGGTATGACGACGGTCTGCCCCGCCAGGCCTCCAACCGCGGCCACGTCCTGGTGCGCGGCCGGCGGGCCCCCATCGTCGGCCGGGTCAGCATGGATCTCACGACGGTCGACGTGACGGACGTCCCGGAGGCCGGCCTCGGGGACGAGGTGACGGTGATCGGAGCCTCCGGTTCCGAGACGCTGGGCGCCGACCGGCTGGCCTCATGGGCCGAGACGATCTCCTGGGACATCCTGTGCGGCATCGGCTCGCGGGTCCCCCGGCTGTACGTGCGCGGGGCCGCCCGCGAGATCGCCTCCCGCTTCGAGGGTCTCTAGGATGAACTGAGTCGTAATAGTGTTGACAGGTTTTCAATCCATGAAAAAGGGCCATCT
>CAYLND010000058.1:0-20441 GCA_964384905.1 uncultured Acidobacteriota bacterium
CCGCACCGGCGTGCAGACCGCGCACCTGATCGTCCTTGAGCGTTCCCCTCCCGAGGAGCTGCCGGTCGTAATCGGACCGGCTCTCCAGGAAAATGAGGGTGCGGTAGGCGGCTTCGATCCGCGCCTGCATCTCGCGCAGCCCCGGTGCGTCCATGAGCGGGGAGAGGCAGGTGGTCTCGGGGTCGTAGGTCTTCTTGAGCAGCTGATACGCCGACTGGACCTCTTTGGGAGAGGCCTTCGGAACAACCTCCAGCACCCGGTAGTGATCGAGGGCCTCGAGGTCCTCCCACTCCTCGTCCGCGTCACGCAGGGGCCCGACGCCGACGGACAGAAGACGCGCCGCGGCCCGGGAGATCTCCTTGGTCGAGGCGGCGTTCGGATACTGCTGCGACAACGGCCGGCGCTTCTGGACAGCCTGAAGGATCGACAGGTCGTGCTCGATGATGCCCGCCGTGGACAGGGTGATCCCGAAGCACTTCCGGAATCCGCTGGCCAGGCAGGCGGCCGATTCCTCGTCGGCGTCGCCGCGCACCTGGTTCAGGAGCAGCTCCAGACGCGTGCGCCGGATGATCGCGGCGATCGCGTCCCGGGCGGCCGCGTCGATCGCCTGCAGCCGCGTCATGAAGGTGCGGAAGCTGGCGCGGGAGGGGTCGACCCCCGCCTCGCGCAGGCGGGTCTGGATGGCGGCCATCCTCTCGCCGGTCAGGGCACGCACCAGGCACCAGCGCAGGTACGCCTCGGTGAACAGGTAGGCCGCCTCGAGGGCCGCCGGCTCCGGCGTGGTGACCAGGATCCCGACGGTGGCTTCGGCGAACGACGCGACGGTGGCCGGCCAGCGTCCCGACCCGCAGTCGACGATCACGTGGTCGGCGGAGAGAGTGCTGAACTGCTCGGCCACCTGGCGCACGAACGCCACCGGGTCGTCGCGCAGCTCGCCGCGCTGCAGGCCCCCGATCACCCGCAGGTGCGCGGTCGGCGTCTCGCACGCGAGCTCGGACAGGACGGCGACCCTGCCGCTGGCGAGATCGGCCAAAGACCGCGGCAGGCGCTGATAGCCGAGATAGGTCTGCAGCGCGCTGCCCTGCAGGTCGAGGTCGATGAGGACCACCCGTCGGCCGGCGCGCGCCAGCTGGATCCCCAGATTCGCGGCCAGGAGCGAGCGTCCCACGCCGCCCTTGCCGCCGGCAAGACCCCAGATCGACTGACGCGCCTCGCGCGTCTCGGTGGGCCGCTGCGAGGCCGAGGCCCCGGCGGTCGCCTGCGTGCTGGTCGTGGATCCGCTCATCAGGCCACCTTGTCCGTCACGTCCTTCTCCTCGAAGTCTTCGCCGTCGTAGCTGATGCGGCGCCCCTTGTCGTCCACCGTGGTGTCGAGATTCACGGGCCGGCCCCAGATCGTCTGGATGTTGCGCAGCGTGTCGCGGGCGTAGTCGTGCTTCAGCTCGATCCCCTCGTACTTGTGCTGCAGGTGCAGCTCGCCCTTGTTGCGGAAGTTGCCGTCCACGACGAAGATGAACGGCTGCCCGGCGTTGGTCAGCTGGAACAGAAGTCGCTGTTTGACTTTCTTGAAATCCCGGTCGCTGATCTGGTACATGCCGGTCTTGGCGTTGAAGTCATAGAGGAACAGCTTGTGCTCGCGGCAGAAATCCTGGGTCAGGTAATCGTCGATGAAGGTCACGTCGGTGCAGTGCCGCCGGACCTCGAAGATCTTCTCGCGTCCCAGACCGGTCCGCCGGTCCCAGCGCGCGCGCTCGACCAGGTCCTCGCACTCGTCGTATTCCTTGCCGAAGCGTCCCTTGTTCCAGCGCTCCTCGATGTTGCGGAACAGCTCGACGCCGAGCTTGTAGGGGTTCAGCCGCCCGCTCCGGCCGCCGAGGGTCCCGGAATGGTGGTCGGCATAGTCGATCACCTCCGCGTCGGTGAGCACCTTCTCGGTCATCAGCTTCGAGTGCCAGTAGGTGGCCCACCCCTCGTTCATGATCTTGGTCTGCGCCTGGGGGGCGTAGTAGTAGGACTCCTCCCGGATCATCGACAGGATGTCGCGCTGCCAGTTCTCGATCGGGGAGTGCTCGATCAGGAACTTCAGGACGTCGCGCTGGGGCGTCTCCGGGAAGCGCTTCTTGCGCCGGGCCTCCTCCTCCAGTTTTTTCTTGTGGGCCTCGATGAACTGAGGCGGATTGACGAAGTCGTTCATGTACGACTTGCTCTTCATCCTCCGGACCTGGGGCCGCAGGTCATCCGGCTGGTCCCGGTCTTTGGGACGGTCGCGCACGATGAAGGGCGAGTGCGGGTCGATCAGATTCTCGAGGGACAGGCAGACATCGACGAAGTTCTCGACGACCTCCACGCCGTGGGCGTCCATGTACCGCCGGATGCGGGTGCCGTGGTTGGCCATCACGTCCATCATCTTGCGGTTGGTCTTGGAGAAGGCCAGGTTGTTCTTGAAGAAGTCGCAGTGGGCGTACACGTGCGCCATCACCAGCTTCTGGTCGACGATCTGGTTGCACTCCAGGAGATAGGCGTAGCACGGGTCGTTGTTGATGACCATCTCGTAAATCTTCGACAGCCCGTAGGAGTAGGACTTCTGGAGGTACTCGTACTCCATGCCGAAGCGCCAGTGCGGGTAGCGGGTCGGAAAGCCCCCGAACGCCGCCACCTGGTTGAGACCGCGGTAGTCGAGGAGCTCGAACAGAACGGGAAAGAAATCCAGACCGTAGGAGCGCGCGTGCCCCTCGATGTCCTCCTGGAGGTCCTGCAGGTTCTTCGGCAGATTGGCCATCTCAGCGTCCCCGGCCCAGGAAGTCCTTGATCGACTGATAGACACCTTCCTTGTTCTCGATCTTCGACAGGGCCACCCGCTCGTCCTCCGCGTACGCCTCCTTCAGGTCGACCAGGAACTGGCCCGTCCCGTACGGGCTCTCCACCTGGCCGTAGCAGAACAGGTTGACCCGGGGGAGGATCTGCGTCTTCAGGAGGGACACGCACTCCTCGGTGTCCCCCTGCGACCAGTTGTCGCCGTCGGAGAAGTGGAGGCAGTAGATGTTCCACTCCTCGGAGGGGTACTCCATCTCCATGATGCGCGCACACGTCTTGTAGGCGGCGGAGATCACGGTGCCACCCGACTCGCGCGTGTGGTAGAAGGTCTCGCGGTCGACCTCGCGCGCTTCGGCGTCGTGGATGATGTAGCGAATCTCGACCCCCTTGTAGTGGTGACGCAGCCAGGTGTCGATCCAGAACGACTCGATGCGGACGATCTCCTTCTGCTCCTCGCCCATCGACCCCGAGACGTCCATCATGTAGATGATCACGGCGTTCGCCTGCGGCATCACCGCGCTCTTCCAGGAGCGATAGCGCTTGTCGGCGCGGATCGGGATCAGGATCGGATTGTCCGGCCGGTAGATGCCGGTGGAGATGCTGCGCTTCAGCGTCTCCTTGTAGGTCCGCTTGAAGTGCCGGAGGGTCTCGGGCCCGTAGCGCGAGATCCCGGTGTAGCGATCCCGCGAGGACACGATGTTCTTGCGGCCCTTGGGGCGTATCTCGGGGAGCTCAAGCTCCTCGCCGAGCATCTCGGCGAGCTCGTCGAGGGAGATGTCCACCTCCAGCAGGTGCTCCCCAGGCTGGTTCCCGGCCTCCTGCTTCCCCCCCTCGACCTCGCCCGCCCCGAGGACCGTGCCGATCGCGCCCTCTCCCTGGCCGACGCCGCCCGTCTGCTTCGGCCCGTACACGAATTGGGGGATGCGGATCTGTGGAAGCGGGATCGAGATGTAGTCCTTGCCGCGGCGTCCGATGAGCTCGCCGCTGCTGATGTACTTCTTCAGATCCTTCTTGATCCGCCCTCGGATGATCTGCTTGAAGCGGTTGTGATCCTGCTCGATCCTGAGGATCATCCGGTTTCCCCTGTGACAACAACGCCCCTGCGGGACGCGGGGTGGCTGTGCGGCCGCGGCCCGTCAGGGGCCCCTTCGTGTCGCCGCCGGCCTCAGTCGCGCGCGTCACCGCGGGCGAAGATGCTGGCCACGTAGTGCAGGACGTCCGTGGCGCAGATGTCGCAGTAGCCGTAGTCCTTCTTGAGACGGCTCTTGACGACGTCGATCTTCTCCTGCGTGTCCTTGTCCACGACCGAGGAGACCAGCGAGGTCAGCTTGATGGAGTCCTTCTGATCCTCGAACAGCTTCAGCTCGAGGGCCTTGTGCAGACGCTCGTTGGTCTTGTAGTTGAACGACTTGCCCTCGACCGCGAGCGCGCCGATGTAGTTCATGATCTCGCGGCGGAAGTCATCCTTGCGGTTCTCGGGAATGTCGATCTTCTCCTCGATCGACCGCATGAGCCTCTCGTCGGGCTCCTCGTCCTGTCCCGTGTACTTGTTGCGAACACGCTCCCGCTGGGTGTACGCCTTGACGTTGTCGATGTAGTTGCTGCACAGCCGGGCGATGGCCTCCTCGTCGGCCGAGATCGCCCGCTGCACCTCGTTCTTCGCGATGTCCTCGTACTCCTGCTTCACCACGCCCAGCAGATCGCGGTAGCGCTTGCGCAGCTCTTCCGAAGTGATCAGCGAGTGGTGCCTCAGGCCCGACTCGAGCTCGTTGAGGACCATGAAGGGGTTGATGCACCCCTCGCCCTTGTCGGAGACCAGGGCGTTGCTGATCTTGTCCTGGATGTAGCGCGGCGAGATGCCGTCCATGCCCTCGCGCATGGCCTCCTTGCGCAGCTCCTTGACGTTGTCCTCGGTGAATCCGGGCAGGGTCTTGCCGTTGTAGAGACGCAGCTTCTGCAGCAGCGTCAGGTCGGCCTTCTTGGGCTCCTCGAGGCGCGTCAGGACGGCCCACATCGCCGCCATCTCGAGGGTGTGCGGCGCGATGTGCTTGCCCTTGATGCGCGACGGGTTGTAGTCCTTTTCGTAGATCTTGATCTCCTCGGACAGCTTGGTGATGTAGGGGATATCGATCTTCACCGTGCGGTCCCGCAGCGCCTCCATGAACTCGTTGTGCTGCAGCTTGCGGTACTCGGGCTCGTTCGTGTGCCCGATGATCACCTCGTCGATGTCGGTCTGCGCGAACTTCTTCGGCTTGATCTTGTGCTCCTGGGACGCGCCGAGCAGGTCGTACAGGAAGGCCACCTCGAGCTTCAGCACCTCGATGAACTCGATGAGACCGCGGTTCGCGACGTTGAACTCCCCGTCGAAATTGAAGGCGCGGGGATCGGAGTCGGAGCCGTACTCGGCGATCTTGCGGTAATTGATGTCGCCGGTCAGCTCGGTCGAGTCCTGGTTCTTCTCGTCCTTCGGCTGGAACGTCCCGATGCCGACACGATCCTTCTCGGACAGGATCATGCGCCGCACCCGCACGTGCGACACGATCTTCGTCCAGTCACCGCCGTAGCGCAGCACCAGCTCGCGATACGTCTGGCGGCAGGAGGGGCACAGGTCGCCCTCGAGGATCACGCGCTCGCCCTCCGGCCGGCCCTCGTTGAGCATGCGCAGGACCTCGGGTCGCAGCTCCTCGGGGACGAGATGGAGCGGCTCCTCGTGCATGGGGCAGGCGATCACCTCGTTCTGGTCGGAGCGCTTCCGTCCGATGTCGCCCTGCACCACCCACGTGAACGTGTAGAGGGCGCCCTCCGGAGTGCGCGAGTAGTCCTCCAGCCCCTTCTTCAGGAGTCGCACGATCGTGGATTTCGAGGACCCGACCGGACCGTGCAGGAGCAGGACGCGCTTCTCGGTGCCGTAGCGCTTCGCCGCCGACTTGAAGACGTTGACGAGCTTCATCAGGGGGATGTCGAGACCGAAGATCGCGTCGACGCCCCCGTGGTCCTTGTCGTCGAAGAAATTGTAGTGGATGATTTTCTTCTTGTACTCGTAGTATTCCCGCGTCCCTTTGGACAGAATCATGTCGTAGATGCGCTGGAACGCCGTCCGCGTCACCTTGGGGTTGTGCCTGACGATCTGGAGGTAATCCTCGAAGCTTCCCTCCCAGTGCTGGTCCCTGAAGCCGCGCAGGTCCTGGAGTCTCCCGATCAGTTGGACGATGTCTTGACCTGTCGGCACCGGCTTCACCTCCCGTTCAGGCATCGCGTCTCGGGTGGGAGAATGTGACGTATCTCTTTGGTAGGCCATGCGTTCCTCTATTTCAAAGTACCTAACCGTAATATAAGGCGCAGTCAGAGAATTGTCAAAATCTTTTCCCCCGTCCCGCCGCGACCGGCCGGTCAGTCGCCAGGTGGCTCCTCGGCCCCCGGCGCGTGCCCGGCGGCTGCGGTTTTGTTGACAGCATGGGAGCGAGCCATTAACATCGCGAGGGTCGACGCGCGGAGGGGGACAGTGGGCCCGCGGGACCCGAGACGCACCGTCCAGGATGACATCCGGGAGGTCCTCGCCGACCCCGCCGCGCGCGGCGACCGGCTGATCGAGGCGATCGCGGCGATCGGCTCCCGGCATTCCGTCGAGCCTTTCCGTCTCGCTCTCGGCTCCACCGTCTCCCTCGAACGGACCGAGCCTCAGGCCCGTGACGCCATCGTGGCCATCGACGAGCGTCGTGGGCTCCTCGAGAGCCTGCTGGGACGGGATCCCGGCTTCGTCGTCGCGGGCTGCGATCTCCTGCAGGAGTCGGAGCCGGCGCTGCGCGCGACGGTCTTCCGCCAGGAGGTGGAGAGGGCGCCCGGACGCGAGACCCCCGCCGACGGGACCGTCTCCCTGCGCGAGGCGCAGCGCCTCGAGACGCGCCGCTCCGAGAGATCGGGGCGGCCGCTGGCGGTCGTGGTGCTCTCTCCCGATCCGACGGAAACGCTGGCGCCGGAAGCCTTCGCGACCGCCCTCGCGGCTCTGCGCGGCGGAGCGCGTGACGCGGATCATGTCGCCGGCGGGCCGCCCCTGGAGCTCATCGCCCTCCTGCCCTGCACGGGTGGGCGCGAGGGGCAACGGGCCGCGGAACGGTTCCTCGGCACCGTGGGGTGGACCACCGTCCGCGTTGTGCGAGCGGAGGTGCCGGCCGCGGGGGGCGGGGCGGCCGCGGCCCGGGTCCTGGAGGAGGGCGCGAGCAGCTCGTTCCAGCAGTCCCGGCGCGACGGCACGGCCGTCGCGCTGCATCGGGCGGAGCGTCGCCGGCATCCCCGGACGTCCGTGGGCGGGACGATCGCCGCGCGGCTCCGGCGGGACGGCGTGGAGTCGGACGTCGTCGTGGAGGATCTGTCTCTCGGCGGGGCGCTCCTCGGCCTCGAGCGGCGTCCCGAGCCAGGGACCGACATCGTCCTGGCCCTGCGGCCTCCGACGGCTCGTCCCGCCGCCCTGGTCGTTCCGGGACGTATCCTCCGGGTCAGCGACGGGCCGTCGCCGGGAGTGGCGCCGTGGCGGGCGGCGGTCGTTTTCGCGCCGGAGGCCCGGCTGCGAGTCGCGGGCATCCTGGCGTGCCTGGAGCTCCCCGGCGGGATGGACACGGCATGATCACTCTCGAGGAGGCGGCGCGCTACCGGGAGGAGCTGGCCGAAGTCCTGCGCGAGGACGCGCACAACGAAGAGCGCATCCTCCGCCGTCTGGAGCAGATTCGCACCCAGAGCGGGCTTCAAGTCTACGCCGCGCTGCTGCTCATCCTCACGGGTCTGGCGTTCGACGAGTCCGAGGCCCGACGCCACTGGGAGGAGATCCTCAGGCACCGGCGCGCCCTCGGTCAGAGTCTGCAGCGCGACCTCGGTCTGCGCGTGGCGGTGCTCGACTACTTCGTGAACGTCAACCGCCAGCTGACGAGCCCGAGGCTCATCGACCTGTCCCTGGCGGACCGGCCCGATCCTTCGTCTCCGATCGACGCGCGCACCGGGCTGTGGAACGCCCGCCAGTTCCTGTCCGCCCTGCAGAAGGAGATTCGCCGCGCCAAGCGCTACCGACTCGAGCTGACCGTGCTGTACCTGGACATCGACGATTTTCGGGAGATCAACGAGCGGCACGGCGAGCTGGTCGGCGACATCCTGCTGCGCGAGGTGGCCATCCTGATCAAGAACAAGATCCGGGACATCGACATGGCGGCGCGTCTGGCCGGAGAGGAGTTCGCCCTGATCCTGCCGGAGACCGAGCGCATGGGAGCCTTCCTCGTGGCGGAGCGCATCCGCAAGGAGATGGAGCGGCATTTTCTGCGCCGGGATATCGACGGCCGCCCGATCGCGATGACCGTCACGATCGGCATGGCGAAGTACCCGGAGGACGCGGCCATCGCCGACCGGGTCGTGCGCCGCGCGGAGGAGGCGATGCACCAGGCCAAGGCGCGCGGCGGCAACGCCGTGGGGGTCTACTACCGCGAGCGTCGGAACTACATCCGGTTCGACGTGGCGCGGCAGCAGGTCCGGATCCGGGTGACCCCCGCCGATCCCGAGGGCGCGGCGCCGGAGCGGGAGGGACACGAGCCGCTGAACATCAGCAAGAGCGGCCTGCTGTTCGAGAGCGATACGCCCTACACCATGGGGGACGAGGTCGTCATCGTCTGCCAGGACGGTCGCGACCAGGCCCGCGTCACCCTGCGAGCGCGCATCGTGCGGATCGAGGAGATCGAGGGGCCGACCCGACGCTATGAGGTGGGCGCGGCCTTCCTCCTCGAGTGGGACCACCAGGAAACGCAGGTGACGGAGTTCCTCCGCCGGGGCGGACTCGCCACCGGATGAGCCGCCGTGAGCCCTCACTGTGTTCTCGGCATCGACACCGCGACCGGCACGGGCAGCGCCGCTCTGGCGCGTCCGGGCGAGGTCCTGGCCCAGGCGGGTCTCGACGAGCGCGGGTGGCACGCGCGGGACCTTCTGGCCCGCATCGACACCCTGCTCGCGGGGGCGGGACTGCGGCCGGAGCAGCTCTCGGGCATCGCCGTGACCGTGGGGCCGGGCTCCTTCACCGGCGTGCGCATCGGCATGGCGACCGCGAAGGGGCTGGCCTACGCGTTGAACGTGGGCGTCGCTGGTCTGTCCACGCTCGAGGCGCTGGCCCGGGCGGCTCTGGCTGGCGGGGAGCCGCCGCCGCGGCTGTGCGCCGCGATCGAGGCCGGACGTGGTGAAGTCTACGCCGTGGTGTTCCGCGTCCACGATCGGCAGCCGATCAGGGAAGGGGTCGAGCGCTCGCTGCGGCCCGCGGACCTCGCGCGGGAGCTGCCTCAGGGGACGCCGGTCGCCGGGAACGGAGCCGCGGCGGTGGCGCTGGCCGCCCGCGAGGCGGGACGGGAGGTCGGCGCGATCGTGACCCCGCCCCATCTGGCGGCCCAGGTGGCCCTCTGGGGATGCCGGGCAATCCGTCAGGGGGATTCGTATCGTGCCGGCGGCCTGCAGCCGATCTACGTGCGCCCGTCGGACGCCGAGAAGACAGCGCGATGATCGCCCCGACCCGCAAGGGGCGCGAACGGGTGGGCGCCCTCTCGATCGTGTCGATGTCGCTCGAGGACATCCCGGGCGTGGTCGAGATCGAGAATCTCTCGTTCCCCACGCCCTGGAGCGAGTCGTCGTTCCGCTACGAGCTCCTGGAGAACCCTTATGCGAGCCTGTTCGTGGCTCGATCGCGCGAGGCAAGCGCGGTGCTCGCCTTCGCCTGCCTGTGGGTCATCGATCAGGAAGTGAAGATCAACAACATCGCGGTCCACCCATCCCATCGGGGGCGCGGAGTGGGGACGCGCTTCCTGAAGTTCCTGATCGAGTACGCCGCCCGCCAGGGATGCCGTGAGATGACTCTCGAGGTCCGCCCCAGCAACCAGGCGGCCCTCTCCCTGTACCGCAAGGCGGGCTTCATGCCGATCGGCCGGCGCAAGCAGTACTACACGGATACCCACGAGGACGCGATCGTCATGTGGCTGCGGGTCGAGCCACGCGCCGCCCCGTGAGCCGGTTCGGGCGGCGCACCCTCATTTCTGCGGCGATCGACCTTGCACGAAGGGATCGGGGATGGTAGACTTACCGGCAAAATGTGCGTGCGTGATTCGCTGCCTTCGCTCGAACGCCCCTTAAAATCAGGAGGTTGAGGCCGATGGTGCATATCCAGGAGGACCTGAAGCGGACGCTTTCGGAGAGCCATGAGGAGTATCGAAAGCTGCTGGCCGAGCACGCCAGCTGCGAGTTCCGCCTTCAGGAACTTCAGGGCAAGGCCGTCCTCAATGAGTCCGAGCGCCTCGAGAGCGTCAACATCAAGAAGCAGAAGCTGTTTCTGAAGGATCGCATGGAGGCCATCCTGCGGCATCACATGGAGCGGACGAGCAGCGCCGGCGTCCGGTCCTAGCGCCCGGCGCCGGAAGGAGCGGCTTCAACGCGGCGGAGGGGCGCGCGCAGCGGCGCCCGTCTCGCAAAGGGGGCAGGCGTGCCGGTGGCAGTGCAGGCGGTCCCGTTCCTCGTGGGCCTCTTGATTGCGGGTCTGGTCCTCGGAATCACCGTCGGCCCCTGGGGCGTCGCCCCGATCGTTCTTCTCGCCCTGTTCGTCCTTTACTTCTTCCGTGATCCCGAGCGTGTCTCGCCCGAGGGTGACGGTCTGGTCCTGTCCCCGGCCGACGGCCGGGTGACCGAAATCCGGCGGGTCGGAGAAGGAGCCTGCGTGTCGGTCTTCCTGTCCGTCCTCGACTGTCACATCAACCGCTCCCCGGTGGCCGGGATCGTGGGCCAGGCGCGCTACACGCCCGGGCGGTTTCACCCGGCCTGGCAGGGGCGCGCGAGCGGAGAGAACGAGCGCAATCATCTGATCATCCGCGCCGACGAGGGCGAGTTCGGGGTCACGCAGGTTGCGGGCGTTCTGGCCCGACGCATCGTCTGCACCAAGAAGGAGGGTGACCGCGTACGGCGCGGCGAGCGGATCGGTCTCATTCGCTTCGGTTCGCGCACCGACCTGCATCTGCCTCCGGGTCTGGAGCCGCTGGTGGCCAAGGGCGATCGGGTCCGCGGCGGCGTGACCCTCATGGCCCGCGCGGCCAGGCTCGACCTGGCGGCTCCCGTGGCGGGGGTCGCGGCGGGGAGGCGGGGATGAGGGCGCGTGGCGGGCTCAAGGACAGGGCGCGCTTCCGGCGCGGCGCCTATCTCATTCCGAGCCTGTTCACGACCGGGAACCTCCTGTGCGGCTATATCGCGATCGTCCGCAGCGTCCAGGGCGAGTTCGAGTGGGCCGCGATTGCGGTGTTCATCGCCGCCCTCCTCGACAGGCTGGACGGATGGGTGGCGCGACTCACCGGGACCACCAGCGATTTCGGCGTGCAGTTCGACTCGCTCGCCGACGTGATCTCGTTCGGGATCGCGCCGGCCCTGCTGACCTACGTGTGGGCCCTCTCGGCCCTGCCGAAGCCGTTCTCCCTGGCGCCGTTCCTCTACCTGGCCACCAGCGCCGCGCGCCTGGCGCGTTTCAACATCCAGGCCCCGATGCAGGATAAGCGCTATTTCGTGGGGCTGCCGACGCCCGCCGCCGCCTGCGCCATCGCCGCCTGTGTCTACTACGACCCCGGGCGCGTGGCCGATCCGATCACCGGATTCCTGGTCATGCTCCTGGTCGTCACCCTGTCGGTGCTCATGATCAGCAAGGTGCGCTATCGCTCGTTCAAGGAGATCGATTTGCGCCGCCGGGTGCCCTGGATCGTCGTCCTCCTGGTCGCCCTCGTCTATTTTGCGATCGCCGGATATCCGAGCGCGGTCGCTCTGGCGCTCAGCTTCGCGTACCTGCTTTCGGGCCTGGTGCCGCGCCTCCGCCCGTCCGGGCAGAAGGAGCCGCGGATCGCACCGGCGGGAGGCCGCGATGGCCGTGCCTGAGGCGGCCCGTTTCCGCCGGGCCCACGTCGCCCTGTTCGACGCGACGACGCTGCGCGGCAAGGCGGTCAAGGATCATCTGGTCGCCCGGACCTTTCCGAGGGCCTCCGTCCGACTGTTCACGTCGAGCAGCGATCCCGAGGCCAATCTGTCGGAGTTCGCGGGTGAAGCGATGCTGGTCTCCCCGCCCGACCTCGAGACCCTGGGGGAGCTGGACATCGCGTTCCTGTGCGGCAGCCCGCAGGAAGGCGCGCGATACCTCGACTGGGCGTGCCGGGTCGGATTCGTCGCGATCGATCTGACCGGCGCCGCGAACGAAGCGGCGGGCGCCCCCGTGGTGAACGCCTCGGTCAACCCGGAGGCCATCCCGGAAGGCGCGGGCGTCATCGCGACGCCGCACCCGGTGTCCCAGCTTGTGTCGACGCTGCTCGGGCCGATCCGCCGCCTCGGGGGACTGCGGCGGGCGGAGGCGGTGGTGCTCCAGCCCGCGTCGGTGCTCGACGCTGTGGGGCTCGACGAGCTGTACCAGCAGACCCTCGCCCTGATGAATTTCAAGGACCTCCCTCGCGAGATGTTCGGGCGGCAGCTCGCATTCAACCTGTTCCCGGCCTGGCTGCGGGGACGGCTCGAGGATCACGGCGCGGGTCGTTCCGGTCTCGAGCGAGAGATCCTCGCGATCACCGGCGGTGATTACTCGCTGGCCGTGCAGGCGATCCAGGCCCCTGTGTTTCACGGCCATGCGGCGATCGTGCATCTGGTTCTCGAGGAGGGCAGGACCCGCGACGACATCCGCGCCTGTTTCAAGGGAAGCGACGAGGTGCGCTGGGCGCGGGGGGGCGCATCGGCGACGCCGGTCGAGCGCGCCGGCGAGACCGGCGTCCTGGTGGCGGAAGCCCCGGGCGGCCGCGACGACGCGTCGCACTGGATCTGGGCGGTTTCGGACGATCTGGCGGGCGGCACGACGCTGAATGCCGTGCGGATCGCGGAAGCCCTCCTCGAACGGAGGCTCGCGAGGGGGCGCGCATGAGGCGGGCGGGACGGCTCGGCATCATGGTGGCGCTCCTGGCCTGGGGGGTTGTCGTCGCGCAGGATTTGAAGCGGCCCGAGGAGCAGCTGGCGGCGATCTACAGCCTCAAGGTGCAGCTCGAGATCGAGCAGCGTCGTCTGGACGACGCCTTGCAGAGCTACGGTGACCAGGCACGGAAGCGGGAAGAGGCTCGCGGCCGGCTGCAGCGCATGTACGACGACCTCGACGGCATGGTGCAGGGCCGGGCGGATGCGGACCCGGCGCTCATGCAGCAGCGCGAGGAAGAGATTCAGAAGGCCGAGCAGGAGGTCGCCGCGCTGGCCCAGGAGAGCCGCCGGACCCGCGACGACATCCGCGACGCGCACGCGCGCATCGATCTGCTGAGCGACCGCATCAGCCGGCTGCGCAAGACGCTACCGTCCGACACCGAGGCGCTGACCGGGTCGTGGGACGTGACCTATCTCCCGAGCGGCGACAAGGGGCTGTTCCAGCTGCGGCAATCGGGGACGCTCCTGGTGGGCGAGTACACGCTGGAGGGCGGGTGGAAAGGCAGCCTCCAGGGGACGTTCGTCGACGGCAAGGTCCTCCTGCACCGCATCGACTCGAAGCTCGGCCGCTCATCCGACCTCGAAGGGAGCCTGGCGCCCGATGGCCGAACCCTGCGAGGCAGCTGGCAGAACTTCATCCTGTCGGGCGGCGAGCCCACGAGCGGCCAGTGGGTCGCGAAGAAGAAGCAGGAGCGCAGCGAGCCCTGAGAGGACCGGCGGGCGTTCAGCCTCCGGCGCCGGGCTCCGCGTCGTTTGATTGCGCCCGGAGGCGGAGCGGAACCGACGCGAGGTCCGGCGATCCCGCCCGCTCCCCGGACGCCTGGACCGCCAGCACGTAATCACCGGCGGGCAAATCGTCCAGGGCCAGCGTCATCTTGATCGTCCCTCCACCGGCGCCGGCACCGGCGGCGCTCGCGTCGCCCCCGGCCGTCACCGGAACGCTGCGGACGACACGATCCTCACGCCGGATGACCATGCGCACTGCGGGCTCCGACGCCGGGGCCTCGAACCGGAATCCGCAGGCGACGGGCTCGCCGACCGAGAAAGTGGTCTTGAGCGCCGGACCGAGATTGGGCTCCACCGTCTCGGCGGGAGCCGGGGTCTTGACGGGCGTCGCCGGGATCTCGACCCAGAGGCTCTTCTCTCCCATGGAGTAGATCGAGAGGCCGACGACCGCGGTCGAGGGGTCGGCGGCCGGGACCGACAGACGGGCGGCGGCCAGACCGCCGGTGGACCGATCGGAGACGACGGCCGTGATCGTCTGGCCCGTTCGGGGAAGACGGATGCGAGAGTAAAAATCGAATCCCGGGGGCGCCTGGTCGGCGCCCGTCGGGCTCGAGACCTGCACCTCCCTCGCGGCGCGCAACACCTCGCGGTTGGACGCGTCGATCACCACGAAGCCAGCCTCCAGATGAGCCGTCCGTCCCGTCCCCTGCGGAACGAACAGGGCCCGGCCGGGCGGCAGATGCAGGACCAGATCGGCCACCCGGCCGCCGGCGTCGGCGGGCCCCGGGATGAGGGTCGCCTCGAGGCCCATCTCGGCGTACAGATCGGGCAGCACGTAGGCCGCCTGCACGGCTCGCTCGTGGGCCTCCTGCGGAAGCCACCTTGTGAAGCCCCGCCGCCAGCGCAGACGGGCGCCACTCTTCCGGACGCGCAGCTGGACCGTGTGGTACAGACCATCGGGGGGCCCCTCCGGCGCGTAGCCGAGAACATAGAACGCCCGGCTGGAGGCCTCGGCCTCGCTGAGCGCCTTGAAGAGATCGTTGGAGGTCGATCTCGTCCCGCCCGTGTTCAGCGCGATCGTCTCCATGGCGTTCTGGCGGCGGCTCGCAGCGCGCAGGTCGGAGGGCGACGCGGACGTCACTCCGCTTGTTTGAACGCTGTGCAGAGTCACGCCGGCGGCCGCCGCCGCGTACGCGACCTGTTTGATCTCGGCGGATAGATCGAAATGCGTCGCCATCGAGACCAGACCGTCGGGGGACGTGCCGCGCATGAAACGCTCGAGGTAATCGAAGGCGGGATTCTCCGGCAGGCCGTCGCCCATGAACACGACCGACTTGTATCCGGGGTAGGGGGCGAGGGAATCGATCACGGTCTGCAGCGCCTTCAGGACGCCGCTCACACGCGGTGTTTCGTCCGCCGCGTAGGAAAGCGCCGCGGTGAGGGAGCCCGCCCCCGTGTCGCCGGGAAAGGCCCCGTGGCCGGACGATTCGCTCAGGCGCGCGTCGTGCTCCGAGGCGAAATCGGAAATGCGTCGGGGGTCGGCCAGGCTCTCATCAACCTTCTGCCGCAGCGCGGCGCGATCGGTCGTGAACCCGTGCAGCAGCCGCAGACCCTGGTCGAAGACCGCCAATCCGACCTGGTCATCGGGCACCAGGCTCTCGGCCAGGAAGCGCGTGGTGGCGCGGCGCGCCGCGGTGAGCCCTTCCGGGGACGAGGTACGGTCTTCGTAGAACAGGATGAAGTGACGGGGAAGCCTCTTCTCCGTCACGGCCGGGGGCGTGGGGCCGGGAGACGAGGGTCCCGTCGCGGCGGTCGGTGTCGCCGCGAACGACTCGGCGTTCCGGAACTCGATCGAGCTGATCGGCCGGACCCGGCCGTCGACGGACAGCACGAAATCGTTCGGGCCGAGACCTGCGATCGTCCGACCCTGACCGTCGCTGACGTAGGCCTCGATCAGGACCATCTCGACGGTGGCGCGCTCGAAGAGCGTCGAGGTCGGAGTCGGGGGGCCGGCGGTCTTCTTGTCCTTCGCCGCGCCCGAAGCGGACGGACCTGTGGCCAGCGCCAGGAGGAGCACGACCCCTGAGACGAACAGTCGTCGGATCAGGCGAGAACCTCCGTGCCTCGATTATCGATCGATCCAGCCGGTGACACAAGCGCGCGCCCCATCCGGGCCGGGTGGCTCCAGGCGTTCCTTGACCTGCCGTCCGGGGCGCTGTACCATCACGCGCCTTCGAGCATTTTCCCCCGGCGTCGCCGATGGGGGCCGCCCTCTCATGTCGTATCCGCTGTTCATCGCCAGACGCTACCTGCTGGCGCGTCGCAAGCAGGCGATCATCTACGTCATCTCCCTGATCTCGGTGCTCGGCGTCATCGTCGGCGTCGCGGCGCTGGTGGTCGTCCTCGCGCTCATGACCGGTTTCCAGGACCAGATCCAGTCGAAGATTTTCGGGGCCAACGCCCACCTTACGGTCTTCGCGGGACCGAGCGGCCGCCCGCTCGACGACGTGCCGTCGGTGCTGTCGCGTCTTCTGGCCAGCGGCCCGGTGCTCGCCGCGGCGCCGGTCGTGTACGAGAAGGGGATGGCGACGAGCGAGCTGAACGCCTCCGGCGCGGCCGTGCTGATCAAGGGGATCGACCCGGCGGCGGAGCGCCTGATCACCGACCTGGCCTCGCAGGTGCGCGGTGATCTCGGGATCCTGGCTCTCCCTGGCAAGGGCGGACGCGACCGCGCCATACTCGGCAAGGACCTGGCGATGAACCTCGGCGTCGGTCCGGGCGAGTTTGTGCGCGTCATCATCGCGCAGCCGAACGTGTCGCCCTTCCTGACCGTACCGAAGAGTCGCGAGTTCGAGGTGGCGGGCGTGGCGGACGCAGGTTTCTACGACTACGACAGCAGCCGCATCTACGTGTCCTTGACTGCGGCCCGGAAATTCCTGGGGCTCCTGCCGACGCAGACGACCGCCATCGAGGCGAGGGTCAAGGACCCGCGCCGTCTGCCGTCGGCCTCGCGCGCGGTCCAGGAGGCGCTCGGGAGCGCCTATTACGTGAACGATCTGATCCGGATGAACAGGACGTTCTTTTCGGCGCTGCGCTTCGAGAAGCTGGGGATGTCGATTGCCATCGGTCTCATCGTGCTGGTGGCGGCGCTCAACATCATCTCGATCCTGGTGCTCATGGTGATGGAGAAGGTGCGCGATATCGGCGTGCTGCTGGCCATGGGGGCGACCCACCACGGCATCCGGCGCATCTTCCTCCTGCAAGGGCTGATCATCGCCGCGGTCGGAACCCTGGCCGGGATCATCCTCGGGGTGGCGCTCGCGTGGGTCCTCGATCGGTACCGTCTGATCTCGCTGCCGGTGGACGTCTACTTCATCCCGTACGTCCCGTTCCACATCCGTCCCGTCGACGTGCTCACGGTCGCGCTTCTGACCGTCGGCGTGTCGTTCCTCGCCACCCTCTATCCCGCGTGGCGGGCGGCCCGGCTCGATCCGGCCGAGGCGCTGCGTTATGAATAGCTCGCCCGGGGACGGTCTGCTGCGCTGCACGGCCCTGTGGAAGTCGTTCGGCCCGCAGGGGCGCCGCGTCGAGGTCCTGAGGGGCCTCGACCTGGCGGTGGCGCGCGGCGAGATGGTCGCCATCCTGGGCGAGTCGGGCGCCGGCAAGACCACGCTGCTCCACCTGGTCGGCGCGATCGAGCGTCCCGACGACGGCTCCGTCCTGTTCCGGGGCCGGGACGTGGGCGCGGCCACGCCGCACGAGCGTGCGGTCTACCGCAACCGGGATCTCGGATTCGTCTTCCAGTTCCACCACCTCCTGCCGGAGTTCACGGCGGCGGAGAACGCCATGATGCCCCTCCTGATCCGGGCGGAGGATCGCCGCCGCGCGCGGGCCCGCGTGCTGGCGCTGCTCGACGAGCTCAGTCTGCGCGACTGCGCCGATCGGAGACCCGCCGAGCTGTCGGGCGGGGAGCAGCAGCGAGTGGCCATCGTCCGGGCGATCGTCGGCTCGCCCGCCCTGCTGCTCGCCGACGAGCCGACGGGCAACCTGGACGAGCGGAATGCCGAGGCGGTGTTCGGCCTATTGGCGGACCTGCACAGGCGGCGCGGGATGACCACCCTGTTCGTCACGCACAGCGCGCGGCTGGCGGAGAAGTGCAGCCGTGTCCTGAGGATGGAGCACGGTTCCTTGACGGATCCGGCGGGCAGCCGTTACAATGTCAGCGCTGGGACCACGCAGGTTCCCCGGTAAAACAGGACGGGAGCGAGCGCTCGGGCGGACGTCGAATGTTCGAAAAGTACACCGAGAAGGCCAAGAAGGTCCTGTTTCTCGCCCGGTACGAAGCCAGCCAGATGGGGAGCAAGGTCATCGGCTCCGAGCACCTGCTCCTGGGCCTGATCAAGGAAGGCGACGACCTCGTTCGCGACCTGTTCGGGCGCTCCGGAGTCAACCTCGAGCTGCTGCGCGCCGAGCTCGAGGCGCGCGGGCCCAGCGGCGAGAAGCAGGCGGCCCCCATCGAGATCCCGTTCAGCGAAGAGACCAAGAAGATCCTCGCGTGCGCCGAGGAGGAAGCGGAGCGCCTCCTGCACCCGTACGTCAGCGACGAGCACATCCTGCTCGGCCTGCTGCGCGTCGAAGACTCGGCGGCCGGCCGCATGCTGGCGGAGAAGGGGATGCGTCTGTACGCGCTGCGCGAGGACACCGTGGCGGTCTGGAAGCAGCGCGCCCTCCCGAAGAAGGTGAAGGAGACCCCGTTCCTGAACGAGTTCTCGCGCGATCTGTCGGAGATGGCGGCGCGCCAGGTGTTCGACCCGCTGATCGGCCGCGAGAACGAGCTGCAGCGCATGATCCAGGTGCTGTCCCGACGCCGCAAGAACAGCATCGTGCTCTTGGGCGAGCCGGGCGTCGGCAAGACCGCGCTGGTCGAGGGCCTCTCGCAGCGCATCGCCGAGGGGAGCGTCCCGGTGTCGCTGTCGCGCAAGCGCATCCTCGCCCTGGACCTGTGCCTCATCGTGGCCGGGACCAAATACCGCGGGCAGTTCGAGGAGCGCCTGAAGGGGATCATCTCCGAGATCATCGGCAACGAGGACATCATCATCTTCATCGACGAGATCCACTCGCTGATCGGCGCCGGCTCCGCCGAGGGGTCCCTCGACGCGGCGAGCATCATCAAACCGGCGCTGTCGCGCGGCGAGGTGCAGTGCATCGGGGCCACCACCCCGAGGGACTACCACCGCTACATCGAGAAGGATCGCGCCCTGGTGCGCCGCTTCCAGCCGATCCGCCTGCATCCGCCCACGGAGGACGAGACGCTCGACATCCTGCGCGGCGTGCGCGAGCGCTACGAGAAGTTCCACCAGGTGCGCTATTCCGAGGAGAGCCTGCGCGCCGCCGTGGCCCTGTCGAACCGCTACATCACCGACCGGTTCCTTCCGGACAAGGCGATCGACGTGATCGACGAGGCCGGGGCGAGGGTCAAGCTGCGCCGGCGGATGAACTATCGCGAGATCCGCGATCTGGAGCGTGACATCGAGCGCGCCGTCAGCAGCATGAAGAGCTATCTGTTCCGCAAGGACTTCGAGAAGGCGGTCCGCCAGCACGACGAGGAGATCGCGCTGCGCAAGAAGTACGACGAGTTCAAGGTGCGCGAGGAGGAGGAGCGGCGCGCGGTTCTCGAGGTCTCGCAGGAAGACACCGAGGAGGTCATCTCGAAGTGGACGGGCATCCCGATCTCCTCGGTCAAGAAGGAGGAGGCCGAGAGGCTCCTCAAGATGGAGGAGTTCCTGCACAAGCGCATCGTCGGCCAGGACGAGGCGATATCCGCCCTGGCCCGCGCCACGCGGCGGCAGCGCGCCGGCCTGAAGAACCCGCTGCGCCCCGTCGGCTCGTTCATCTTCCTGGGCCCGACCGGGGTCGGCAAGACCGAGGTCGCCAAGTGCCTGGCGGAGTTCCTGTTCGGCAACGAGAAGTCGCTGGTGCGCTTCGACATGTCGGAGTACATGGAGAAGCACGCCATCGCCAAGATGATCGGATCGCCCCCGGGGTACGTCGGGTACGAGGAGGGCGGGCAGCTCACCGAACGGATCAAGAGGCGGCCCTACAGCGTCATTCTCCTGGACGAGATCGAGAAGGCCCACCCCGACGTCCTGAACGTGCTCCTTCAGGTCCTGGAGGACGGACAGATCACCGACGCGTTCGGGGACAGCATCGATTTCAAGAACGGCCTGGTCGTCATGACCTCGAACATCGGCTCGCACCTGATCCAGAAGTCGCGCACCATGGGTTTCCGCAGCCCCGACGACCGCGAGCGCGATTATCGCGAGCGCCGGGACCTGGTCCTCAAGGAAGTCAAGACCGTTCTCAACCCGGAATTCATCAACCGCGTCGACGAGATCATCGTGTTCGACGCGTTGTCGGACGGCGACCTGCTGGCGATCGCCCGACTCATGATCAGCCAGCTGAACGCCAGCCTGACCGAACGGGGGGTTCGTCTGACGCTGACCGACGAAGCGTACCGCTGGCTCATCGACACCACGTGCAGCGATCGTTCCTACGGCGCGCGCCCGCTCCGCCGTGCCATCCAGAAGAACATTGAGGATGCTCTGTCGGAGAGTCTCATTCTCGGGAAGTTTCCCGAGAACGGGGAGATCGAAATCTTCGTCGATCAGGAGAGGCTGGCGTTCCGGGAACCGATTCCGACCGCCCGCTGACACCCATTCCCGCACCAGGCGCGCCATTCCGCTTCCTCTGCGAGGGGGATCCCGCGTGAGCCGGCGGTTCCGCGTTCCGGTCGTCGTCTGCCTCCTCGTCCTGAGCCTGGCGGCGACGGCCGGTTTCGTTCGGGCCGATGCGGGGGAGGCCGCCGCCGGGCCGACCCCGCAGCCCTCCCCCACGCCGGCCCCGCCGGCGGGG
>CAYLND010000059.1:0-20013 GCA_964384905.1 uncultured Acidobacteriota bacterium
GCTGCCGGGGGCCGGCCTCCCCGGCGCCGGGCGCCCGCAGGACGGCCCGATCGTCGGCGAGTTCGTCGGCCCGCCTATCGACTTCATCAAGATCATGCAGGAGCTGTTTCCGCAGCGCGACCTGTCGCGCTACGACCGCACGCTGGTCGCCCTGCGCCAGGGAGGCTGGAAGATCCAGTGGGGCTCCGACGGCCGGCACGCCCTCTACCATGTCGCCGACGACCCGGGCGAGAAGATCGACCTGGCCGCCACCGAGCCGGACCGCCTTAAGGAGATGACACGCCGCGTCCAGGACTGGCTGCACCGCCCCGCGCGCGTCGCCGCCCACCCGACGCACCCCTGATCGCGCGCGGCCCCGCCCCTTGACAGCCCCGTCCGGGGCTGGCTTATAGTCGGCCCATGCCGGCCAAGGACCGCGTTTCACTCGTCAAGACGTCTCTCCCCGGACCCCAGTCCAAGCGATTGATAGAAAAGGAGTCCCGGCTCATGGCCCGGGGCGCCTACGGCTCCCCCGAGGACCGCATGTTCATGGCGGTCAGGGCCTCCGGGTCGCTGGTCGAGGACGTCGACGGCAACCGGTTCATCGATTTCGGGTCGGGCTGGGGGACGAACAACGTCGGCAACTGCCATCCTGAAGTCGTCGAGGCGGTCTCGACGATGCTCCGCCAGCTCGGCGTGACCTGCTGGACCAGCGCCGGCAACACCGCCCAGCGCCTCGAGCTGGCCGAGAAGCTCCTGTCGGTCTGCCCGAAGAGCAACGACCGGGTGCTGTTCCTGACCACCGGGACCGAGGCTGTCGAGGCGGCCCTGCGGGTGATGCGGCGCGCCTCGGGGCGGCCGTTCGTCATCTCGTTCTATGGGCAGTACCACGGTCTGTCGTACGGCTGCATGGCGGCCGGGCCGCTCGAGGCGAGCGTGCGCGAGGACGTCGCGCCCCTGGTCAACGGCTTCGTGTACGCGCCGTACCCCTACGACTACCGCACCCCGCTGCGCTCGCGCACCGGCGGCGGAGCCGGCCGCGCGACGCTCGAATATATCGAAGACATCATCCTGGCCTACGAGGTGCCGCCGTCCAAGATCGCCGGCGTCCTGGTCGAGCCGGTCGTGGGCGAGGCCGGCATCTGGGTGCCGCCCGACGATTTCCTGTCCGGCCTGCGCGCCCTGTGCGACAAGCACGACTGGTACCTGTGCATCGACGAGGTGCAGAGCGGCTTCGGCCGCTGCGGCAGGATGTGGGCCTTCGAGCACTGGAACGTCGACCCCGATCTGATCGTGATCGGCAAGGGCCTGTCAGGCGGCTCGATGCCGATCGCCGCCGTCACCGGCCGGCACGACATCTTCGACAAGGCCGAGGCGTTCGTCGCCGGCACCTACGCCGGCCACCCCGCCGGCTGCGCCGCCGGCCTGAAGACGATCGAGATCATCCAGCGCGACCGCCTGCTCGAGCACGCCACCGCACTGGGGGACTACGGCCTGAAGCGTCTGCAGGCGATGAAGGAGAAGTACCCGATCATCGGCGAGGTGCGCGGCAAGGGCCTCTGGCTCACCGCCGAGTTCATCAAGGACACCGCCACCCGCGATAAGAACTACGAGGCCGCCGCCCAGGTCAACCAGCACTGCCTGACCCACGGCCTGTACTACATCCACGACAACATCTCCTGGTTCGTCCGCATCCAGCCGCCGCTCAACATCGAGCGGGCGCTCTTCGAGCAGGGGATGGACATCCTCGAGGACGCCATCGCGGCCACCGACGCCGCGCAGCGCGCCGGGCGCTGACCGGCCCCTCGGCCACCGCTCTTCGCGCTTATCGCACCGAGACCCCGAGCAGTTTCGGGTCGACGCCGCGTGCCTATTTCGCCTCAAGCAGCGACGTTTCCGCATTCCAGGTGTACCGACCTTCGCTCGCCGTCCACCATTTCTTCCATTTTTCGGTCAGGCGGCGAAGACCTCGGAGTGACTTGGGAAAGGACCGATCCCAATCCTCTTCCTTTCCGAGTCCGGCACTCATCGGGAAATCAGTGCGCACAGTCTGGGCGACGAGCGCCATGACGCCGAAATACACCTTTAAAGGATCCGTTTCCGTCGACAACCTTTCATTGATGACCATGTACCCTTGGGGCCCGAGGGTCATGAGTGAGTGAATCAGGCACAAATCCTCTGATCTTTCCGGGGGTGGCGCCGTAGCGAGCAGCACGTTGACAGCCTCCTTCGGCGCTTCCTTCCCAAGACGGCCAATCAGAAACATAATCGCACACCGGGGAGGGCTGCTCTCGGACAATTGCTCGTGAAGCAGGGATTGAATCTGAAGCGCCTCTTCAACGGTAGGATGTTTCAGTTTAAGCAACTCATCCAATCGTCGATCAGTGTCCGACTTCGCCCCGAGTCGCTGACCGAGCACTTGGAGGATATTCGGCACCAGTGTCCGCAGCCGTTCAGCCTCAGAGGTAATGAGGTGCTCGTACTTCGTCTCCCATTCGGCTGTGGACGATTCGATGGGGGGCCGTTCGAGCAATAAGGCGTTTACCTTGAGGACGAACTCGTCTACAGCCTTATCAGGATCAGACGGGGCCGCCGCATAGACGAGACCTGATGCCTTCGGGATTCGATCAGCATAGAACACGCCCAGAACGCTCAGCAGCGAAGGTAGAATAACCTGTCGTGCCGGCTTGAACCTTACCTTCCGTATTGCCACTTGCGTCCCCACAATGACGTGCATTGCCTGGTCGCGCTGCGGGCCTGGTCATTTGCTTGTCGGCGGGCTACGGGGCTCGATATCGTCCTCCAGCTCGTGCCACAGGGTTCTCATCCAATGGGCACCGTCTGGATTAACGTAAATCCTGTCGCCCAGAACAATATCCCCTCCTACAGTTGCGAAGAACATTACCAAGGACCGCGAGCCCCTCATGAACTCCAATCTGTACCTCACCTCAACTCTGTCGGCTGAACCCGCATCTTGCCAATTGGTTTGCGTGACCAGCCTCCGTAACTCGGTGATGAATGATTCCGAGCGTATCTTCAGCGCGTAATCGCTCACACCCTTATGGACATACTCTTCGAAGATTTCTGGTGTCAGTCTGACGCGGAATTCCCTATGTAGCGCAATCACGTCGACCAGCAGCTCGATCCCGGAAAGCCCGTCCAGGTCAGCCATTACTCTCGTTATCGAACTCTCTTCACCGGTGTTCTGAGGGGGATTGGCTGCTTTGATCGCTTCAAACAGGCAATACGTTGCGAGGAGCGAAACGAGCATCGCACGAAAGTGACGGCGGAGCGATTTACGAGTCGGCTCTCTCATGTCGTATGTTCTCCCCCTCGATCCTCCCCGGATTCGAGCCGCGCTTCGAGCGCTTTCCGTCGAGTTGGGCGAGTCGGAGGGCCCCGCCGTCCCTTAGCGTTGACGGAGCAATCTGTCGAGTAGGTCGCGAATGGACAGCCGATCGGCCCAGATGGTCAGGTAATCCATGTCCAGACGTCCGGCCTGGACGCTCACAATACCTCGAACGTCCTGCCACTGGCGATCGGAGACCTCGCCACCCATCCGATACCGCAACGATTTGCGCAGGATGGTGTCCTCGGCGGACTTGACCATGACCTCCCGGGGTGCCGCGTCACCGAGCCGTACGGAGATCCGGCGCTTGAACTCCTCGAGGTCATACGCCGTGTCTCCCTTCATGAACAGGTCGATCTTGATTCCGGTGACCAGGTGGACCAGGTTGGCGCCGCCGCGCTCAGCAACCGCGCCCGTGGGTCTGGCGGGGAATGCCGTGGATCGCGCTCGCGTAAGATCCACCGAGGTGATACGGCACGCCGATGCGCTCAAGAATCTCGAGCGCGCGGAATGCGATCCTCAGCGCCTCAGGATCGGTTGGAGTCATCGCGCGGAGATGTCGGCCGTGGTCCGTAGATTCGTTCCGCAAGCTCCTTGCCGAGGACAAGATCCATCAGAAGACGGATGCGTTCGGCCGGAGAAGCTTCGGGGTGGCGCAGGCCGATGCCGGCGAGGGCCAGGAGTCGCGCCGTTCGATTGGCGTCTTCGACCAGAGCCACTTTGCGACCGGCCGGCATGTCTCGCAGGACGCGAATCTGAACCGTCGCTGCGGCGTCGGACGTGTCGGTCAAGGTCGGGATTGCGCGGGTATCCGTCACGCAATCAGCATAACAGCTCTTCAGCGCTTATCGGACCGAGACCCCGAGCGCCTTCAGGGCAGCTCCCTGCTTCAGCCCCTGCCGGACGGCATTGACGTCCGATCGAAATCCGGGCGACGCGTCCGTGGCGAACGCCTCCAGGAGCGAGTCGATCGAAGCGGCCTCGGAGGTCGACAGCGTGACCGGTTGTCCCGCGGCCGCGGCCTGGAGGGACGGCAGGAAGTGCTCGATCAACGCGAGAGAGCGGGTCCGGAGGTCGGGGTGATGCATCATCAATTCCACGGCTTCGGCCGCATCCTTATAGTAAAGACGGACGAGCTGCCGGCCGGTTGGCGTGCGCGACAAGGCACGGTCGCGCACGTCGTGCAGGACGCCCACCATGCTCGTCTGGTTCGGAGAGGTGGCCAGCGCGGTGACGGCGGGGCATGGGCCGGTGGCGCGGGATGGGGCCGTCAGCGTGAACATGATGGACCGGCCCAGTGGACTGCCCGTGACGGTGATGGGATAGACGCCGTCGGACGTCGATCCGGCGACGAGGATCGTCATGTGGCTGGTGCAGGTGGGAGCGCATGCACCGACGTCGAATGTTGCCGTGACTCCCTCGGGCAGCCCCGAGACCGAGAAGGAAACGCTCTCCGCCACGCCCGATGCGAGCGTGGCGTTGATGGTTTCTGTGCCGGAGGCTCCGGGGGCCACGGTGATCGCCCCGGAGCTCCCGAGCGTGTAGTCGAACGGCAGGCACCACGGGGAGAGACAACTGAGGCTGAGATCGTAGCCTCCGGTTCCCGCTCCGGTGTAGTCGTTCACGAGAATGATGTGACGCCCTGACGCGTTGAGGGTGCAATCGACGCTGCCGGAGGAGGTGCCGCACAGAACGGTCCCGTCGGGGCCCAGCACCTGCTGGCCGACCTGCAGGGTGCTGGAAGTGTCGACGGTGGCGACCCGGACGCTGTCGCCGGCCGGTCCGCTGAAGAAATAGCAGTCTGTCTGGCCCGGGGTGCCGATCGTCCCGGAGACCGTCTCTCCGAAATGAATCGGGGCGCACGTGGTCTCGAGCACGCCGCGATAGACGTTGCTGGTGGCGCCGACGAGACCCGTGCTCAGCGTCGCCGGGTAATTGCCCGCCCCGTCCGCGAAGGTGTAGATCGCGGCAGGATCGGCCGGTGCCGGGCACGGGATCGCGGCGCTGCCCTGAACCCAGTGATTCGTCGCCTCCCAGACCTTGGAGAGCAGGGTGCCATCCTCGCCGAACGTGACCGCCCAGCACGCCAGGTAATGTTGGCTCCGCGAGCCGCGACCGCTTCCGTTGCAGGTGGTCGCCACCCGCACCTGGGTCAGCGCGTTTCCCGCCGCGTCGAACCCGGTGGCGATCTCGTTCACCGACTGACCACCGCACCAGATGCTCAGGTAATCGGTGCCGGGTCCCGGATCGAGAACGATTGTCGCCGCATGTGCCATCGGCGCGGACATCGTCATCAGGACCCCTGCCGCAAGAAGGACACCCACTCTCGCCGTCTTCATCGTCGTGCCTGTCAGGGAAACCACGCGCGGAGAGTCAGCGAGTCCCCGATCATGATGGACATCCCTCCCAAGTCCGGCGCGCCAGCGCCCGGATGGCCTTCTTGTACCGTCAAGGTGGAGTCGACGCAACCGGAAAGTGCTGACACTTTCTCGCGGCGATCGGCCTCCCGAAGGAAAGGATCCACCGCGAGAGCTACGGCTGAGCCTGTCCGGCTCCGTCCGTTCTGTTCGTCACCGCCCGCTCAATTGGTCTGAGGCGTCCCGGCGTTGATCCAGTCGATGACGACCTGCGGCTCGCCGATCAGCAGGTATGGGCGCATCGAACCGCCGGCCGACAGCGAGGATACGATCCGCGATTTCGACGAGACGACCTGAGCGTACGTCGTCAGCGGCGGGGAGACGTTGCCTGCGTTGTGACACGCCAGACAGCCGAGCCGGGTGCCGTTCGACTGCAGGCCGCGATCGAGGAGGAGGGCCTGGATCGTATTCGCGTAGGTGACCCGGATGGAGACGTTCACCGTGTCCTGCGCGCTCAAGGGCGGCGAGCCGTTGTCCGTCACCGTCAGCGTGAACGTGTAGGTGGCCGTCGTCTTCAGCGGCGTCACGAAGGACGGGGTGGCCGTGGTCGCGCCCGAGAGCGTCACGGCCGGCCCGCTCGTCTGAGTCCACAGATAGGTCAGCACGCCCCCGTCGGGATCGACCGAGCCGCTGCCATTCAAGGTGACCGTCACCCCGGGATCGAGATTCAGCTGATCGAGGCCGGCGTTGGCCAGTGGCGCCTGGTTGCCCATGAGAACCGTGATGCCGACACTGGCCGAGGCGCGCGCCCCGGCGTTGTCGGTCACCGTCAGGGTGGCGGTGTACACCCCCACCGACGAGTAGGTGTGGGACGGATTCTGCAGGGTGGATGTGCCGCCGTCGCCGAACGTCCAGGCGTACGAGACGATGGTGCCGTCGCTGTCGGTCCCCGAGCCGGTGAAGGACACGAGGAGGGGCGCTTTTCCAGAGGTCGGTGTCGCGGAGGCGCCGGCCGTCGGCGGCTGGTTGCTGCCCACCGTGACGTTCACCGTGGCCGAGCCGGTCGCTCCCTGGTTATCGGTCACCGTCAACGCGGCCGTGTAGTTCCCGGCCGACAGGTAGGTGTGGGACGGATTCTGCAGAGTGGACGTGCCGCCGTCGCCGAAGGTCCAGGCGTACGAGGCGATCGTCCCGTCCGGGTCGGTCCCCGATCCGGTGAAGGCCACCGTCAGCGGCGCCGCCCCGAATGTCGGGCTGGCCGACGCCGTGGCGGTGGGCGGCTGGTTCGCGGGCGCGCCGACCGTGATTCGCACCGTGGCGGTCCCGGTCGCTCCCGCGTTGTCCCTGGCGGTCAGCGTGGCGGTGAAGGCTCCACCCGCCTGATACGTATGCGAGGTGTTCTGCTGCGTGGAGGAAGCTCCGTCGCCGAAGGTCCAGGAATACGAGGCGATCGTCCCGTCGGGGTCTGTGGCCGATCCGGAGAACGAGACCAGCAGGGGCGCCGTGCCGGAGGTCGGGCTGGCCGAGGCGGTCGCGACCGGTGGCTGGTTCGCCGCGGCCCCGACGGTGATCTTGACCGTGGCCTTGCCGGTCGCCATGTCGGTGTCGGTCACGGTCAGCGTGGCGGTATATGTCCCCGCTGTCTGATAGATATGAGTCGTGTCGTTCAGGTTTGCGGTGGCGCCGTCCCCGAAGGCCCAGGCGTAGGCGGCGACCGCGCCGTCGGGATCCATGCCCGTCCCCTGGAAGGTCACCGTCAGGGGGGCGGGTCCCGTCGTGGGCGTCGCGGCCGCTGTCGCGACAGGCGGCTGATTGTCGTTCGGATGCAATTGGGCGGGGCATCCTGTCGTCCACAGGACCCCGAGAACGAGGAGCGCCGCCGCTGCGGCGGTATTGGACAGTCTTCCGATGACGTCAGCAGTTATTCTGACGGCCGACATCCTGGAATCCCTCCTCCACCCTAGTGCTCGGATTTGCCGGGGATGATAGAGCAAGTCCTGTACCAGCGGAATCGACCCCCAATCGACCTCGAACGGGGATGGATTGCCGATGCGAGGGAACAGAATGGCAATCCCTGAGGACGGAGTTGAAATATCGAGGGCTCCATGTTGTTTGCACCGAGTGTCGCGTGGCATTATCTTCGCTCAACGATGTTGCGGTGTCGGCCGCGACAGAGTCCTGTCGGGCCGACCGGGATCAGAGCAGGGAGTCAAGACGCATGGGGGAGAGCGCGGGGGTCCGCGGAGTCGGCGGTTCCGCCGGAACGGCCAGGACTACGTCGGTGCCGCTCGCCCCGCGCGCGCAGCTGCACCCGGCGCCCTCGAGGACCAGCGAGAAGAGCCTCCCGCAGGACGAGTCGCGCGGCCGCCGGCTGACGTTCGCCGCCCTGGGCTTTCTGGCGGCGATCAACATCGCCGGGCTGCCGTACTACATGCTGTCCTCGGGCGAGCGCATGCGCAGCACCCTGCATCCGTGGCTGAAGCCGACCGGGTATGTGGGTCAGGCGGCCGGGTTCATGAGCTTCGCGATGTTCCTTTATATGTGGCTCTATCCTCTGCGAAAGAAAGTCCGCTGGCTCGATTTCGGCGGATCGCTGGCCCGCTGGCTCGATGTGCACGTGGCCGCGGGACTCATCATTCCGTTTCTGGCGGCCATCCATGCCGCCTGGCACTTCACGGGCCTCATCGGTCTGGGGTATGGCGCGATGATGGTCGTCTGCCTGAGCGGCATCGTCGGACGCTATCTTTACGCACGCATTCCCCGCAGCCGCAGCGGACTGGAGCTGAGCATCGAGGAAGCGAACGCGCAGCGGCAGGCCCTCCTGCAACGGATCGTGACGGTCACCCGCCTCGACCAGGAGGTGGTCGACAGGCTGCTGTCGGTCGACTCTCTCCCGTACCAGGGGCTCGGCCCGGCGCGGACAGTCCTCCGCATGCTGCACGACGACTTCAGCCGGTCGCGAGCCGCGCGGCGTCTCCGCCGTCACTGGAAGAAGGTGTCCGGACACCGGACGACCGCCGACCGGGCGATCTTCTCCGAGGTCCTGCGGCTCGCGCGGCGCCAGGTGGCGCTCGGGCAGCAGGTGCGCATGCTGGACGCGACACACAACGTGTTCCGTTACTGGCACGTGGCGCACAAGCCGTTCGCCATCACAGCGCTGGTGGCCGTCGTGCTGCACGTGGTGACGGCAATTGCCCTGGGCGTCACCTGGATTGGGTAGTCGAGCGAACCTCCTGCGGCATGCTGTCAGACGGCATCTGATTCTTGCCCTGGGGGTCATGTCGATGCGCGTCGCGTCACCGGCTCTCGCCCAGGTCTCGCCAGGCCCCCTGGCGGCGCCGCACCAGGAGCTCGACTCCACCCTGAAGTGCTTCACCTGTCACGGCAAGGGGGTGTCTCTGAACGAGCGCTGCCTCGCCTGCCACAGGGAGATCGCCCTTCTCGTGACGCGCGGCCTCGGGCTGCACGGACTGCAGGCGAAGGTGAGCTGCGGCAAGTGCCACCCGGATCATGCCGGTCGCGAGTTCAAGATGATCCAGTTCGACGAGGGAAGCCCGGAGAAGTTCGACCACGCCGGAGCCGGCTGGCGCCTGGACGGAAAGCACGCGCCGCTCCGGTGCGGCGAGTGCCACAGGCCGCAGCTGCAGAAATCCGAGTCGGCCCGTCTCTCCCAGCGCAAGGACAAAGCCACGCTCTGGATCGGCCTCGATCGCGCCTGCGTCTCCTGTCACGCCGACAAGGACGTGCATCGGGGGGCCCTGGGACCGAAGTGCGAGAACTGTCATGCCGCCGCGGCCTGGAAGCCGGCCTTGCGCTTCGATCACTCGAAGACCGATTACCCCTTGACCGGGAGGCACGAGACGGTGGAATGCAACACGTGCCACCTGGCGTCGTTCCTGAAGCTTCCTCTGGACAAGGAGGGACGGCCGATCCCGATCTACAAGCCGCTGGCGCACAAGGAGTGCTCGCCCTGCCACGCCGATCCGCACAACGGCCAGCTCGGCCTGGTCTGCTCGAAGTGCCACAACACCGAATCGTGGACCGGCATGAACCAGAAGAAGTTCAACCACGACCTGACGCGGTACCCGCTGCGCGGCAAGCACGCGGCGCTGCAATGCGCGCAGTGCCACGACCCGAAGAGCGCCTGGGGCAAAAGACCGCCGTTCGCCACCTGCCTCTCGTGCCACCAGGACGCGCACGCCGGGACCGCGACACTTGCCGGCAAGGTGGTCGATTGCGCGGCCTGCCACACCGTCGCCGGGTTCCACCCTTCGACCTATACCGTGGAGCAGCACGCCGCTTCCGCCTACCCGCTCCTGGGCAAGCACATCACGGTCAAATGCGAGGCCTGCCACGCGAAGAACCCGCCCGGGGTCGCCCCCGAGAAGCTCGGCAAGTCGGGCGTGCTGATGCGCATGGCCCACGATCGCTGCATGAGCTGCCACGCCGACGCTCACGGCGGTCAGTTCGCGGCACGCCCCGGCCGCGGGGCCTGCGAGCCCTGTCACCGCGTGGATGGGTGGACGCCGAGCACGTTCACGGCCAAGGATCATGCCCGGCTGCGTCTGGGTCTCGAGGGGCGGCACGCCGAAATCGAGTGCGCCGCCTGCCATGGACCCGCGCGGAAGGGACTGCCGCCGCTGCCGGGTCCCGACAGGATCGGCACGGCCGGCACCGCCCTGGTGCTGACCGACGCCTCCTGCACCTCCTGTCATTTCGATCCGCACGACGGCCGGTTCTCGTCCAGGGGCGCGCGGCCGAAGAAGAACGGCTGCCTCGCCTGCCACGACGTCAGGACGTTCCGTCCTTCGACCGTGGACGTCGCCGCTCACGCGACTTTCGGCTTCGCGCTCGAGGGGGCGCATCGCGCCGTCCCGTGCGACGCCTGTCATCAGGAGTCGAAGCCGGCGGCGCCGCGGCCGAGCCTCCTTCTCCTGAGGCCCGCGACGCCGGCGATGCTGTTCGCGCTGAAGGACAGCCGATGCGAGGCCTGCCACAAGAGCCCGCACGGCAGCCAGTTCGCGCGCCGCCGCGCCGGCGGCGCCTGCGTGTTCTGCCACAACGAGGACGTCTTCAAGCCGGCCAGCCGCTTCGATCACAATCGCGACTCGTCCTATCCCCTGGAAGGCGCCCACCTGCGCGTCCCCTGCGCCGGCTGTCATCCGACCCGGAAGGACCCCGCCGGTCGTCCGATGGTGATTTACCAGCCGATCCCGAGGGACTGCAAGAGCTGCCACGGAAACCGCCAGCCCGGAAAGCTGTCGCGTCTCGCGCCGTTCCCGGCCGGCGGAGTTTTTCCGCAGCCGATCGCGTCGCGCGCTTCCGCGGAGCGTCCATCGTGAAGACGGGATCGTGGCGCCGGGCCGCCCGCGCGGCAGCCGTCGCCGTTCTCGGCGGCGCTCTCTCCTGGGGCGCCGGGGCGCTCGCCGAGGCGCCGGCGCAGCCGCCCAATCCGCACGGCTCCTACGTGGAGGAGTGCAGCCTCTGCCACCGCGCCGAGGCCTGGAGCCCGGTCCGTATCAGCCCGAAGTTCAATCACGCGAAATTCGGCTTCCCGCTCGACGCCGCGCACGCTCAGACGGCCTGTCGCGCCTGCCATGTTTCCCTCGACTTCAGCAAGGTGAAGCCGGAATCCTCCTGCGTCGGCTGCCACGAAGACGCGCATCAGGGCGAGCTCGGCCAGGACTGCGCGCGCTGCCACACCGCGCGCAGCTTCATCGACCGCGCGCGCATGGCGCGCGCCCACAACGTCACGCGCTTCCCGCTTTCCGGGGCCCACCTGGCCGTGGACTGCGAGGCCTGCCACAAGCCGACGGCCCCGGGGCACCTGACCTACGTCGACCTGCGCACCGACTGCGATTCGTGCCACCTCAACGATTACAACGCGACGACGAACCCCAACCACGCGACGGCCAACTTCTCGCACGACTGTGCGCCATGCCACTCCACGGTCGCATGGGCGCGCGCCAGGTATACGGATCACGACCCGCGCTACTTCCCGATCTACTCCGGCGCGCATCTCGGCAAATGGACAACCTGCGCGGACTGCCACGTCAACGCCACGGACTTCTCGCAGTTCGAATGCATCCTGTGTCACGCGCACAGTAACCAGGCCCAGACGACCAGCCAGCACACGGGCGTCAGCGGCTTCGCCTACAACAGCCAGGCCTGCTACAGCTGCCATCCGCGGGGCAGGAGATGAGCGCCCGACGTCGTCCGGGCGGCCCGCTCCTCGCCGCGGCCGTTCTGGCTCTCGCCTCCGGCGCGGACCGGCCGACCGCGGCGGCCGACGCGGTCGCCCCCGCCACGGCCCATGTCACCTATCTCACCGCTTCGTCGGTGTACGTCGACGCGGGGCGCGAGGAGGGGATTCTGCAAGGGGACCCGATCCAGGTGGTGCGCGAGGGACAGGTGATCGCCACGCTGCGTGTCGTCTTCGTTTCGGCGCACCGCGCCTCGTGCTCGATCGTCAACGCGCAGGCGGCTCCCGTGGTCGGTGACCTCGTCCGTTACACGGAGCACCGCGAGACCCCGCGCGCGCCGGAATCGAAGGAAGGCGAAAGTCGGCAGGCGCCGGGAGTCGGCGCGCGGGCGTCGCGCGGAGGTCTGGCCGGGACGGGAATTCACGGTCGGATCGGCGTGCGCTATCTCGACCTGAAGGACCGCACCGGCAACGACAGCGGCTTTTCCCAGCCCGGGCTGGATGTGCGCCTCGACGGTTACGCCCTGGGCGGCGGGCCGGTCGACCTGCTGGTCGACGTGCGATCGTATCGTACCCAGCGGACTCTCCCGACCGGCAGCAACGAGACCGAGGGAGAAAACCGCATCTACAGGGCGTCCGTCGGCGTTCATCTCGATTCGCGGCAGCAGATCATCGTGGGCCGGCAGTTCGCTCCCGCCCTTTCGGTCGTCAGTATCTTCGACGGCGTGCTCTACGCCCTCGACGGAAGCAGGACGGGGTGGGGCGTCTTCTCCGGGGTGCAGCCCGACCCCGTGGACCTCACCTTCAACAGCGACATCCAGGAGGTCGGCGGCTACGTCCAGTTCAAGAACGCGCCGGATGCGCAGCGGCGCTGGGCGCTGACCACGGGGGCGATCGGCTCGTACACGCAGCAGACGGTGAACCGCGAGTTCCTGTTCGTCCAGGCGCAGTACTACGCGACGCGCCTGTCGGCTTATCTGGCCCAGGAGGTGGACTACAACCGCGCCTGGAAGGTCTCGGTGGCGGGGGAGAGCGCGATCTCTCCCACGAGCACCTTCGCGAACATCCAGTTCCGCGCCAGCCGGCGCTTCACCCTGTACACGGGATACGACAACCGGCGCAACGTGCGTCTGTTCCACGACCGGGTGACCCCGCTGACCGAGTTCGATGACAGTCACCGCCAGGGCGCCTGGATCGGAGGCTCCCTCCGGATCGGCGAGCACTGGTTCACGTCCGCCGATGCGCGCCTGAACGACGGCGGCGCCGCGGGCCGCTCCGACGGATACTCCGCCAGCTTCGGCGTCGACGGTCTGACCCGCGCCAACATCGGCGCCCGCGGCCGGAGCACGCGCTATTCGAACAACCAGACGGAGGGGTGGCTCCATTCGGTCGGTGCCGGGTTCGATCTCGGCCCGCACGCCCGCCTGGATCTGGACGCCGGGAGGCTGCAGGAGACGAACCTCCTCGATTCCACCTTCGACCGCCATCTCGACTGGTACAGTCTCGATCTGGACATCCTGCTGGGCCGGAGCTGGTACTGGCTGCTGTCCTGCGAGAGGAACGACGGCAGCCAGGAGAAGAACGATCAGATCTACGCGGCGCTGACGTACAGGTTCTAGCGTCAGGAAACCAGACGCTCCTCCCGTCCGTGATGCGCAGATTATCCACGCCGCCCGCCCGCAATCACCCCCGTCTCGTTGGACACCCTGCCCAAGCTCCCTTATATTGTCTCGGTCGTCGAAATATCCGGGATCGGTGGACGGGAGGGGACGCGGTCGGCATGGACAGTGATCTGACGTATCTGCTGCTCGCCGCCGTTCTCGCGGTCAGCCTGTACCTGCACATCAGACGCACGAGGCAGAAAGAAGCCGGTGCGCTGGCGGCGGCCGAGAAGGGGAAGATGTACTCTCAGGGCCCCCGGGCGCAGCATCCGCACATCGACATCTCGAAGTGCATCGGCTGCGGAGCCTGCGTCGAGGTCTGCCCCGAGGGGGACGTCCTGGGGGTGATCGCCGGCAAGGCGGCCATCATCAACGGGCACAAGTGCGTCGGGCACAGCCTGTGCGCCGAGGCGTGCCCGGTCGAGGCGATCACCATCGTCATGGCCGACCCGAGCATCGGCGCCGACATGCCCCGCCTGACGCCGGAGTTCGAGACGACCGTGAAGAACATGTTCATCATCGGCGAGCTCGGCGGTCTCGCGCTCATCAAGAACGCCGTCAACCAGGGACGCGACTGCATCGACATCATCGCCAAACGGATCGTCGCCGGCCGGGTCGCCCGCAAGACGGCGGGTGCGGTCGACGTCTGCATCGTGGGCGCCGGTCCGGGGGGGATCAGCGCCTCCCTGCGCGCCCTCGAGAAGGGGATGTCGCACGTCACGCTCGAGCAGGACGAGTTCGGCGGGACGATCGCCAAGTTCCCGCGGCAGAAGCTGGTGCTCACCAGCCCGGTGGAATTCCCGATGTACGGCAAGTTCAAAAAGCTCGAGATCTCCAAGGAGGAGCTGCTCGAGTTCTGGGGCCGGCTGTCGAAGCGAGCCGACCTCGAAGTCCGCACCCACGAAAAAGTGGACGGGGTCGTCAAGGGCGAGGACGGCCTCTTCACGATCCAGACCGCGAAGGGGGCCTACCGATCCCGCGCGGTGGTTCTCGCGCTCGGGCGCCGCGGCACGCCGCGCAAGCTGGGGGTGAAGGGCGAAGAGCTGGCCAAGGTGATGTACGGCCTGATCGAAGCGGAGGCGTACACCGACGCCAGGATCCTCGTGGTGGGGGGCGGTGACAGCGCGATCGAGGCCGCCATGGGGCTGGCGCACCAGAAGGGCAACCAGGTGACCCTGTCCTACCGCGGGGAGGCCTTCAGCCGTATCAAGGAACGCAACGCGAAGCGTCTCGAGGAGTGCATCAGGAAGCGCATGCTGAAGGTGATCTTCGCCTCCCATGCCGTCGAGATCCGCCCGCGCTCGGCCCTGCTCGACGTTCAGGGGAAAGTGCAGGAAATTCCCAACGACTACGTGTGGGTGTTCGCCGGCGGAACCCCCCCGAACGAGTTCCTGCACAAGGTCGGCGTCGCGGTGGGCCAGCGTGACCTGACGAAGGAAGCGCAAGCCGAGGCCAGACTCAAGGGCGTCGCCGCCTGAGGGGCTCAGCCGCCGACCAGGTTTCTCAGGACGAACAGGATGTTGGCGGGACGCTCCGCCAGCCGCCGCATGTACCACGGGAACCAGGCGTCGCCGTAGCTGATCAGGACGCGCACCGGGTGCCCTGCGGCCGCGAGACGCCGCTGCTCCTCGCGCTTGATGCCGTACAGCATCTGGAACTCGACGTCCTGCGGCCGCAGCCCGCCGGCGCGCGCCGCCGCCTCGATGCGCCGGATCAGCGCCACATCGTGCGTGCCGAAGATCGCACGGACGCCGGCTTTGCGCGCCTCGGGACCGAGAAGCCGCAGGGCGAGGGCGTGGTAATTCGCGTCGACGTCCCGCTTCTTCGGAAACGCCTTGTCGGGCGGCTCGCGGTAGGCGCCCTTGACCAGGCGCACGCCACCCCCCAGGCGAATGAGACTGTCCAGATCGCGCTCCGTCCGGCGCAGGTAAGACTGCACGCAGACACCGACGTTGGGGAAACGGGCGCGCGCGCGGCGGTACATGTCGAGCGTCGCGTCGGTGTAGGCGGTCGATTCCATGTCGATCCAGACCCACGTTCCTCCCGCCTTCGCGCCCTCGATCAGGGACATGAGGTGCGTCTCGCAGGCGGCCCCTCCGAGATCCTGCCCGAGCTGCGTCAGCTTCACGGAGATTTCGACGTCGAGAGACTCGCGCTGCGCGCGCGCCAGGACCTCGAGATAGTGCCGTCTGACCTGGTCGGCCTCCTCCAGCCGGTGCAGATTCTCCCCGAGGCAGGTGAGCACCGACCCGACGCCCGCGGCCTGGAGGGTCCGGGCCGCTCCGAGCGCCGCATCGACGTCCTCGCCCGGCATGAAGCGCGACACCGCCCGACGCACGAAGCCGAGCCTGACGGCCCGATCGCGCAGCCAGCGGCTCTGCGAGCCGGCGAGAAGAGCGCTCCTGACGAGGGCCATGACGGACTCTCCCGGAGGCGAAAGGCGAGAAGTGTACCTCACCTGCGGGAGATGAACAGATCGAGGCCCCGGGCCGGGCGACCCGGGGCCGGATCAGGATCGGGCACGTCCTTGGCTTCTACGGACCCGTCACGCTGACGAGCTGGGCGAGCTCGGTGTCCCCGGTCAGGGCCTGCTCGAACACGATTCCGATGCCGGCGGCGTAGACCTTCCGGTCGTAGGCCCCGGGCTCGATACGGGTCGCCTCGAGCGTGGTCAGGGTATTGCGCAGCTTCCCGTACGGCACGGTGATCGTGCCTCCCACCTCGACCACCCAGGCGGTGTCCTCGGCCTGCCCGACGAGAAGCTCCTGCCGGTAGGCGTCCGGGATCTGAGGATTCGCCTCCATGATCACGCCGGGCTCGGCGCCGTGGACCCCTGCCTGCCACGAGCCGGAGGTATCGGTCTTCCCGTTCGCGAGGAACGCGGTCGTGTCCTCGCCGAGATACCACACGTTGCCCTGCTTGTCCTGAGCGTACCAGTCGAAGGTCTTCTCGAGGAGATTGCCGTCGTGCGTCGCGACGTCGCTCACGACCGTCGCGGTGATGCCCAGGATGACTTTGGTCTGGCCGGTGACGACGACCGTGTCGACCTGGGTCTGGCCGTTCTTGATCCCCTCGTAGACCAGCGTTCGGCCGACCGGGAGAGGATAGTAGGGATTGGTCACCGCCGGAACGAAGTTCGCCGGGTCGAGCACGGGATGGTAATCCGGGGTCGATGCTTTCGCGTTCGAGGCCCGGCCACCGGCCGCGATTGCAGCGATGGCCGCCCCCGCCACGACGATGAGCCATTTCCTGGACATCGGTACACCTCCTTTGCTGTCGTCGGTCGAGAAATCGGATCGAGGGATTCTCATCCCCCAGTGCGCCAAATTCAAGGTCGCGGCAGTCGCAATCGATCGGCCGGCCGTGCAACCCCTCTCATTTCCTTAGAGCGGCCGGCGGTCACCGATCCTTCGCGCCAGAGCGCAAGTTTCTCAGAACGGAGGCGGGATTCAGGCGGGAAGAGGTCTCAGCGCCAGGAGCTGGGGTGCTCCTTCCACGGATGCTGGAACACGCCCTCGATCTTCGGGTCGTTGGGGGCGAAGCCGGTGCGCTCGCACAGGAGGCGGCGCAGCTCCTTCTGGACGTCGTCCGGCAGCGGTGGCACCTCGTGCTTGTCGAGCAGCGAGCGCATGCGCTCGCGGGCGAGCTGCAGCTCGTCCTTGGCGCGGCGCTTCCAGTCGCCGTAGGTGCCGCGGAACGAGATGTACGGCCAGTAGCCCTGGCCGGACTTGAGGAACTCGCGGGTGTACGGCTGGCCGAGGTGGTGGTTGGGGGAGTGGCCGACCTTGTGGATCGATTCGACCATCAGCTTCTCGCGGGTCAGCTCCATGCCGTTGCGGACGAACGACAGGATGTTGCACATCTCCTCGTCGATCACCATCTGCGGGAAGCAGAGCGTGTTGCCGTCCTCCAGGATGCCGATGCCGACCAGGAGATCGCAGCCGGAGAGCGCGGCGGTCATGCCGGTCGCCATGTTCTCGTAGGCGCACTGGATGCCGGGGATCTTGGCGTCCGAGCAGATGCCGCCGGCCATGTACGGGACGCCGTAGAAGTCGGTCATCTGCGCGAAGGGCCGGTTAAAGAGAATCCCTTCGGGCGAGGCGGTCGAGGCGAGACCGGTCTTCATGTCGAGAGTCTCGGGCCCGGCGGGGTAGATCATCGGCAGCCCGGGCTGCACGAGCTGGTACAGGACGAGACCGCTCAGGAACTCGACGTTGGTCTGCAGCAGCGTGCCGGCGACGGTGATCGGCGCCGTGGCGCCCTGCAGCGGCATCGGCCAGAAGACGATCGGCACCCACTCCTTCGCGAGCGCGATGCACGCCTCGGTCATCATGTCGTCGTGCTTGAGCGGCGACACGGGACAGGTGACCATCGAGAAGTACGGACGGTCGCGCTGCTTTCGCCGGTCGCCGTACACGGCGTCGAGCATCGCCAGGAGGTACGGCACGTCGTCCGGGTCCTGCACGCCGCCGACCATCTGGAAGTGCTTGGTCGACCACAGGAAGGTCGAGGCCATCTCGAACAGCGACCGAAAGTCGGTCGAGGCGTCGGTCGGGAAGACGGTCGACCACATCACCTTGATCGGCGGCAGCGCGTCGGCGAGCAGCGTGCTCAGCGCCAGGTCGTGCAGCGTCGACGTCCTGCGCTCGCCGGTCTTCTCGTCGATGGTGAAGGACGCCTGACCGTCGGTCATGTGGTGCATCTGCTCGCCGTCGATGACGGCGTCGTTCCGGCCGTCGCGCGACGCCAGGACGAACTTGCGCGGCGCGGTCTTGATGCACTTCTCGACCAGGTCGGGCTTGACCCAGGCGACGCCGCGGTCGCGGTCGACCTTCTGGCCGTTCGCCTCCATGATGTCGAGCGCCTTGGCGTTCTCGTACAGGACGCCGGTCTTCTCCAGGATCTCGAGGGACGCCTCGTGCACCAGCCGGACGTCGTTCTCGCTCAGCATCGAGACCTTCGGGCGCGCGTTCATCGGAGGTTCTCCTTGCGGGAGATCTTTGCACGGCGCGGATTTGCGGGTCAATCCCTTTTCCGCATTATTCCCGCCGTGTCGATGTCGTAACGACAATAGGTCGCGGCGCCGGATGCCGTAACGGCTTGAGATCCCACCATCCGCAACGTCGATGCGGGGGGCGGACGCGAGCGAACTCAGAACTTGACGAGGAGGGCGGTGTTGATCCGTGTCTCCGACCTGACGAGGTCGGGCGTGAAGCCGGGCACCAGCGATCCGTCGGGGCCGGTGTTGCCGCCGGCGGGCGTGACGCCGCCGGGGCCGGCGAAGTACGGCACGTTCGCCGCCCGGTGATTCAGCTCGAATCGGAAGGTCGCGAACTGGCTCGGCATGAGGTCGAGGGTCAGCGACGCGTCCCAGGCTCTGAACGGGTCCCCCGGGTTCTCGGTGAAGTACTGAGTCCCGGAGGACGCGGTCGCGCCGTTGATCGGCGGCAGGAGCACGAGATAGCGTCCCGGATTGTCGATGGCGCCGCCGCCGACGGTCAGGCCGATCCGATCGCGGTGGAACCAGAAGCGATTGTAGATCATGAATCCGAGGAAGTATTGCGACGGCTCGCTCGCCGAGCCGCCGGAGCAGACGACACCGCCGCCGCTCTCGCACCCGGCGTCGAGGGTGAGCGAGAACGCCATCCTGTCGAGCGCCCGTCCCGGCTTGTCGTAGTACTTGACCTCGATGCTGTCGTCGGTGTGGATGCGCCGGCGATCGGCGTTGCCGAGCGTGTCCTTGCCCCAGTAGTTGTTCGTGAGCAGCGACACGGAGCCGTTCGGGCGCCACAGGACTTGCAGGCCGACGCCCGGCGTCGAGTTGAACACGCCGTACGACTGCCAGCCGTTGACCAGCCACGGCTCGACCTTCAGGCGGTCGCTCGGGAAGATCTGGAGCCGCAGGCCGTTGAAAAACCACGGAGTGTTCGACGACACGTAGGACGGCTGGTACGCCCAGTTGTCGAAGTTGTAATAGCTGAACAGGCCGATGTACGACATGAAGATGCCGGCGTCGAGGTTGATCCCGTGCATCTTGTTCCAGTGGTAGCCGCCGTACGCCTCCGAGACGTACCGATAACCGTCCGCCAGGTTCCACTGGCCGCGCGAAGGGCTGGCGTCGTTGCGCGGCGTCATCTGCGAGTACATGCCGAACTGGGTCATCAGGCGGCCGCGCACCTGCTCCCAGTGGAAATCGCCGCCGACGCCGAGCTGCTGCACCTGGAACTCGCCGGTCCGGCCGCTCTCGGAGGTGCCGACGAGCGTGTCGTCCTGAGGATGATGGAAGTCCTCGATGTACGACACGTCCGCCCGGAACTCGCCCGTGAACGCCTTGGTATCGAGGACGCTGTCCCGGGTGCGGCTGGTGCCGTTCAGCCAGGTGAAATCGGCGAACGCGAACGGCTCCGCCGGCGCAGCGGACTCGGCCGGCGCGGAGGCGGACCCGGCAGGCGCCGCGGCGGGCGC
>CAYLND010000060.1:0-19771 GCA_964384905.1 uncultured Acidobacteriota bacterium
GGGCGCGCGCCCGGCGGACGCCGACGGCGGCGCCCGGCTTGAGCGGCTGCGGCGCGAGCGCATCCTGTCGTTCGATTTTCCCGGACCGCGACCGGTTCAGTTCGGAACCGTCTTCCCGCAGACGCCCGATCGCAAGGCCGACCTCTGGCCGGCGGCGCTCGGCCGCGATCCCTACGTCGTTCTGGACGATCCGGCCGATGCGGGCCACCCGCTGGCGCTGATCTCGCCGGCCACCGATCGGACCATCTCCTCGTCGCTCGGCGAATACAACCATTCGGACGTGCGGCTGGAGATGCACCCGCAGGACGCCGCGGCCCGAGGCCTGCGCGACGGCCAGGAAGTGCGCGTCTACAACGGCCTGGGCGAGGTCCGCGTGCCGCTCCGCACCAACCCCGCTCTCCGCCCCGGCGTCGTCTACCTGCCCAAGGGGATCTGGAACCGCCACACCAGGAACGGCAGCGTCGGGACGGCGCTGGTCCCCGACACGATCTCCGCGGTCTCCGGCGGCGCCTGCTTCAACGACGCGCGCGTCGAGGTCGCCCCGGCCTGAGGCGCGTCCCGGTCCCGCCCCGCGCGCGGACGTGCTATGCTCCGCCCCTTGCGCGTGGTCCCTTTCTACGGAGGAGAGAGGAGATGAGACTCGGTCTCGTGGCTGGAACGATTGCGACGGTTCTGCTGTGCGGCTGCACGGAGGCGCCGAAGGAGCCGCAGAAGGCGGCGCCCAAGGGCGAGACGCTCACGTCGGGCGACTACACCGCCACCCTGCCGCTGGGCCTGCAGGCCTCGTCGGCCTACGTGCCCGACAACAACCCGATCTCGCAGGCCAAGATCGAGCTCGGTCGCAAGCTCTACTACGACGGCCGCCTCAGCAAGGACGGGACGATCTCCTGCGCAACCTGCCACGACCCCGACAAGGGATTCGCGGACGGACGCTCGACCTCCTCGGGCATCGGTCATCAGACCGGAGCGCGCAACGCGCCGACGGTGATGAACCGCCTGTTCAGCAAGGAACAGTTCTGGGACGGCCGCGCCGGCGATCTCGAGGCGCAGGCGCTCGGCCCGGTGCAGAATCCGATCGAGATGGGCCACACTCTGGAAGGCATGATCGCCAACGTCCAGGCGATCCAGGGGTACGCGCCGGAGTTCCAGACCGCCTTCGGCAGCCCCGGGATCAACGCCGACCGCGTCGCGCAGGCGATCGCCACTTACGAGCGCACCGTGCTGGCGGGCAACTCGCCCTACGACCGCTATCAGGCGGGCGACAAAGGGGCGCTGAGCGAGTCGGCCGTGCGCGGCATGAACCTGTTCAACGACAAGGAGAGGGCCAACTGCGTCACCTGTCACGCCGGTTTCAACTTCACCGACGAGTCGTTTCACAATCTCGGCGTCGGCATGGACAAGCCGAACCCCGACTGGGGACGCTTCGGGGTGACCAAGCAGGAGTTCGACAGGGGCGCCTTCAAGACGCCGACGCTGCGCAACGTGACGCAGAGCGGCCCCTACATGCACGACGGCGGCGAGGCGTCGCTGCTGGAGGTCGTCAAGCTCTACGACAAAGGCGGCGTCCCGAACAAGTGGCTGTCCAAGGAAATCAAGCCGCTCCACCTGACCGACCAGGACCGGGCCGACCTGGTGGCCTTCCTCGAGTCGCTGACCGGGGAAGTGAGCGGCCGCGAGAAGCCCGCCCTGCCGTAAGCGCGGACCCGTGCCGTCTCATTTCTTCTCGGGAGCGGGCGAGTCGTGCAGATGCACGACCTGCCAGCGCCCGTCCCTCTTGAACAGCACGTCGGTCTCCTGGTGCCAGCTCGCGGTCACCTTGCCGTCGCTCTGGCGCATCTTCGTGTAGATCCGGTATGCGGCCACCGCCGCGTCGCCGGCCGGCGAGATGTGGAACGCCGGCTCGGCCCACCGGACCTCGAGGGTCTTCGTGCCGGCTGCGAGCTGCTTCTCCCAATACGTCTTGTAGTCGGCGATATCGAGACGGCCCTCCTCCCAGTACTGGGTCATGTCGTCGGCGTAGAACTCCCAGTACGCCTTCAGGTCGTTGGACTCGTAGACCTTGTTGAAGCGCTCCGTGAACTCCTTCACCTCCGCCAGCGCCTGGTCGCGCCCCCCGGGCGGCGCGGGGCTTGCCGCCGTCAGGATGATGGCGGCGGCCAGCGCCAGGGCGGCGCAGGCGGCGCTCGCGAGTCGTGCGCTGCGGGTCGAGCGGAGCGTGTGCGGTTGTCCGGGCATGCGATGGGCCTCCTTCGACGGCGTGCCGGTGCGTGTGACCGCCGACCAGCGCCGCGCGCATCTTAGTCCGGTCGAGGCCACGCCGACCGGCATCCCAGCGCGCACTCTGGTAGAATCAAGCGCACACGAGGGGTTCCATGCCGGATCATGAAACCACGAAGACGACCAGCCTGAGCGCGGCCGACAAGCACCGCCGCTATCTTTTCCCTTGCGTCACCACCTACTACGAGCAGCCGCTCACCCTGGTGCGCGGCGAAGGGATGCACGTGTGGGACGACGCCGGGCGCAAATATCTCGATTGCTTCGGTGGCGTCCTGACGGTCAGCGTCGGGCACTGTCATCCCGATGTGACCGCGGCGATCGTCCGGCAGGCGCAGACCCTGGTGCACACCTCCACCCTGTACGCCAGCCCGGCGCTGTCCGATCTGGCGGAGGCGCTGGCCGAGGTGCTGCCCGGCGATCTGAAGCGTTTGTTCCTGAGCAACTCGGGGACGGAAGCGGACGAGACGGCGGTCCTCCTGGCGCGCGTCCACACCGGCGCGCAGGAGGTGATCGTCCTGCGCTACGGCTATTCCGGCCGCTCGATGATGGCGATGGCCGCCTCGGGCCAGGCGCCCTGGAAGCAGGCCGGAAATCCGGTGGCCGGATTCGTGCACGCCATCGCGCCGTACTGCTATCGCTGCCCCCTCAAGCTCACCTACCCGTCGTGCGACGTCGCCTGCGCCAAGGACGTCGACGAGGTCATCCAGACGGCCACCTCGGGACGCGTCGCCGGGATCCTGGCGGAGGTGATCATCGGCTCGGGCGGGTTCATCGTGCCGCCGCGGGAGTACTTCCAGATCGTGGCCGACAGCGTGCGCAGGGCCGGCGGTCTGTTCATCGCCGACGAGGTGCAGACGGGCTGGGGGCGCACCGGCCGGATGTTCGGCATCGAGCATTACGGCGTCACCCCCGACGTGATGACCTTCGCGAAGGGCATGGCGAACGGCTCGCCGATCGGCTGCACCGCGACCACCGACACGATCGCCGCCGCGCTCCGGCCGCTGTCGTTCTCGACCTTCGGCGGCAACCCGGTCACGTCGGCCGCGGCGCTCGCGACCCTGCGCGTCATCCAGAAGCAGCGGCTCGCCGAGAACGCGCGCGTCCAGGGCGAGCGGCTGCACGCCGGGTTGCGCGAGCTGCAGCGCCGCTATCCGCTGATCGGCGACGTGCGCGGTCTGGGTCTGATGCAGGGCGTCGAGCTGGTGAAGGAGAACAAGGTCCCCGACGCCCGCTCCGTGGCCCTCCTGCTCGAAAGCACCCGCCGCCGCGGCGTCCTGGTCGGCAAGGGAGGATTGTGGGGCAACGTCCTGCGGATCGCCCCGCCCCTGACCGTCACCGCGGCGCACATCGACGAGCTGGTCGCCGCTCTCGACGCGTCGTTCGCCGAGCTGCCGCGCGCCTGAGCCGGAGCGCCGGCGTTCCTCCCCGGCCCGGCGTCCACGGGACCATCGATGCCCCGCGAATCCAAAGCTCTCCCGAGCGGCGCGCTCGAGCCGGCGGTCGTGTCCGGCGGAGCCGCGGCCGACGCGCCTCTCCTCGGCGGCACGGCGTCGGCGGTGGCCCTGGCGCTCACGATGTTCGTCGAGGCGGTCGGGTACGGCGTGGTGGCGCCGACCCTGCCGTTCCTGGCGCGCAGCGCCGGCGCCGGTGACGCGCAGATCGGGTTCCTGGTCGGCCTGTACGCCGCCGTCGGCCTGGTAGCGGGCATCCCGTTCGGAATCCTGGCGAACCGTTTCGGACGCCGCGCCCTGGTCCTGGTCGGCCTCGGCTGTCTGACCGCCGCTTCGATCGGGTTCGTCCTCGCCCCGGGATACGCGTGGCTGGTGGCGGCGCGCTTCACGCAGGGGCTCGGGGCCACGGCGATCTGGGTCGGAGCGCTGACCATCGCGGCCGATCTCAGCCCCGACGCGTCGATGGGACGCTCGCTCTCCTGGATCACCGGCTCCTGGTCGCTCGGCTTCGTCATCGGTCCGGCGCTGGGCGGCGTCGGCACGGTGCGCTTCCCCTTCCTGGTCTACGCCGCCCTCTCGGCCGTGGCGCTCGCCGCCGGCCTGGTGGCGCTGCCGGAGACCGGCCGCGTCGGAGTGCGCACCACCCTCGCGGGTGTGCGCCGTGTCCTGACCTACCCGGCGGTCATGGCGTCGGCGGTCGCGACCTTCGCCCTGTCCTTCTACTACGGGACGATCGAGGCGTTCGCCCCCTTGTTCGTCGACCAGATGAGCGTCCGCAGGGTCGGCATCGGTCTCCTGTTCGCCGTCGCCGGGCTGCCGAGCATCGCGCTGCCCCGCTTCACCGGCATGCTCGCCGATCGCATCGGGGACACGCGGCTGATCGTCTGCGGACTGATCTACGCCGCGGCCCTCAACGCCGCGTTCCTGCCGCTCGTCGCCGCCCTGCCGCTGTGGGCGGTCTTCGTCCTGGTCGGACTGGTCGAAGTCCTGATCTACGTCCCGGCGGTCGCCATGCTGAACCGCGGCATGGCGCGTGACGAGCGCGTCTACGCGACCTCGTCCCACAGCTACGCCTTCTCCTCCGGATTCTTCCTCGGCCCTCTCGCCGGCGGACTGCTGAAGCCGATCGGGTCGTACCCGCTCCTGTTCGCCATGCTCACCGTCGTCCAGGCCGGCGCGATCGTCTTCCTGGTCGCGCGGCGCCGGCGCATCGAGGAGCCCTGAGCGACGGCGGTGTCGTCGCCTGCGTCAAACTCTTGCCAAGAACGCTCCGAGGGGTTAACTTTCCATCGAAAGCGAGCGCGACGTGAAAGACTCGAACCACAAGAACGACAACGACAAGCCCTCCGAAGCCGGCCCGCCGGCCGAGATCGCGAAAGAAGCGCCGGCGCGCGAGGCCAAGGAGGCTCCGAAGGAGCCGGCGAAGCCGCCCGCCACGCGTTTTCTGTTCATCTCGAAGTACGCCCTCATCCACGACCTGGCGTGGCAGGCGCAGAAGGAGGGCTTCGACGTCAAGTACCACGTCATCTCGAAATCCGATCGCGACGTCGGCGACGGGTTCGTCGAAAAGGTCGACCGCTGGGAGGAGTTCAAGGACTGGGCGGACGTGATCGTGTTCGACGACTGCGAGTTCGGGTCGCTGGTCGAGAAGCTGAAGAAGGAAGGAAAGGCGGTCGTCGGCGGCACGTCGTACACCGACCGCCTCGAGATGGACCGCGACTTCGGCCAGGAGGAGATGAAGGCGGCCGGCATGACCACGCTGCCGCGCTGGGAGTTCACCTCGTTCGACGATGCCGTCGCCTTCGTCAAGGAGAACCCGGGCCGCTACGTGGTGAAGCCGAGCGGCCGCGCCCAGAACGAGAAGGTGCTGTCGTTCGTCGGCCAGGAGGAGGACGGCCTCGACGTGCTCTCGATGCTCGAACACTACAAGAAGGGCTGGGCCTCCAAGATCAAGGTCTTCCAGCTTCAGAAGTTCGCCAACGGCGTGGAGGTGGCCGTCGGCGCCTACTTCAACGGCAGCGATTTCATCCTTCCGGTGTTCATCAACTTCGAGCACAAGCGGATGTTCAACGACGAGATCGGCCCGCAGACCGGCGAGATGGGGACGGCCGGCTTCTGGTACGGTCCGAACCAGCTGTTCAACAACACACTCTTGAAGATGAAGGACCGTCTCGCCGCCGCCGGGTACACCGGCTACATCGACATCAACTGCATCGTCAATTCGCGCGGTATCTACCCGCTCGAGCTGACCTGCCGCTTCGGCTATCCGACGATCAATCTGCAGATCGAGGGGGTGCTGTCGAAGTGGGGCGAGTTCCTGCCCGCCGTGGCGCGCGGCGAGTCGTACAACCTGCGCACCAAGCGCGGCTTCCAGATCTGCGTCGTCATCGCCGTACCGCCGTTCCCGTTCATCGACCCCGACGCGTTCCGCAAGTTCTCCGAGGACGCCGTCGTGCTGTTCAAGAAACCGATGACGGAAGGGATCCACCCCGGCGACGTGCGTCTGGTGGAAGGCGACTGGCGGCTCGCCGGCAACTCCGGCTACGGCATCGTCGTGACCGGCAGCGGCTCGACGATGGAGGACGCCCGGCGCGAGGCCTACAACCGGGTGAAGAACATCATGATCCCGAACATGTTCTACCGCACCGACATCGGCGAGCGCTGGATCCGCGAGGGCGACCTGTTGCAGACCTGGGGCTACCTGTCGTGAGGCGCCGTGGCCCCGGCTGGGCCTGACGGACGCACCCCCCCTATCCTTAATTAATAGGCTGACTTGACTTCCCGCCGGCGGTCACCATATTGAAATCGGCGCCGCCGGCGGCGGTCGGTTAAAGTGATCGATGACCCTGCGCAAGAAGCTGTTCTGGATCTCGGTCTTCTATTTCGCCCAGGGGATGCCGTTCGGCGTCGTCATCGACGTCCTGCCGGTCTACTTCCGCCAGAACAACGTGTCGCTCACCGAGATCGGACTGATGGGCGCCCTCACCCTGCCCTGGACGATCAAGGTCTTCTGGGCGCCGCTTCTCGATCGCTTCGGCGAGCGCCGCACCTGGGTCACGATCAGCTGCTTCGCGATGGCGCTCGCCATGTTCACCGTGCCCCTCCTGGACGCCTCGCGCCCCGACCTGCTCCTGTGGATGCTGCTGATCGGCTTCACCGTCTGCTCCGCGACGCAGGACATCGCCATCGACGCCTTCAGCGTCGGCATCGCCGCCAAGGGCGAGGAAGGGACGATCAACAGTCTGCGCGCCGGCCTGTATCGTCTCGGCGTGCTGGTCAGCGGCGGCGCGACCATGTACCTGGTCGAGCCGCTGGGATGGACCTGGGTCTTCCTCGCCCTGGCGCTGGCCTTTGTGGCCATGGCGGTCGCGGCGCTCGCCGCCCCCAGCGTCCAGGTCGTGCACCAGCGACCGCGCGAGTGGGCCCAGGGATTCCTGGCGTTCCTCAGCCGTCCCGGGTCGATCGCCATCTTCACGTTCGTCCTCATCTACCGGATGGACTACGTCGCCATGGGTCCGATGATCAAACCGTTCTGGCTCGACCGCGGCATGACGCCCGCCGAGATCGGCACCATCTCGACCAACCTCGGGATGGGTCTCGGCATCCTGGGCGCCCTCCTCGGCGGCCTGTTCACCTCGCGCTTCGGAATCTTCAAGGGGCTCTGGATCCTCGGCATCGCCCAGGCGCTCCCGAATCTCGGCTACGCCCTCGTCGCCCGGTACAGCCTCGGCCGGCCGTACCTGTACGCGGTCTCGATGGCCGAGTCGTTCGGCGCCGGTCTCGTGACGGCCGCCTTCCTGTCGTTCCTCATGCGCATCAGCGACAAGCGCCAGGCCGCCACGCAGTACGCGCTGCTCACCGCTCTCTACGCCCTGCCCCGCTCGCTCGTCGCCCCGATCGGCGGCAGGATCGCGGACGTGTGGGGCTATCCCACCTTCTTCACGCTGACCTTTCTGCTCGCGGTCCCCGCCTACTTCCTGCTGCCGTGGGTGCACCGGTGGATCGGGGGGAACGGCGGGCGGCATGGTGACGATCTCGCGGTCGCTTCGGACCAGCACGTCGAGGAAACGCCGGGCGGAGAAGCCTCCGATCGCCGAGCTGTTTCGGCGGTCGTGCGGTAGTCTCCTGATCCAGCCAGGTCCGGTGTCTACACAGTCTGGCGATCAGCGTGTCGTCATTGACACAACCGTCGCGATCCTGCTGCCAGAAGCATGAGCACACATCGTCGGTGGCGACTGTTCTTGCGCGTCCTGCAGAGAGGGTGTGCGTGCTGATCGCTGCGATCGCCCCCCGGACCCGCCCCGGCGCACACTTCGAAGACGCGAAGAGTCGATGGACTGCGAATATTGCTTTGACCCCAGCCTCCTTAGTCGTATATAAGAGAGCAGTTAAACCCAGATCCTCTTTAAAGAGTCCTTCTCCCTGCGGGGGTGTCGGTCCGGGCCCTCATGACGTCACGACTTCGACTCCTCCTGGGACGTCCGGACAACGACACCGCAAGTCTCCGCTGGCGCAACGCTAAGCCACCACTGTCGACGAGCCGGAACGCGATCTCGTTCTTGGTCCTGTGCGGCCTCGTGCTGTTCCTCTGGGGCCCCGAATCCGTCCGAGCCGATCCATTGTTCGCCGGCATCGTCACGACGTCGGGTGACGTCAACACCGTATTGACCAGCGATCTGAACGGCGACGGACGATTGGATCTTCTGGTCATCGATACGGCACCGTTCCAGCCGACTCTTCTGGAAGTCTTCCTGGGCCACGGTGACCGGCGATTCGACTTTGCTTCACGGTTGCTACTTGGAAATGACGCAAGCCTCCTGCTGGTGGCGGATCTCAGTGGCGATGCGATGCCGGACCTTATCTTCAGAGACCCGATGTCGAACGAACTGTACATGCGTGCGGGGCGTGGGGATGGTACTTTCCTGGACAGGCAGACGATTGTCACGGGGCTCGTGCCCACCACGGTGGCGGTTGCGGATCTCAACGGCGATCATGTCCCGGATCTTGTGGTGGCGGAGGGCAACAGGAATCGGATTCAGTCCTTTGTGGCGCTCGGCACGGGCGGTTTCATCCCGACCGGTTCCTATCCGGTGGGCAACTATCCCTCGGCCCTGACGGTCGCCGACCTCGACCGCGACGGTCGCGTCGATGTCGTCACAGCGAACCAAGGATCAGGCGATATCTCAATCCTTCTCGGCCTGGGGAATGGCACCTTCCAACCGGAAGTCCGCCGGCTGGCCGGCGGCACGCCGGTCGCCGTTGTCGCGGCGGACTTCAATCACGACGAGCGAGTGGACCTGGTGGTCGCCCACTCCTCCGGCACGTTGCTCCTCTACCCTGGGTACGGTGACGGTTCCTTCGGGACGACTCAGTCGTATGACGTCGGGCCCGTCCTCACTGCTCTGGCGGTCGCGGATATTGATTCCGACGGAAACCCTGATCTTCTGGTCACGGTGCTCCCCAGCTTCGTAAGTGGCTTCACCAAAATCGTCATCCTCCGCGGCGGAGGGCGGAGTTCGCTCGAGCCGATGCAGTCGTTGTCGCTGCCGTGGTCCAATCCGACCTTGGTCGTCGGTCTCGGCGATTTCAACGGCGACGGCGTGCCTGATCTGGCCGTGCCTGCCAAGACGTCCGTGTGCACACTGACCGGCAAGGGAGACGGAACCTTTTCGTCCTTCCCCGTCTACTCGGTGATGGCTTCGGTCAATGCGATCGTCGCCGCCGACTTCAACTCCGATGGTGCGGACGACCTGGCCTTCGGACTCGGGGAGTCGCCGGACGTCTCGGTCCTCCTGAGTCATGGCGACGGCACGTTCGCGCCATCCGCGAGCTACGATGCCGGTGGACCCGTGCTCGCTCTCGACCAAGGCGACTTCGACGGTGACGGCCACGCGGATCTGGTCGTCGCGACCGGGGCGGGCATCACTCTATTCACTGGAAACGAGGACGGAACGTTCGCCCAGGGCCGGGTGGTTGTTCCCCCCGACGATCCTTTCAGCACCGTCGATGTCAAGGCCACCGATCTGGATCACGATGGGAAGGATGACCTCGTCGTCCTGGGGCGCTGCTCGTGTCTGAGAGGCGAGGTTCGGGTCTATTTCGGCAGGGGAGATGGCGGGTTCGAACGGGCCGCGACCGTCCATGCGAGCGACTATCCCAGCGGCATGGGGATAGGAGACTTCAACGAGGACGGATTCCCCGACATCGTTGTGAATGATGCGTCGGCTCGGGCGATCGTGCTCGTCCAGGCCTACGGCGACGGAACGTTCTTCTCGCGGATCATGATGTACTATGGCGCCAATTCCGGCTTTGGCGCCATGTCGATTGCGGTTGGCGACTTCAATCACGATGGCCACTCCGATATCGCCTTGAGCGGCTCGTCTCAATATTTCAACAGCGTTCAAATCTTTCAGGGTTATGGACAAGGCTATGTGAGCCCGATCGCCACCGCCTACAGCGGAGGCCCCGGACTCACGGCGCGTGTGGACGACATCAACGGCGATGGACTGGATGACGTCGCCGTGGTCGACCGGGCGCTCGGTAACGTGGCTTTTGCCACTCAGAATCCGACCATCCACACAGGGTTTGATCTGTTTGCACCCGCTCTGATCGCCCCCGTCAACCTGAGTCCCAGCTTCCTGGCGGTCGGCGATTTCAATGCCGACGGCCGTCGCGATGTCGCCGTGGCATCGTCCGGGACCGGACTCTTTTCGATCCTGCTGAATCAGGGTCCATTTCCGGACAATGACCGGGACGGGACCCCCGATTCCCGCGACGCCTGCACCGACAGGGACGGAGATGGCTACGGCGACCCCGGTTTCCCAGGGAACATCTGCCCGCAGGACAACTGTCCAAGGATTCCCAACCCGTCCCAGGCGGACGCGGACGGCGACGGCGTCGGCGACGCGTGCGACAACTGCGTCGGCCTCTACAACCCGACGCAGGACGACGCCGATCACGACGGACTGGGAGATCTCTGCGACACGTGCACCGATACCGACCGCGACGGTTATGGCGATACCGGGTATCCCATCAACACGTGCCCCATCGACAATTGCACCTACCGCCCGAACTCGAATCAGGCGGACGCCGATCATGATGGGATAGGGGACGCGTGCGATACGTGCACGGACACGGATGGTGACGGGTTCGGGAACCCGGGCTACCCGGTGACTACCTGCCCGCTCGACAATTGTCCGGGCGTCGCCAATCCCGACCAGACGGACTCCGATCACGATAACTCCGGCGACGCATGCGATTCCTGCCCGCTGGATCCCACCAATGACTATGACCGCGACGGTCATTGCGAGAACGTCGACAACTGCCCGGGACGATACAATCCCGACCAACAGGATTCCGATGGCGACGGTCGCGGAGATCTCTGCGACAACTGTCCGACGGCCGCCAATCCCGATCAGAGGGATTCGAATGCGGACGGTTCGGGAGACGCGTGCCAGCCGAGCCTGGGAGCGATTGAGATTCGCGAGGATGGCGGGGAGAATCTCGAAATGACCATCCCGCTATCGGATCCGCAGAACGATCCTATGAGTGGCGCGCTGGACTTCTTCGAGACCTCGTCGGTTTCGATTCCGAATCCGGGCGATGCGAGATTATCCTGCGATTATCTGATGACTCCAGGGAACGCCTATCGACCCGATGGAACGACGGGGCCAGGGATCGGATACTTCGTGAGCCCATACCTGGAACCGATCCTGTATGACATCGATACCTTCCTGTCGTGCGGCGACGGGGTCGGTGATTTCTTGTTCTGGGAGGGGGCATGCGATGTCACGCGCTATGTGCAGGGCGGTGGGGTCTTGGTGCGACTCGGACAGCCACTCTGCTTGCGTCCCGCGGATGCGAATTCGGGCGGCTGGACCGTGTTCCCGGAAACGTTCGATTCCGAACATATCGTCTTGAGAGTCGTGTCCGCTGCCTCGGCGCTGCATGTCCAGTTCGACGCCGGGCTGCCCGAGCGGCAGGATATTTCCTCCTTACGACGCCAGACCACCTACACGTTCACGATCAGCGTGACCGACGGAAACACGGCGCCGCTGAAGGGGCAGGCAGTCTTCTTCCACCAGGATGAGACCACGCTCGTCATCAACGATGCCGATGATGACGGCATCCCTGACGACAGGGACACGTGCACCGACAAGGATCACGACGGTCTTGGCGATCCGGGCTTCCCGGCGAATACCTGCCCCGTCGACAATTGCCCGTTGACACCGAACTCCTCACAAGAAGACCGTGACGGCGATGGGGTCGGCGACGCTTGCGACAATTGCATCGCCACCGCGAATCCGGGTCAGGAAGACGCCGACGGCGACCACCAGGGGGATGCCTGCGACGCCTGCACGGACCGTGACGGGGACGGCTACGGCGATCCAGGCGCTCCCAACACCGGCTGCAGGGTTGACAACTGCCCGACGATCCCGAATCCGGGCCAGGATGATCTGGACGGGGACGGTATCGGTGACGCGTGCGACAGCTGCATGGACACGGATCGGGACGGATTCGGTGACCCCGGCTTCGGGCAGAACACGTGTGCCGCCGACAATTGCCCGTCGACGCCGAATCCGGATCAGTCGGATGCGGACGACGATCGTCTTGGCGACGCCTGCGATCCCTGTCCGCTCGATGCCATGAACGACGCCGACGGCGATGGGGTGTGCGGCGATCTCGACAACTGCCCCGCGATCCCGAACTCCGATCAGCTCGACACCGACCACGATGGCGTGGGTGATCTCTGCGACCGCTGTCCCACGGCGTTCGATCCGGCACAGAAGGATTCCGATGCCGATGGGACGGGTGACGCCTGCGATGCATGCACGGATCCGGACGGAGACGGATTCGGCAACCCCGGGTTTTCGGCTCAGACCTGTCCAGTGGACAACTGTCCTTTCATCGCGAATCCTGCCCAGACCGATGAGGATCTGGACGGAAGAGGCGACGCCTGCGATCCGTCGTACGTGTTGTTCCCGGCCCCGGTGTTCGGAACGAGGGTCCCAGCGGCGGCGGCCGTCGCCGATTTCAACGGCGATGGCAGGTTGGACGTCGCGGTAGTGAACGAATCGTACGTCTCGGTTCTTGTGGGGAATCAAGATCGTGTGCTTGCGTCCGCGGATGAGATCCTTCTGGGGGGCAATCTCCGATGGATTGTGGCGGCCGATTTCAACGGAGACCATCGTACGGATCTCGTCGTGGGGGACGACACCTCGAAAGTCTACGTGTTATTGGGGAATGGGGCCGGCTCATTCGACACCGCGCCGACCATCCTGGGGACCGGCGGCGCGAGCGCTGCGGCCGCAGGCGACGTCGATGGCGACGGGCGGATGGATCTTGTGCTCATCGGGAATGCAGTCATGGTCCTGAGGGGAAACGGCCAGGGTGGCTTCTCCGCCCCGGTGACGGTCATGTTCGCGTCGAGGGGATCGGGGCTGGCCGTCGGTGACTTCAACGCGGACGGGATGGACGACATCGCTGTCGCAAACTACGGAGGATCGGTCGTCGTCTTGCGGAGCGTGGGCGGCGGACGGTTTACCAATTCATTCAGTTCCGATCCCGCCGGGTTCGGACCGAGAGCCGCCGTGATTCTGGACATCGATGCCGATGGAAAGAAGGATCTGGTGACGAGTGATCAGAGCGATCTCTACGTGTGGCAGGGGAAGGGGGACGGAACCTTCGTGTTTCGCGGCAAGACCCGGGCAGGATACAACATCAGCGGCCTCGCGACCGCCGACTTCAATTCCGACGGTCGAGGCGACGTTCTCGCGGCCGATCTCGGCTCGGGCGCCACCGTCATGCTGGGCCAGAGCGATGGGACGATTCGTCAAAGCGACAATTTCCTCGACGGCCCCCTCGCTCAAGGCGTGTTGGTCGGCGATTTCGATCGGGACGGAGTCATGGACGCTCTCTTCCCCGAAGGGTACGCCAATGGCGTCATGGTCGTTTTCGGCAGAGGCGACGGGACGTTCATTTCCGCCCGCAAGGTGCAGGCAGGAGATCAGCCGACGTCGATCGCGGTGGCCGACTTCAACCGTGACGGCTTTCTCGACCTGGCGCTGGCACGTTCCGTGAGCGACGAGATCCATGTCCTCCTCGGTGCGGCTGGCGGGGGTTTCGGTCCACCCGCGAGGTTCGCGGTCGGTCACCGGCCGGGGTTCGTCGCCCACGGGGATTTCAATGGAGACGGCTTCCCTGACCTCGCAGTTGCCAACACCGGATCGGACGACGTGTCGATTCTGCTGGGACGGGGAGACGGCACATTCGCGCCAGAAAAACGGGCTCCGGTCGGGGACGGTCCGATCCACATTGCGGTTGCTGACTTCAATTCCGACGGACGGCTGGATCTTGCTGTCGCGAATGGCGGAACGTTCGGGGATACCGTCCCGGACACGGTCTCCATCCTCCTTGGTAGAGGCGACGGGACAATGGCCGCAACGAGCACGTTCACGACTGGGCAAGATCCCAGGTCGATCGCTGTCGCGGACTTCAATGGCGATGGGCGGGACGATCTTCTGGTCGCGAACATGGGGGCCAACAACGTGACGGTGGCGTTGGGCCGAGGTGACGGCACTTTCAACCTGATCCCGTTCATGTTGTATGGCGTCGGCCCCAGCGGGGTTGTGGCGGGAGACTTCGACAAAGACGGCAAGCCGGATGCGGCCGTATCGTACCGCCTCTTGAACGAGGTGTACATCTATCGAGGACTTGGAACCGGCAGCTTCGTGCTGCGCCAAATCGAGGCCGCCGGAAGGTCTCCCGATGCGATGGTACTAGCCGATCTGAACCAGGATGGAATGGACGACCTCGTCGTCGCCAATCTTTCCTCGGGTGATGTCTCGGCCTATCTCAACAGGGGCGACCCGGGATTCGCAGCGCAAGCGAGATTTGCGGTTCAGAGCGATTTTCAGAAGGGCCCCGTGGCCCTTTCCGCGGCAGACCTTGACGGCGATGGCAGAATCGACCTTGCAGTGGCTCAGGCCGATACCGTGCTCATTCTTCCCAACCTGGGGAGAATCCCGGATGCCGATCGAGACGGGATCCCCGACCCTTACGATCCCTGCACCGACACGGATGGTGACGGGTTCGGAAACCCGGGCTTCCCTGCGAACACGTGCGCCACCGACGACTGTCCCATCGTACCGAATGGACTGCAGGAGGACGCGGATGGAGACGGAGTCGGTGACGCCTGCGACGATTGTCCCGCGGTCTCAAACCCGTCGCAGGCGGACGCTGATCGAGATGGCGTCGGAGACTCGTGCGATACCTGCACCGATGGCGATGCAGACGGTTTCGGCGATCCCGGGTATGCGACGAACACCTGCACGCTCGACAACTGTCCGACGATCTATAACCCGGCGCAGACCGATACTGATTCGGATGGACTCGGAGATGCGTGCGATGGCTGCACCGATTCCGACCATGACGGATACGGGGATCCAGGACGCGAGAATCCAGTCTGTTCCCCCGACAACTGTCCCGGCATATCCAACCCATTCCAAGAGGACTCGGACTCGGACGCCATTGGGGACGCCTGCGACAACTGCCCCTCAATCCCGAATCCGCAGCAGGCCGACGCGGATGGAGATGGACGGGGCGACTTATGCGACAACTGTCCCGACACCGCCAACATGGATCAGATGGACAGTGATCATGACGGCGGGGGGGACGCCTGTGACCCCTGTCCGGCCGATCCCTTCAATGACCGGGATCACGACGGTCGCTGCCAGGACATCGACAATTGCCCGACGGTCGCCAATGCCGGTCAGGAGGACCGGGATGCCGATGGCGTCGGGGATGCCTGCGATAACTGTGTTTCGCTCGCCAACCCGCTTCAGGCGGACCAGGATTCCGACGGCGTAGGAGACGACTGCGACAATTGCCCAACCCTGAATAGCACGTCTCAGCTCGATACGGATCAGGATGGCTTTGGTGATGGCTGCGATAATTGTCCCGCGACCGCGAACCCGGGCCAGGAGGATTCCAATCACGACGGCTCAGGAGATGCTTGCCAGCCCGGGCTGGTGCTGTCCGGTATTCGTCAGGTGAACGAATCAACGCTCGCCGCAACCATGGTCGCAACTGATCCGCAAGACGATCGCCTCCACGGCTCGGTTGAGATCCTCACCGGCACGGCTCTGGACTTCGTGTTGCACGATGCGCTGGTGGGCAACGATTGCAGGGAGGGTTACTTCCCCGATGGGGTTATCGGCGAAGGGATCGGCTACTCGAATGGCGCGATCGGCGTGCCACTCCTGTTCGATATCGACAGCACGCTGGGATGCGTCGATTCAATGCCGGACTACCTTATCGCTTTGGGTTCTTGCGATCACCCCGAGTCGAGCTTCGAGACGTTCATCGATCTTTCCGTCGCGACGAACCAGATATCGATTTGTGTTCGGAGGGTCGGAGCGCAATCGAGCGGGCTCGATCTACAAATCGAAAGCATGGACAGCGCGAAGATTCGGTTGACAGGAAACGGCGAGGTGCGGGTGTTGCAAGCGGAGTTCGGATTCGGTCTGCCTGCGCCACTCGACATTTCCCGGTTGAGAGCGGGACAGGTCTATCGGCTGGTTGTCACCGTGACCGACGGGACAACGATCCCGATATCAGCACAAGAGACATTCTTGTACCAGGGGGAATCGACGCTGCGCTTCATCGGAGTGAACGCACCACCACGCGCCGTGATCGCGGCCGCATCGAGGGTGGAGTGCTCGAGCCCCGCGGGGGGGGCGCTCGTCCTGGACGCCAGCGGGTCGACCGACCCCGATTCGTCTCCCGGCACGAACGACGACATTGCGTCGTACGAATGGCTCGAGAACCCGGGCCAGCCCACACAGCGCACGCTGGGGACAGGGCCGATGCTGAGCGTCACGCTGTCTCTCGGGTCGCACACGGTCGGGCTGCGCGTGACCGACAAGCAGGGGGCGACGGAAACGGCGCAGACGGTCGTCAGCGTGCGCGACACGACGCCGCCGACGCTGACGCTGGCGACGGACCAGACGACGCTCTGGCCTCCGAATCACCGTCTCGTCGCGGTGCACCCGCTCTTGCAGGTGAGCGACCGGTGCGACCCGACGGCGACAGCGCGGCTGATCGCGGCGGTGAGCAGCGAGCCGGACGACGCGCCTGGAGACGGCGATGGAAGGACCACCGGGGACGTGACCGGGGCGGACATCGGCACTCCGGACGAGGAGATCCTGCTGCGGGCGGAGCGCTCCGGGGACGGGCCGGGGCGCACCTACGAGCTGAGCTACACCGCGACGGACGGCTCGGGAAACGCGGTGTCGGCGTCGAGCCTGGTGCGGGTGCCGCACGACCTGGGGGAGGGACCGGAGCCGGTGCTGATCCACCTGGAATCGGGGAGCCTGCCGGGCATGGCGCATCTGTACTGGAACGCAGTGACCGGGGCTCAGGCGTACGACGTGATCGCGGGGGATCTCGCAAACCTGCGCGTGGGAACCGGAGAGATCACGCTCGGGGCGGTCCGGGTGCCGGGACGGCTGCTGATGCAGAACACGTGGACGGAGAGCGCGGCGGAGATCGATGGCGGGCCACTGCTGCCGGCATGTGGCCAGGCGTTCTTCTACCTGGTGCAATACCGCGATGCGCACGGGATGAGCGGGTGCGGCACGGAGTCGGTGCCGCTGCCGGAGGAGCCGGCCTCGTGCGCCGGGGGCTGCCCGGGCACCGAAGGACAGCCGGAGTCGGTCGGCACCGGCATGCGCAGGCGCTGAGAACGAAGCGCTGTTCCACCGTACGGCAAACGAGAGGAAAAAAGCGAGATCGCGCGCGCGATTGTCGTTGACAGGCGCGCGCTCTCGCCGTACTTGGAACCCTACGTTGTTGTACGGGAGTCGTTGATGCGCCTGTTGCACGCTTCGGCACGATCCTCCGTTCCGTCCGTATCCGTAAGCTGATCCCGGTCCCGGGAACAGACACCTCTCCCTCACTTCCAGCCTGAAGAGTCAGAGAGTCGGCGTCGCAAGCGGGCATTTCGTCCCGTCGTTCCCGGAGCAGGGCGAAGGGGCGCGATGCTCGAAGAGCACCGGCTGGAATCGAGAGGGAGCAGGACGGGTCTCCTGGCGATCGGCCGCCGGGTCGAGAAGGGTGTGGCCACCCTGACGCTGGCGCGGCCCGCGGCCCGGAACGCGCTCACGATCGGGATGGTCAAGGCGCTGCACGCCGAGCTCGACCGGATCGAGGGCGACCCGTCCGTCCGTCTGGTGGTGCTGCGCGGCGAGGGAGATCATTTCTGCGCCGGCGCCGACGTCAAGGCGTTCCTGCGCTCGGTCGAGGCGGGGACGCCCGCGGCGGATCATTTCCTGGCTCGCGAGTGCGCCCTCGACCTGCGGCTGGCCCGCCTGCGGGTGCCGCTGGTGGTGATCGCCGACGGAGTCACGATGGGTGGCGGTCTGGGGCTGGCCTTCGGCGGCTACATGGTGGCGACGACCCGGGCGCGCTTCGCGATGCCGGAATCGCGTCTCGGCTTCCTGACCGACGTGGGCGCGACCTACGAGCTGAAGCGGCGTCTCGGCCCGGCGCTGGCGCGCTACTTCGCGTGGACGGCGGGCACATGGAGCGGGGAGGAGGCCCTGCGCTGGGGTTTCGCCGACGCGCTGGTTGCTCCCGAAGAAATTGAGCCACTCCTGGATTCTCTGGGGCGGGCGGCGCGTGGCGAGACCGGGCCGAGGGTGAACGGATCGGCCGGCGTCACGTTCCTGCACGCCCGCGTCGGCGGCGGCGTTCCGGCCACGCAGGGCCGCTGGTCGCAGCGCCCGGCCCGGAGCGCCGACGACCTGAGGATCCGCTGCGCGCGCCGTCACTTCGATCGGCCCACGCCGCCTGACATCGTCGCCTCCCTGGAGCGCGCCGCCGGTGCGGCCGGCGACACCGAGGAGCGCGACTGGGCCCGGGAGACCCTGGACGGGATCGGCCGGCGCAGCCCGGTCTCGATCTGGGCCTCCGACCTGCTGCTGCGTCTCGACTACGAGGATCTGGCGCGGCCGGGGAACGGGAGCAGCGCTGCCGGCGGCTCCGCGCGCGCCTCGGAGTGGCTGAGCGATCTCCGCGGGGCGCTCGATCGCTCGCAGCTCGAGACGACCTGGCTGGATGATGAGCATCACCGCACGCCGCGCGCTCTGGCGCTGGCGGTCGAATATCTCTTCGCCACCGCCCTCCTGCGCTTTCCCGATTTCGCCGAGGGGGTGCGCGCCTTCCAGGAAAAGCGCCCGCCGGTCTTCCCGTCGGCGGCCGAGCCGCTCGGGGTGCATCGGGCGCTGTTTCAGGAGAAGGCCGGCTGGACCCTTCTGCGTCACGCCGCGCGCCTGGCGCGCGACCCGTTCTGGATCGAGATCGCACGGCAGGAGCTGGACTGGATCCGCCCGCCGCTCGAGGGGTACGACGAGTCGACCTTCCCGTGCGTGCGCTGGTTCGGCGACGGGACCCTGAACGCCAGCGTCGAGGCGCTCGACCGCTGGGTCGGGCGGGGCCGCGGCGACGAGCCCGCCTTCATCTGGGAAGGGGACCGCCTGGACTCCGAGCGCCGGCCTGTGGAGCAGAAATCGATCACCTATGCCGCGCTGCTGCGCGATGTCGAGCGCTGCGCCGCGGCCCTGCGGGCGCTCGGCGTGCGCCGGGGCGACCGCGTCGTCCTCTACATGCCGAACGTCATCGAGACCTACGCCGTCCAGCTCGCGGCGGCGCGCATCGGCGCGATCTATCACCCGGTGTTCGCCGGGTTTGCGCGGGAGGAGCTGAGCGATCGGCTCCACGTGATGGCGGCGCGCGTCCTGGTGACGGTCGACGGCGCGTTCCGCAAGGGCGAGGCGATTCAGTACAAGCGCGATTTCGTCGACCCGGCGCTGCGCGACTTCATCCCGGCCGGTCGGGCGATCGCGATGGCCGCCGAGGTGCTGGCGGCCCGCGGCGCCGATCCGGACGGCCTCGTGGTCGCGCGCTACCGCGAGCACCTCGCGGACAAGATCACGATGGAGAAGCGCGCGGCGCGCGCCCTCCTGGCGCGCGCTCTGGCCGGA
>CAYLND010000061.1:0-19333 GCA_964384905.1 uncultured Acidobacteriota bacterium
TTCATGCCCTTCTACCCCGGACCGGGCCTCGGCGGCCACTGCATCCCGATCGATCCCCATTATCTCTCCTGGAAGCTCAAGACCCTGAACTACACGGCACGTTTCATCGAGCTCGCCTCCGAGGTGAACGGCCAGATGCCGCATTACGTGGTCAGCAAGGTCGTGGACGCGCTGAACGACCAGCGGAAGAGCGTCCGCGACGCGCGCATCCTGATCCTCGGTGTGGCGTACAAGCAGGACGTGGGAGACGTCAGGGAGTCACCGGCTCTCGATGTCATCAAGCTCCTGGCCGATCGGGGGGCCCAGATTCGCTACAACGATCCTTACGCGAGCGAGATCGCCTTCGAAGGGGGCGGTCGCCACCGCTCCGTTCCCCTGGATCAAGAGGAGCTCGAGGCCGCCGACCTCGTCATGATTCTGACCCACCACAGCGTCTACGACTACGCGTTCATCGTGCGTCATTCCCGAAGCATCCTCGACACGCGTAACGCCACGCGCGGCGTGACATCCGGCCGCGGAAAAATCCGGAGGCTGTAGCCGCGCATGCCGCGCATCCTGGTGACCGGTGGAGCAGGCTTCATCGGCTCTCACGCGGTCGAAGCCCTGCTCAACGAGGGACGCGAGGTCGTCGTTCTAGACAACTTCGACGATTTCTACTCTCCCGAGGTCAAGCGCGGCAACCTCCGTGCGCTCGTGGGACATCCCGGACTCGCGCTCGTGCAAGGCGACATCCGTGATGAAGCGCTGCTCGAGAGGGTGTTCTCCAGTCATGCGTTCAGCGTCGTGGTGCATCTGGCGGCGCGGGCCGGCGTCCGGCCGTCGATTGAGCAGCCGGCGCTTTACTGTGATGTGAACCTCACAGGGACGGCCGTCCTCCTGGAAGCCTGCCGCAGGCACGGGGTCACCCGGCTGATCTTCGGTTCCTCGTCCTCCGTCTACGGCAATTCGACCCGGCTGCCTTTTTCGGAGCAGGACGGTCTGGATCGGCCGATCTCGCCTTACGCCGCCACCAAGCGGGCGGGCGAGCTCCTGTGCGCGACGTACCACGAGCTCTATCGGCTGAACGTCTTCGCGCTGCGTTTCTTCACCGTCTATGGACCGCGACAGCGGCCGGAAATGGCGATCCACAAGTTCACGCGCTTCATCGATGGCGGCCACCCCGTGCCGCAGTTCGGCGATGGCTCGACGCGGCGTGACTACACCTACATCAGCGATATCATCGACGGGGTCCTGCGGTCGATCGAACGGGTGCAGGGCTTCGAGATCATCAACCTGGGCGGCTCGCAGACGACGCGGCTGTCCGAATTGATCGCCCTTCTGGAAAAGCACCTCGATCGGAAAGCGCGGATCCAGCGGGAGCCGGCTCAGGCGGGCGACGTGAACGCCACCTACGCGGACGTGGAGAAGGCGCGGCGAATCCTGGGCTACGAGCCCAGGGTCCCGATAGAGGAGGGCCTGCGCCGCTTCGTCGAGTGGTACAGGAAACAGAAAGGGAGGGCATGAACATCGCGGTGGTGGGGACAGGTTACGTGGGTCTGGTGACCGGCGCCTGCTTCGCCGAGTTCGGCGTCAGCGTGGTCGGGGTCGACAAGGACGCATCCAAGATCGCGCTTCTCCGGAAGGGCGAGGTGCCTTTCTTCGAGCCCGGGCTGGAGGAGCTGGTGCGACGAAACATGAAGGAAGGGCGCCTGTCCTTCACCACGGATCTGAAAACGGCGGTCGAAGAATCCCTGGTCATCCTGATTGCCGTCGGGACTCCGTCCCGCGAGGGCGGGGGCGCCGATCTGATCTTCGTGCGCGAGGTCGCCCTGAACATCGCCCACCACATGAACGGCTACAAGGTGATCGTGACCAAGAGCACGGTCCCGATGGGCACGGGAGCCCTGATCCGACGCCTGATCGAGGACAATCTGGTCCACAAGACTCCGTTCAGCGTGGCGAGCAACCCCGAGTTCCTGCGCGAGGGCGCCGCCATCGAGGACTTCATGCGTCCGAACCGTGTGGTGATTGGCGCCGAGGACCAGCAGGCCGCCGCCATCCTGAAGGACCTGTACAATCCGCTCTACCTGATCGAGACGCCGTTCGTGATCACCAGCGTCGTGAGCGCGGAGATGATCAAGTACGCCAGCAACGCGTTTCTGGCGACGAAGATTTCCTTCATCAACGAAATGGCCAATCTCTGCGAGGCGGTCGGCGCCGACGTGCACGAGGTGGCGCGCGGGATGGGTCTCGACAACCGGATCGGGAGGAAGTTCCTGCATCCCGGTCCGGGCTTCGGCGGGTCGTGCTTCCCCAAGGACACACTTGCCATCCTGCAGATGGCCTCCGAGGCCGGCGTCCCGGCGCGTATCGTTCAGGCGGTGATCGAGGTGAACCAGCACCAGGCGCGGCGTATGGTCGAGAAGATCGCGGACGCGGTCGGCGGGGTGCAGGGGAAGAGGGTGGCTTTTCTCGGTCTTTCCTTCAAGCCGAACACCAGCGACATCCGCGATTCTCCGGCCATTGGCATCATCCGGGAGCTCTTGGCCGGTGGCGCCCGCGTACGGGCGTACGACCCGGTCGCCATGCCCGACGCCCGCCAGGCGCTCCCCGACATCGAGTACGCCGAGGACACCTACGATGCCGCCCTCGGGTGCGACGCGCTGGTGATTGCCACGGAATGGAACCAGTTCCGCAATCTCGACTGGGAGCGAGTGAAGAGCGCCCTCCGTTCCCCTGTGGTCGTCGACCTGCGGAACGTCTGCGAGCCGCACCACATGAAGGATCTCGGGTTCCGCTACGCCGGCGTGGGGCGGTGATGGGCGACACGCGCCGCTATCTGGTCACCGGGGGAGCGGGTTTCATCGGCTCGAACATCGTGGAGGCGCTCCTGCGGCGGGGTGAACGCGTCGTGGTCCTGGACGATTTTTCGACGGGGCGGCCCGAAAACCTCGAGGCAGCCATCCGGACGGGACCCGCCGGTTCGCGCGACACGGAGACCCACCGGGGCGACATCCGGGATGAGGCGATGGTGCTCCGGGTGATGCGCGGCGTGACGCACGTGCTCCACCAGGCCGCCCTTCCGTCCGTCCAGCGCTCGGTCGAGGATCCGCTGGCCAGCCATCAGGTGAACGCGACCGGCACGCTGAATCTCCTGTCCGCAGCCCGTGCCGCCGGAGTGAGGCGCTTCGTCTACGCGTCTTCGTCCTCGGTCTACGGCGACACGCCCGAGCTGCCCAAGGTCGAGACCATGACCCCCGCCCCCCTGTCGCCCTATGCCGTCAGCAAGCTCGCCGGGGAGTACTACTGCCGGATCTTTCACGGTCTCTATGGTCTCGAGACGATCTCGCTGCGGTATTTCAACGTGTTCGGTCCGCGCCAGGACCCGACGTCGGAGTATGCGGCCGTCGTTCCGAATTTCGTCCAGGCGGCCCTGTCCGGAAAGGCGCCGGCGGTTCACGGTGATGGGCTGCAATCGCGCGATTTCACATACATCGACAACGCCGTGGAGGCCAACGTCAGGGCGTGCGAGGCGCCCTCCACGGCGGCGGGTCGCGCGTTCAACGTGGCTTGTGGGGAGAGCGCCACACTGCTCGATCTGCTGCGTTGCCTGGAGGGCGTGATCGGCTCCCCGATCCGGCCCGTGCACGATCGACCGCGGCCGGGGGACGTGCGGCATTCCCTGGCCTCGATCGACGCGGCGCGTCGGGACCTCGGCTACTCGCCGTCGGTTGGTCTCGAGGAAGGAGTCCGCCGCACCGTCGCCTGGTTCCGTGCATGAGGCTCTCGGTCGTCATCCCCGTCTACAACGAGGCCGGTACCATCCGCGAGATCGTGCGGAGGGTGGAGTCGGTCCCGATCGAAAAGGAAATCGTCCTCGTCGACGACGGCTCCACGGACGGCACCCGAGCCATTCTCGGCTCCGGGATGGGGCCCGACGTCGCGGTGGTCCTCCACGACAGGAACCGGGGCAAGGGGGCAGCGCTCCGCACCGGCTTCGAGCGCGTCCGGGGCGATGTGGTCATCGTACAGGACGCGGACCTTGAGTACGATCCGGAGGAATACCCGCGTCTTCTGGGCCCGATTCTCGAAGGAAAGGCGGATGTGGTGTACGGGTCGCGGTTCGGAGGTGAGACGCATCGCGTGCTGCTGTTCTGGCATTACGTCGGTAACCGCTTCCTCACGACGCTGTCGAACATGTTCACGAACCTGAACCTCTCCGACATGGAGACGTGCTACAAGGTGTTCCGTGCGGATCTCCTCAAGCGTCTTCGTCTCCGGTCCAATCGGTTTGGCTTCGAGCCGGAATTCACCGCCAAGGTCGCCCGGCTGGGGTGCCGAATCTACGAGGTACCCATCACCTATCACGGTCGCGGGTACGAGGCCGGCAAGAAAATCACCTGGAAGGACGGCCTGACGGCAATCGGTTGCATCATCAGGTATCGGTTCTTTGACTGAGACGAGCCGCCTTCCGCTCTACGCGGTCATCCTCGCAGGAGGCTCGGGGACGCGGCTGTGGCCCTTGGCGAGGATCGCTCGTCCCAAGCAGTTCCTGCCGCTGGTCCGTGGTGAAAGCCTGTTCCAGGCGACCTATCGTCGTGCCGTCGGCCTGGCCGGGCGTTCACGCGTGCTGGTCGTGGCGGGAGATCGTCATGCCCGCCAGGTGCGGCGTCAGGCCCCTGGTCTCGATCGCGCGCGGATTCTCCTGGAGGAGACGGGGCGCAACACCGCCTGCTCGATCGCCCTGGCTGCTCTGTGGATCCAACGGCGCTGCGACGACGCCGTCATGGCCGTCCTGCCCTCGGACCATTTCATCCCGCGAGGGCCCGCCTTCCGGGTCACTCTGCGCCGGGCGGCGGGTGCCGCCCGGCGCTTCGGGAACGGACTCGTCACGATCGGAATCCGACCCCGCTCTGCGGATACCGGCTTCGGGTACATCCGATCCTCCAGCGCGACGGTCGCGCCGGGTGTCCATCGGGTGGCGGCCTTCCTGGAGAAGCCCGCGGCGGTCACGGCTGCGCGATTGGTTCGATCGCCTCGAGTGTTCTGGAACAGCGGGATGTTCGTCTGGACGACCGCGGCCCTCCTTGCGGAGTTGCGCGCTCATCGTCCGGATGTCCTCGCGCCGCTGGAGGCCTGGTCGCGGCGGGCGGGCCGGTCCCGGTGGAGGGTGCCCCGGAGCGTTCTTGCCAGGGTGCCCGCCATCGCGATCGACAAAGCGGTCCTGGAGCGCTCCCGGGCGACGCTCGTGGTTCCCAGCGCCCTGCCGTGGTCCGATGTCGGGAGCTGGGCGGCGTTCGGCGGGCTGGGTCGCGGTGACCGCCACGGCAATCGGGCCATGGGCGACGGGCTCTTCTTCGATTCGGCACGCTGCCTCGCCGTGAACCCGGGCGGGCTCTCGGTCTTCGTGGGCGTGAACGATGTCGTGGCCGTGCGCGACGGAAACGCTCTGCTCGTCTGCCACATCCGGGCGGCCCAGCGCGTCCGAGAGGCCGTCGAAAGGCTGCCGGCACGTCATGCGGGCGAACGGTAGGTGAGCCAGGTGGCGTTCGACACCCTCGCCAACGGCGCGGTCAAATGGGGGCTGGTGGCGCTCATCATCTTCACGCCGCTCGCCTTCGGGACGGTCGAGCAGTGGTCGCTCGCTCTCATGGAGTGGGGGATTGCCACGCTGGCGGTCCTCCACGTCCTCGGGGGGCTCTGGGGCTCCGGATATTCGAGACGAGGCCGGGACGGAAGGACTGGCCTCGAGGTCGCGGCGCTTCTTTTTCTCGGGGTTTGCGCCGTCCAGATCATCCCGATCCCGCTCGGCTGGCTCAGGGTCATCTCGCCCGAGTCGGCCCGGATGTATACACCCATCGCCCCCCCTACGTTCGCCGACGGAATTCAAGCCGACGCCGCTCAGGACCTGCACGACGAGCCGGTCCTGAACCCCTCTATGCCCGGAAGGCGTCCGATCAGCATTCGGCCCGGAGAGACCCGTTCACGCCTGCTCCTGGTCGGCAGCCTGGCGGCTCTTTTTTTCCTGATGGCCGCGTGGGTGGACCGCGGCGAACGGGCCGTGTTCGTGATCGCCACGGTCACGACAGTTGGCTTTCTGGTCGCGCTGCACGGTCTCGTTCAATTCCTGACGTGGAACGGCAGGATCTACTGGATACGCAAGGTGCCCCCGTCGTCACCCTTCGGACCGTTCGTCAACCACAATCATTTCGCGGGCTATGTGGAGATGGTGATCCCCGTCGCCATCGCCCTGACGTTCTACCTCGTCGCCTTGCGCAGCCGGGACAGGCTCGCACGACCCTCCAACGACGGGGCCCCCTGGTCGCCGTGGGGGCGTTCGGAGGGTCGCTGGGAACGCTGGGGTCAGGCGGGTCTCGCCCTTTTCGCCGCGGTCATCCTGATTGTGTCGCTGATCTTCTCCCTGTCCCGCGGCGGGATCCTCTCGACCTGTGTCAGCGGGCTGATTCTGTTCGCCGTGATCCGGCGCCGCGTTCCCTCCCGTCTGCTGGCCTGGTCCGTGGCCGGGTCGCTCCTTCTGGTCGTCGCTCTTCTGGTCGCCCTGATCGGCGCGGATATCATCGCCGACAAGGTTCGCATGTCGCAGGATCTTCCGAGCGAGGCCTCGTTCCGTTCGCGTCTGATCGTGTGGGACGGAGTGGTCAGGAACCTGCCGGGGGTTCTCTGGATGGGCGCGGGGCTCGGCACGTTCGAGGACAGTTTCGCTCCACACACGCCCCCCGGTTCCTCGACCCGCTGGGACAAGGCGCACAACGACTACCTGCAATTCCTCTGGGAAACGGGCCTCGTCGGGGGACTGATCCTGCTCGTATGTGGGGTGCGATTCGGGCGGCGTTATTGGTGGCCGGCGCTCAGGAGCCGCGATCATCCGCTCGATCTGCTGCGCGTCGGTGTCGCGGTCTCGCTGCTGAGTCTCGCCCTGCATTCCCTGGTCGATTTCAATCTGCAGATCGGGGCGAACGGCTTTCTGTGCGCTCTCTTGGGCGGTCTTCTGGTCGGACTGGACCGGGTCGTGCGCAGCGAGCAGGTGGGCCGCCCGGTCCTGGTGCGGGACGGGACGTCGCCCTCGTGAGACGCGATTGCGGGTGGCCCCGGGCCGTCGTATATTACGCGAACTCCACGGAGAGAGGCGTTTGGCGAGAAAGGCCCTGATCCTGGGCTTCCTGGCGATTCTGGTCGTCGAGAGCGTCTACTTCGGTCGACGCTGCATCGCGGCCGTGCAGCGACTGAGGGGAGAGCTCGCGTTTTTCCGCAACGACCACCGGGCGGCATGGAGCGATTATCAGTCGGCCCTCGCGTGGGGCGGGGACCCCGACCCGGTGGAAACCGACGAGATTGAGCTCCTTCTCTTCGGGCTGGACCAGCAGGAGGCCGGGATCAAGCTGGATGTGCCGATGCCTGAGGAAACGGCGGTCCGACAGGCGCAGGCGCTCGTTGCTCGCCGGCTTCGAGCGACCCCGTACAGGGCTTATGACTGGTCCCTTGCGTCCGACATCTATCTCCATCAGGCCCGAAAGGAGCGGCGCGCGGCATCGCTCGATCTCTCACAGCTCTCCGAGGATCCGCTCGCGAATCTGACGCGGAACGAATGGCTCGGTGTCCTGGCGCTGGAAACGGCGACACGATGGGAGCCGAACAACTATATCTACCATGACCTCCTGGTGGAGTTTCTTCTCGAGATCGGCAGCGTCGGGAAGGCTGCGGATCACTGCCGGCGCGCCGTGGCCGCCTTCCCTCACCTCGACGATCATCGGTACCTAGTGCGCCCCAAGCTGTCGCCGGAGCTTTTGGAAGCGGCCCTTCAGGGATTCGAAGATGCGGCCGAGGGGATCTCCATGGTGACCCGGGCCGAGATCGCCTGCGACACGGCCCGCCTTCTGATCCAGAACGGCCAGGACGTGCGCGCCGTTCCGTATCTGACAGGGGCGATCGCAGACTCCCCCCGGTCCTTTCTCGCTCACTATCTGCTGGGCGACCTGCGTTACAGGACGAAGGAGTATCAGGAAGCCATCGAGCACCTGGAACAGGCCGCCCGGCTGAAGCCCAGCGATCCGTGGCCCCACTATCTTCTGGGACGTGCGCATATGGCGTTGGGGGAGATCGGGCCCGCCGTCTCCGAGATGCGCCAGGCGCGCGAGGCGGCGCCGACCGAGGTCCAGTTCTTTCACGGGCTGGGAGAGGTCCTGGAAAGCGCCGGAAAGCTTCCGGAGGCCGAGCGGCAGTTCGTCGCGGCAACGAACCTGCATCCTCACGATGCGGCCGCCTGGTGGGCTCTGCTGGCCTTCTATGAGAGACACCACCAGGGTGACACGGCGGACGTGTGCGCCATCCTGCTCCGACTTCTGCCCGAGGACGCGGAGGCCCGCAACCGCTGCGCCCGCCTGGGGGAGGGAGCGCCATGAAGGCCGTCGGGCGGGAGTTCGGCGGGCCCCTGTTGATCCTCGCCGGTCTCTCCTACTTCATCTTCCTGTGCCTGGCGCTGGTGTGGCTGCACCTTCCGTCCGAGATGGTCCTGGTGTTCACCGTGGCTGGCGTCGCGGTGCTCGTCCTGATGCTCAAGCCTCTCATCGGGATCCATGCGTTCGTCATGCTCATCTACTTCGAGAACATCCTCACCACCAAGAGCGGCGTGACGGGGATGAAAGTGGCGGGACCGATCATCCTGGTCGGCTGGCTGTTGAGCCTCGCGATGCGGCGACAGCCCCTCTTCCGAGTCGACGCCTTCACCGTCCTGATGTTCGTCTTCCTGGGATGGCTCGGCCTCTCGTTCACCTACGCGCTCGACAGCGGTGAAGCACTGACGCGCTTCATGACTTTTTTCCAGCTGGTCGTGGCCACGCTCATGTTCACGTCGGTCGTGGACAGCCTTCCGAAGCTCCGCGGTGTCTACTGGTCCATCGTGATCTGGACGTCGATCGCGGCCATCGCCGGTCTGGGCATGTATTATCTGCAGCTGAGTCGCACGGTTTCGGGCTTCCGGGGGGACCGCAACGCTTTCGCCATCTATGCAAATCTCGCCATGGTCTGCACGTACGTCCTGTATCAGATCTCCGAAGGCCACGCGAAGATCCTTCTGATGGGGATCCTGCCCGTGCTCCTCTTCGGGGAGGCGCTCACCTTCTCGCGCGCCGGCGTCCTGGCCATGGCGTGCGCTCTCGTCCTGGTGTGGTATCGCATCGCGCAGGCCAGGAGAATCGGCGTGCTCATTGCGTCCATCGGCGTGCTGGTCGCGGTGGTGATGTTCTTGCCCGATTCTTTCTGGAACCGCGTCAACACGATCATTCCGTCGGTGGAGGAGAAGAAGGAGACCTTCGGCACCCGACTCAACCTGTGGGAGATTGCGCTCCAGATGATCAGGGATCATCCGCTGACGGGGGTCGGAATAGGAAACTTCGCCCCCGCCTCGGTGCGCTACGCCCACGGTGAGCTTCTCGTGAAGCGGCTGGTCGCCCACAACGCCTACCTCAGCGTGGCTGCGGAAACGGGTCTGGTGGGGCTGGCCCTGTTTCTTCTCCTCCATTGGCTCGCCTGGAGATCCATCCGCAGGGCGATGCGGGCGGGGGCCGCCGCCAAGGATCAGCAAATGCGCATGATCGCGATCGCGGCCGAAGGCTGTCTTCTGGCCATGATGCTCGCGGGTCTTTCCGTGGCGAGCGAGGGGCTCAAGTATCTGTGGTTCTATTTCGGTCTGGCCGCGAGCCTGGGTCGGATCGCGTCCCGCGTGAACGTCACGGACGCGCGCGACCATGCGGTCGCTCGCCGCGCTCCCCCTCACCGTCCTGCCGGCGAGCAGGTTCATGCGCCGGTCTGACCGGACCATGCGTCGTCCCGGAGACTCCTGGATACCCTACTACCTTCCCCAGACGGGCCGGGAGGAGGTTCGTCAGGCCACGGAGTCGATTCGTTCCGGCTGGCTCACGACCGGCCCGAAGGTGCACCGTCTGGAGGAAGGAATCCGCCGTCTCGTCGGGGCCTCTCACGCCATCGGCGTCAATTCGTGCACCGCCGCCCTGCATCTGGCGCTGGCGGCGTGCGGTGTGGGGCGAGGCGACGAGGTCATCACGAGCCCCTATACGTTCGCTGCCACGGGAGAGACGATTCTCTACCAGGGCGCTCGCCCCGTGTTCGCGGACATCGTCCCGGAGACGCTGAATATCGATCCGGAGGCGATTGCCAGGGCGGTGACGCGCCGGACGCGCGCCATCGTGCCGGTCCACATCGCCGGGCTTCCCTGCGACATGGATCCGATCCTCTCGATCGCCCGGCGGCACGGTCTCGCGGTCATCGAGGATGCTGCCCATGCCCTCGGAGCCGATCTGAGGGGACGGCCCGTCGGCCGGCTCTCGAACGTCACGTGCTTCAGCTTCTACGCGACGAAAAACCTGACCACCGGCGAGGGCGGCATGATGACGACCGGTGACGGGCGGCTCGCCAATCGCCTGCGCCGCCTGAGCTTGCACGGACTCTCACGTGACGCCTGGAAGCGGTACACGAAGGGCGGGTCGTGGAAGTACGACGTCGTGGAGATGGGCTACAAGTACAACATGACCGACGTCGCCGCGGGCCTGGGACTGGCGCAGCTCGCACGTTTCCCGATCATGCAGCGGCGCCGAGGCCACCTGGCGAGGCGTTACGGCACGATGCTGCGGGGCTGCGAGGCCTTCGATCTGCCGGCGGAGTCTCCGGGAGCGACCCATGCCTGGCACCTCTACGTCCTGAGGATTCGCCCCGGGGTGCTGCGCATCGGGCGGGACGAGCTGATCGATCGTCTCAGAGCACGGGGGATCGGCACCAGCGTGCATTTCCTGCCCCTGCATCTCCATTCCTTCTACCGGAAGAAATTCGGGTTCAGGAGGGGAGACTTTCCACACACGGAGCGGGAATCCGGGAGGGCCCTGTCGCTTCCGCTCTACCCGGCGCTCCGCACCCGGCATCAGGACCGCGTGATCGAGACGCTCTTCGATCTGGCTCGCCGTTACCGGCGATGACGGAGCGCGACGCCGGACTGTCCTACTGCCGGGGTCCCGCCAAGCGGGCGTTCGATCTGGCGGGTTCCCTCGTGTCTCTGATCGTCCTGGCCCCGCTGGTCGTCCTGCTGGCTCTGCTGGTCGTCGCGTTCATGGGTCGTCCCGTCTTTTTCGTGCAGGAGCGCATTGGCCAGGACGGACGGCCCTTTCGCCTGCTGAAATTCCGCACGATGCGCGCGCGGGTGGCACCGGGCCTGGAGATCACGGGGAGCGGAGACCCCCGCATCACGCGGCTGGGCCGTTTGCTCCGCGCGACCAAGCTCGATGAATTGCCGCAGTTCCTCAACGTCCTGCGGGGCCATATGTCTCTGGTAGGACCGCGTCCTGAGGTGCCCCGTTACGTGGCCCTGTACACGCCGGAGCAGCGCCGCGTGCTCCTCGCGCGTCCGGGCCTGACCGACCCCGCCACCCTCCTGTTCAGGGACGAGGAGTCGCTGCTCGGATCCGTGCCGGAGTCCGGGAGGGAGCGCTACTACATCGAGGACATCCTGCCGACCAAGCTCGCCATCAATCTGGATTACCTGGTCCGCGCCGGGTTCATCTACGATCTGAAGCTCCTCGGTCGCACCCTCATGGCGATCATGCGTGGCCGGGCGGGGTGATGCCTCTCCTTCTGTGGACCTGCGTCGCGCTACTGGCTCACGCCTACGTCGGATACCCCCTCTCTCTTCTCGTCCTCCGCCTGCTGCGGGGTGATCGATCCCGGCATGTCCAGGACGACCGCACGCCGTCGGTGAGTCTCGTGATCTCGGCCTACAACGAGGAGGCCATTCTGGGGAGAAAGCTGGACAACAGCCTGATGCTCGATTATCCGAAGGATCGCCTGCGGATCTACGTGGTCTCGGATGGATCGACCGACGCGACCGACGCCATCGCGGCGGAATACGAGTCGCGCGGCGTGTTGCTTCGGCGCTTCAGCGGTCGGCGCGGGAAGGTCGCCTGCCTGAACCACGTGGTGCCCGAACTGACCACCGATCTCGTGGTCATGTCCGACGCCAACTCCATGTATGAGCCCGGGAGCCTGCGCCGCCTGGTGCGACACTTCACCGACGAGCGCGTCGGCTGCGTGTGTGGGGCGCTGCGCTACGTCAACCCCCGTCGACTCGCCGCCGGAGAAGGAGAGCGCGTGTACTGGGCCTACGAAGATCTCATCAAGAGGCTGGAGAGCTCGCTGGGTTCCCTGCTCGGCGCCAACGGAGCGATCTACGCCTATCGCCGCCCGCTGTTCAGGCCCGTTGACCCCCTGATGTTCTGCGACGACATCATCCCCATCCGTATCACGCTCGGGGGGTTCCTGACACTCTATGACACGGAGGCCCGGTGCACCGAGGAATCGGCTGCCGAGGCGGTCGAGATGAGGCGGCGCCGGCGGCATGCCTCGTTCGGACTGAGGTCGATCGCGCACGTCGCCCTGGAGGCCGTGCGCCGCGCGCGGATCCTCGTGCTCTATCAGTGTCTGTCCCACCGCATCCTCCGGTGGGGCACCGGGCTCGCCCTGGCGGGGCTCCTGCTCGCGAGCCCCGGTCTGCCAACCCCCTGGAGGACGCTCGCGCTCGGGGGACAGGCGTTTCTGTACGGGGCCGCCGCCGTAGGCTTCGTCACCAGCCGGATGGGACTCCGGCTCATCCCCTTTTATCTCCCGTATTACTTCGTCGCCATCTCCGTTTCCGGGTTGGCCGGCCTCGTGTCCTGTCTCCTCCGCACGGACGCGCCCTACTGGGAGCCACGCCAGTAATCCTTGACCCCACAGGGTTTTTCTTGACAGGCCGTGATCGTCACGGTATATAGAAAGCTCATCCACGCCATGCCCAGCGCCGGTGACTCAGCCGCGATGGCGAGTGCTCGGATTACTCGAATGACACAGCTGCTCAGAAACCGTAGAAGGCTGCTCTTCGTGGCCTGCGACGTGGCCGCCGTGCTGCTGGCGAACGCCCTGGCCGTCGCCTTGCGGTTCGATTTCGACTGGGGCGCCTTCCGAGTTCGAACCTATCGCAACGTCGAGCTCGTCCTGCTCGATCTGCTGCTCACGCCTCTCCTCTTCTCCGTCTGCGGGCTCTATCAGGGGTACTGGAAATACGCCGGCCTGGATGATCTGTTCCGGCTCGTCAGGGCCATCACGATGCGAACCGTCGCGCTGATCGTCCTGTTCTACGCCCTCGGATTCACGGGGTTGTCCCGCGCGGTCCTGATCATCGATACCGTTTTGCTGCTGCTGTTCACCGGCACGATCCGTCTGGCCCCCCGTTTCCGATTCGAAATCTTTTCGTTGCGAAAACGCGCGGCAGGCGCGCGAACCCTGATCATCGGCGCGGGGGATACGGGTGAGTCGTTGCTGCGGGAGCTCGGGAAGAGCCCGCATCCCGAGTACAACCCGGTCGGGTTCATCGATGATGACAGGGACAAGGCCGGCGTCAAGATCCATGGGGTCCCGGTTCTGGGGGACACGGGTCGTCTCGAGAGGATCATCGACGAGCAGGGTGTTCGGGAGGTCATCATCGCCATCCCGAGCGCGTCCAGTCGGAGGCGGCAGGAGATCTTCGACATCTGCCGGCGCACGAACGCCCGGTTCAAGACCGTGCCGACCCGCGGCGAGCTCCAGCGGGGAGCGGCGCGCATCGGCCAGATTCGGTCGGTCGATCTGGACGATCTTCTGGGCCGCGACGTGGTCAGCCTGGATCGGCAGATCCTGCGGCAGAGTCTCAGCGGCAGGCGAGTGCTGGTCACGGGGGCCGCCGGTTCCATCGGCAGGGAGCTGGCACGTCAGATCGCCGCGTACGGGCCGAGCGAGCTCGTCCTCGTCGATCGGAACGAGAACAATCTCTTCTATCTCGAGATGGAATTGAAGGACTCGCATCCGATCCTGAATTCCGGCATGGTGATCGCCGATGTCCAGGACCGTGCCCGGATGCTCGATCTTTTCACGGAGAGGCGACCGCAGATCGTGTTTCATGCCGCCGCGTACAAGCACGTTCCCCTCATGGAGGGCAACCCCCTTGAGGCGATCAAGAACAACGTGATGGCCACCCTGCACCTGGCGGAGATCGCGAATCAGGGGAAGGTGGAGCGATTCATCTACATCTCCACGGACAAGGCGGTTCACCCCACGAGCGTCATGGGGGCGACCAAGCAGCTCGGCGAGCGGCTGATCCAGAGTCTCTCCGGCAATGGGACGCGCTTCATGGCCGTCCGATTCGGCAACGTTCTTGGGAGCGACGGCTCGGTGATTCCGACGTTTCGCAGGCAGATCGCCGCCGGAGGCCCCGTGACCGTCACACATCCCGAAGCATCGCGTTTCTTCATGACCATCCCGGAGGCGGTGCAACTCGTGATGCTGGCGGGCGCGATGGGGGAGGGAGGAGAGACCTTCCTGTTGAGGATGGGTGAACCGGTTCGCATCGCGGACCTCGCTCGGAACATGATCGAGCTGTCCGGCCTGAAGCCCGACGTAGACATCCCGATCGTCTTTACCGGGCTGCGCCCGGGCGAAAAGCTGCATGAGGAGCTCAAGAGCGACCGGGAGGAGGCGCTCCCCACCTCCAACGAGGAAATCATGGTCCTCACCGGCATCGAGCCGTTGAACGAGGGCGGCTGGCGGAAGCTGGCCGAGGCCGAAGCGGCTGTCCGCGAGGGTCGAATCCTCGACGCACTGGAAGCTCTGAGGAGCCTCGTGCCCGACTATCACTCCGTGGCCCCGGCGGACAGCCCGCAGGCCTGGTCCGCCACGACCAAGGTGGTCGAATTCGGCGCGAAACGGCGCGCGGACGCGCCGGCGTCGTGAGTGTGAGGCGTCGCTGAGGGCTCGCTCTTCCCGCCGCGCCACGGCCGCTCCGGTTCGTCCGCGGACGAAACCCTTCCTCGGCTATAATCAAGAGCGGAGTCGCTCCAATCCTCTCGATGCCCTGTAAGGATGGGAAGAGTGCCCGAGCGTCGCGTTCAACGGCTGTTGGCGCCCAGCGCCACGGAACGATTGTGAGCCCTCGTCTGGTCATGCGCTGGCTGATGATTCTGGCGTCCATGTCCACGACGGCCCTTTCGGCGACGCGGGGGCCTGCCGCCGCCGGGACGTTCCTTCTCCAGAGCCTGAGCTACGAAGAGAAGGACGGGGGGCTCGCGGTCACCGTGCGAACATCGATGCCCGTGGCACGGTTCTCGCTGAGCCTGCCGTCCAGCGGAGGCTCGGAGGCGACGCTCGTGATTCCGGAGGCGGGCTCGGGGCTGCAGCCGCGCTACGTGCCCAACAGCCCTCTCCTCTCCGAGATTCGCGTCGCGACGCCCGACGGTGCGACGGGCGTCGAAGTGCACTTCCTGCTTGGGCGATCGACCATCGCCGCCATCGAGCAGAGCGAGGGTGGAATGACGCTGCGCATCGTCGCCTCCTCTGGACAAGCCGCGGGTGAGACGGCGCGCATGCCGGAATACCGGGTCGGAGTGGGGGATAAGCTGGAAGTCTCGGTGTTCGGGCACGAGGACCTGAGCAAGGTCGTCGAGGTCCGCGGCGACGGCACGATCAACTATCCCCTGATAGGCGACCAGCAGGTGGAGGGTAAGACGGTCTCGCAGATCGACGACGAGATCACCCGTGTCCTGGGCAAGGACTATCTCGTCGACCCCCAAGTCAGCGTGGACGTGCGCGAATACCAGAGTCAGTGGGTCACCGTCATCGGAGAAGTACGCAACCCGGGGCAATACGTTCTCAAGCGCAACATGCGACTCATCGATCTCCTGGCCGCGGCCGGCGGGGCCACCAAGGAGGCCGGCGCCCAGATCCTCATCACCCGGAGGACGGGAAAGGACGAGGCACCGCAACAGATCGCGGTGGATCGGGAACGTCTCCTGAGCCGGGACAATGTCGACGGCAACCCCCTGCTGGTTCATGGCGACATCATCGCCGTCGGCGAGAAGGAGGCCTTCTATATCCGCGGGGAGGTCAACAAGCCCGGGATGTACTATCTGGAGAGCGGCCTGACGATCATGAATGCGATCAGCGTCGCCGGTGGGCTGACGCAGTTCGCGAACCGCAAGGACATTCAGCTGTTGCGGGAGGACGGGGGCCGCCACGAGAAGCTGAACATCAATTTGAAGGCGATCGAGGACGGCAAGAAGCCGGATGTACCGCTGCGTCCGAGCGATACCATTATCGTACCCAGACGGGTCTTCTAAGGCCCGACTCCCACAAAGACCTTGCAAATGGCGGGCTTGGTGATAGGATTACGCCATGCTGGATAATTCAGCTCCCGTCGAAGAAAGGCGGGAGGTGCATCTTCTCGACTATTGGCGCCTGATCTGGCGTGGTCGCTGGACCGTTCTGAGTATCTTCGTCGCGGTCGTGACGCTGGTGGCGATCGGGACCTTCACGCAGAAGCCCGTGTATCGGGCGGTGGCGACGGTCGAGATCGCACCGGTGTCGCGCAAGGTCGCCCCCGTCGCCGATGTCGCCGATCTCGGCACCGCCAGCTTCGGCTGGTTCGCCGAGGAGCGTTACTTCAACTCGCAATACGAGATCATCAAGAGCCGGGACGTGGCGACCCGCGTGTTCGACAAGCTCGACCTCTACAATCATCCGCGCTTCAAGAGCACCGACGACCCGATCGGCGCCCTGACCAAGATCATCGAGGTCGAGCCGGTGAAAGACACGGGCATCGTGGAGATCAGCCTGGAGGGAACCAAGCCGGAGGAAGTCGCCACGTGGGTCAACGCCATCGCCGATGCCTACGTCAGTCGCAATCTCGACCAGGCGGTCCAGGCGACGTCCCAGGCCGTCACCGCCCTTCTCCGGGAGATCGCCCCTCTCAAGGAGCGGCTGGAGGACACGCAGTCGAAAACCTTCGATTTCGCCGAAAAGGCGAACCTCTACGTGCCGGAGAACCAGCAGAAGATCACCAACGAGAAATTGTCTTCGCTCCAGGCCCAGTACACGGAAATCCAGGTCAAGCGCGCCCAGTTCGAGAGCCTTCTGCACGAGATCGACGAGGTGACCCGCAACGGCGGCTCCTACGAGAGCGTCCAGCAGATCGGCGCGGACCCCGTCATCATCGACCTGCTCCGGGAAAAGGTCCAGCTCGAGAGGGAGTACGAGAAGCTGCTGGTCACCTACAAGGACAAGCACATCCGCGTCCTCGAGAAGCAGAGCGAGCTCGACAAGATCAACCAGAAGATCACCTCGGAGGCCAATCGGGTCATCGACGGTCTGCGCACGCAGCTCGCCCTTCTGCGCGATCAGGAGTCGAAGCTCGGCCGCTCCGTCGATCAGGCGAAAGAGGAGTCCCTGCAGGTGAATCGGAAGGCCACGAGCTTCCAAATGGTCCAGGGTGAGGCCACCGAGACGAAGCGGATCTACGACCTGATCAATACACGGGTCAAGGAAATCACCCTCAGCTCCAGCCTGCTCAGCAACAACCTCCGCATTCTGGACAAGGCTCCCGTGCCGACCGTGGCGGTGAAGCCGCGGTCCCTCCTGAACATCGGGATCGGGATCCTGCTTGGGCTGTTCCTCGGCGTCGGGACGGTCTTCTTCATGGACTATATCGACAACACGGTCCGCACCTCCGAGGACGTCGAGCAATTCCTGCGGTTGAATCTCCTCGCGATCGTTCCCCGGCAGGGCGCGGAGGTCGGGCACGCGGTCCGTGAGGCCTATCAGACACTGCGGACGAGCCTGCTCTTCTCGAGAAAGACCAAGGGGACGAATCTCGTGCTGGTCACCAGCGCCGGACCGCAGGAGGGGAAGACCAGCACGATCGTGAACGTCGCACGGACCCTCGCGACCGCCGGCGAGAGGGTCATCGTTCTCGACTGTGACCTGCGCCGCCCAGCCGTCCACCAGCGTCTGAATCTGGGACGGGACGGAGGGATCACGAATTACATCCTGGCCTCCGAGGGGGACGACTGGAAGAACTACGCCCGGGCGACCGACCTACCGAGTCTTTATGCGATCACCAGCGGGCCGCTGCCACCGAATCCCGCCGACGTGTTCGGTCACGAGCGATTCAAGATGCTGCTCGACGAGCTGCGGCACCACTTCGATTGGATCTTCATCGACTCGCCGCCCGTCGTGTCTCTTGCGGACGCGGTCATCCTGGCGTCTCTCGCGGACATGGTCACGTTCGTGATCAAGCACAACGAGAACGATCGCGAGATGATCCGGCGATGCGTCACGAACGTGCGGCGCGTCAACCCGAATATCGTCGGCGCCGTGCTGAACAACGTCGACATCGAGCGCTCGCAGTATTACAGCGACTACTACTACGCGGGCTATTACTACTACGGCGAGTCCTCATCCAAGAAGGGAAAGCATCGTCCGAAGACCGGGAGCGGTGGTCCATCCGCCCTGATCGACACGGGAGCGGGAACGAGGATGGACCGGTCGGTCGGCTGAGAGCCGCCTCAGAGCCCCAGTCGCTGGCGGAAGTAAGCGGTCACCCTCGTCAGTCCGTCCTCCAGACCCACGTTCGGCTCCCACAACAGAAGCTCGCGAGCCGCCCGGATGTCGGGCTGACGCACCTTGGGATCGTCTACGGGGAGAGGCTGGTGCACGATGGTGCTCCGGGAGCCCGTCAGCGTGATCACCGCGTGTGCCATGTCCAGCAGCGATATCTCCCGAGGATTGCCCAGGTTCACCGGCCCGGCGTGCGGAGACATGGTCAGTCGGTAGATTCCTTCGACCAGATCGTCGATGTAGCAGAACGACCGGGTCTGACGGCCGTCACCGAAGACGGTCACCGGTTCTCCCCGTAGCGCCTGCGTCATGAAGGCGGGGATGGCGCGTCCGTCGGCGAGACGCATGCGCGGCCCGTACGTATTGAAGATCCGCGCGATTTTCGTGTCGAGACGGTGGGTGTTGCGATAGGCGACGGTCAACGCTTCGGCGAAGCGCTTGGCCTCGTCATACACACCCCGGGGCCCCACGGGGTTGACGTTCCCCCAGTACTCCTCGTTCTGCGGGTGCACGAGCGGATCGCCGTACACCTCCGACGTGGAGGCGATGAAAAAGCGCGCGCCCTTCTCCCTCGCGATGCCGAGCGCGTTGTGCGTGCCGAGCGACCCAACCTTCAGGGTCTCGATCGGCAGCTCCAGGTAATCGATGGGACTCGCCGGCGACGCGAAATGCAGCACACCATCCAGCGGCCCCTCGATGTACGTGGACGTCGAGATGTCGTGGCGCACGAACTCGAAGCGGTCGTTCCCGATCAGATGCGCGACGTTGTCCGGGTGGCCCGTGATGAAGTTGTCGAGCCCCACGACGTCGTGGCCTTCGGCGAGGAACCGATCACACAGATGCGAGCCGACGAAGCCCGACGCGCCCGTGATTA
>CAYLND010000062.1:0-19315 GCA_964384905.1 uncultured Acidobacteriota bacterium
GAGTTAGTCCACCGTTTATCCGACGAAAGTGGGCAAAGATATCGTAGGGAGCACAGGCGAGGAGTTGCCCGCGGTGGGCCAAGGCAGCAGCAACACCAAGCAGTTCACAGGACACGAGCGTGATCCGGAGAGTGGGCTGGATTATATGTTAGCGAGGTACTACGTGTCGACAGGGCGGTTCATGTCGCCTGACCCTCTAGCGGGCCACTTGGAATTCCCACAGACTCTGAACAGATACATTTACGCTGGGAACAATCCTCTCAAATATGTGGATCCCGATGGCTTGGACTTTTATTTGAAATGCTCAGGGGAGAGTGCCACTTGCCACAAAGGGAGGGTAGGTTCATACAAGACAAAAAAGGATGGGAGCCAAGGACGATTTAAGAAGACCGTCGTCAAGGAGAAAGATGGTACGCTCGTTGATCAGAACGGCAACCAATACTCCGGGTCGGTCGACGGCAGTGGCGTTCACTTGGCGACCCAGGCGGGCGGAGTCACCTCAAGCTATATCGGAGTATGGAAGCGAAATAGCGCGCCAGTGAACTTTACTGAGTCGTCTGGGCCACTTGCAGGAGCGACCTACCACTTTCTTCATAACCCTCACTTCGGACAGGACGCCCGAGGAACCTTTGAGTATCCAGGCTCCAGGGAGAAGGCAGATGAGGCTCTGGCAAAGGCAGGATTGTTCCCAACTGAGGGAGGCGCCCATATCGGCAAGGATGAATTCCGAAGCTCTGGTGGCCCTGAGGGTGACAACGAGACTCACTTCTCGCTGGAGAGAGATTCAGGATCGCCTGTGACCGGCGATTTTCACACCGGGGAATATTCGCCAGACGCACATCCGTGGAAGCATGGCTTCCAGGCTGCGATTGACTTTGTCCAGTGGGCGGCCGAGAAACTTGTTAACCCATGAAGCAACCTCCGGACTTCCTCAGGCAAATCGCTGAATCTTGGCCATGGTCCGGGCCAATAGCCCTGGCCGTCATTACGCCCCTGCTCACGACTCTGATATGGTCCACGGTTCTCAGTGTGGAGGGTCAGGACTGGCATGCTGTGGCCGAGAGTGACGTGTTGTTCGCCAGGGGGCTGGCGAAGGAAGAAGTAAAGTTCGGCCCCGAGTTCATGAAACTAATCACTGATACCGTGGATGCATGCCAGCCGATCCCATCTAAGTGTGTTGGTCTTGATGAGCCTAAGTTGCGTCAAATCGATCTTTTCTGCAAGCGCTACTGCTCACCGTGGCGGACCGCTTGGTCCGCTGCCCTATCTCCCTGCGAAGCAGCCCGTCCCCCAAAATGGTGCGAGGACGGGCGGCTCGCAGCAAAGCATTTTGAGCTGGGTCCATACTTCGACACCATGACCACGGCGATTCAGAGCTCTGACAATGCCCTGGAACGTTTCAACATCATTGCCATCATCGCCGAGCGAATTACCAAGAAGGTTCTCCGTGACTATCCGCACGAGAAAATCGACTCCTGGGTCGCTGCCGCCGTTGCCGACTTCTTACCGCGAGCCACGCCCGATGATGCAATCGAAATTGGCCGCCGGCTGAACGCTGTGTCGTTCGGTCGCAAGTCCGAAACAGCAAAGACTCTGCTTGCCTACGCGGATCGCGCAGAAGCATTGGATGACGGCCAGCGGAACGAGATGAGAAAATTAGCCGCCGGGCTCCGAGAGCGACCAGATTAGAACCTCCTGCATTGCTGACAGGCAGTCGGAGGGTTGGTGCGATTGCGTCGTGTTGGCTCCGTCGCAGGGACCGCATGTCGGGGTCCGCGTATCCTGGAAGCCCAGGCTCTCAGACCCCGATAACGCCGAGGCCGCTGGCGCGTGCGGCGGTTCCGAGGGCGGCGTCGTGGGTCGCCATCACGATCTCGCCGTCGCTCTGTTCCCGCCAGAGCAGGGCAGTCGAGAGGTGGATCGCATCGAGTGTACCGAGAGGCGTCGGGAAGGGCTGAGCGGCCCGCGTCAGGATGGGACGTCCCACATCGACGACCTCAGCCTCGTCGAAGAGGCGATACGCCGCCTCCCGGCGGCGGGCCAGCTCGTCATCCTTCAGACCCCGGGCGAGGCGGAGGCGGTCAAGGGTCCGCAGGCACTCCACCTCGGCGAGAGCGCTGACGACACCCTGGCGCACGCGCTTCCACTCTTTGAGCCTGTCCCGACGGCCGAGAATGAGGCGCAGCAGAACGGAGGAGTCCAGGTAGGCCGTCACCGTTCGCCCTGTCTGTCCTGCAGCAACAACTCCACGGGATCGGCGTCGACCTTCAGGGGAGGAGGGAGAGGGACCTTCTGCAGGGAAGGGTAGCGACCGAGGGGCCGTCGTACGCGAAGCGGCTCGTTCTGTCCGCCGTAGGGGATGACTCGGGCGATGGGAGTATTCCGGTCCATCACCGTGAACGAGCGTCCCCGGCGGACCTCCTGCAAGTGCTCGCTGAGGCGGGCCTTGAGCTCGGCAATCCGAACGGTCTTCATGACTATAATCTAGTCAAATATGGTCACTTCGTCAAGCCTACTTGAGGGAGCCGAGCGCGGCGAGCACCTCATCGCTGTGCTTCGTCGGGTCGACCTTGGTGAACACCTTCGCGATCGTCCCATGCGGGTCGATGAGGAAAGTGTTCCGCGCGGACATCCTGGTCCCCTGGTCGTCCATCACCGAGCCATAGGCGGTCGTGATCTTCGCGTCCTTGTCGGACAGCAGCTGGAAGCCGAGGCCTTCCTTCGCGCAGAAACCTTTGTGCGAGTCGACGCTGTCGACGCTCACGCCGAGGATCACCGCTCCCGCCTTCTCGTACTTCGCGAGGTCCCGCTGAAAATTGTGCGCCTCGAGCGTGCAGCCGCTGGTGAAATCCCTGGGATAGAAGTAGAGGACGACCCACTTGCCGCGAAAATCCTTCAGTCCGGCCTGCCTGCCGTCGTTGGTCGGGAGGCTGAAGTCCGGCGCCGGCTCCCCGGCGCTCGGCATCCTCCCGCCGTCGGTCGCCGGCGCGGCGCCGCACAAGGTCATCGCAAGAACCGCCACGCCCACGCCTTGAAGGATCGTCTTCGTCATCGTCATCTCCTGCCCCGCTCCGGGGATCGAGCCGCATTCAAAACCGCGATACCGACGATCAGAACACGGGCATGGTATGCCTGATCGAGGGTCATCGGTCAACTGGAAGGCAGGATGCCGGAGCGATTCACCGGTAGGCGGCCGCCTGGATCCGGTATAGAATCGCCGCACTTACAAACGCGATGAAGTCGTCGGAGTGAAACATGTCGGGGTCCGACGGCACCGTCTTCGTCGTCGATGACGATGTCTCCGTCAGGGAATCTCTCGAGGGACTGATCCGCCTGGCGGGATGGAAGGTCGAGATCTTCGCGACGGCTGGCGAGTTCCTGGCTCGACCGCCGGAAGAGACTCCCGGCTGTCTCGTGCTGGACGTCGGCCTGCCGGACTTGAGCGGTCTCGATCTGCAGGCCCGGATGAACGCCGGCCATCGGACGCTCCCGGTCATCTTCATCACGGCGCACGGGGATGTCCCCACCTCGGTCACGGCGATGAAGGCGGGGGCCGTGGAGTTCCTCACCAAGCCGTTCCGTGATTCGGACCTGCTGGACGCCATCGCCAGAGCCATCGAGGGCCACCGCGTCGCCGTGCGCCTGGAGAGGGCGTGGCACGCCCTGAGCGAGCGCTATGGCTCGCTCACGCCGCGCGAGCGTCAGGTGATGGGCCTGGTCGTCTCCGGCATGCTCAACAAGCAGGTCGCCGCGGAGCTCGGGACCAGCGAGGTCACGGTCAAGATCCAGCGCGGCAAGGTCATGCACAAGATGCACGCCGAGTCGCTTGCCGACTTGGTGCGGATGGCGGAGGCCCTGAAGGGATGACGCAGAAACGCACGGGACCGGCGACGAGAGACGACGCGCAGGATCTCCGCGGGCCGTTCCGCCTGGCGGTCGACACGATTCCCGGCATGGTCTGGACGTGCCTTCCGGACGGCCAGCGGGATTTTCTGAACCAGCGGTGGCTGGACTACACCGGCCTCACGCTCGACGAGGCGAAGGGATGGGGATGGGCGGTCGCGATCCATCCGGACGATGTCACGGGCATGCTCGAGACCTTGCGCGACATCCTGGCCTCGGGAGCGCCGGGAGAGTCGGAGTTCCGCCTGCGGCGATTCGACGGAGTCTATCGCTGGTGCATGTTCCGCGTGGTCCCGCTCCACGACCCTGAGGGCCGGCTCGTGAAATGGTACGGGCTGTCCACCGACATCGAGGATCGCAAGGACGCCGAAGCGCTCCTCACCGCGGAGCGCCGGCTTCTCGAGATGGTGGCGAGGGGCTGTCCGCTGACCGGGTTCCTCGAGACCGTCTGCCGCTCTTTCGAGACGCTGGCCGGAGACACCCTGTGCTCCATCCTCCTGGTGGATCGGAACGGCGCCTGCGTCGAGGTCAACGTCGCTCCCAGCATGGCGCGCTCCTACAGCGACGCCCTGAAGGGGTGGCCGATCAGGGCGGACGCGGGTCCCTGCGGGATGGCGACTGTCACCAGGGAGCAGGTGATCTGCTCCGACGTGGCGAGCGACGCCCGCTTCGAGCGGAGCGGCTGGCGCGGTCTCGCGCTGGCGCACGGGCTGAAGGCCTGCTGGTCGACGCCGATCCTGTCGCAGGCGGGACAGGTCCTGGGCACGTTCGCGATCTATTTCCGGAAGCCGGGGGAGGCCGACTCGCATCATCGCCGTCTCATCGATCAGTTCACCCAGATCGCGAGTATCGCGATCGAGCGCGTTCGTTCGGAGGAGACGCTGCACTCCGTCCGAGCCGAGCTGTCGCACGTCGCCCGCCTCGCCACGCTCGGGGAGCTGACGGCTTCCATCGCCCACGAGGTCAACCAGCCCCTGGCGGGGATCGTCACCAACGCCAGCACCTGTCTTCGGCTGCTGGACGTCGAGCCCCTCGACCTGGAGGGAATCCGCGACACCGCTCGGCGCACGCTGCGCGACGGCAACCGCGCCGCCGAGGTCATCGCGCGGCTGCGCGCCCTGTTCGCGAAAAGGGATGCGGCGAGCGAGCTGGTCAACCTCAACGAAGCCATCCAGGAGGTCGTCGCGCTCACGCGTGACGAGGCGCGGAAGCACCGCGTCGTCCTGACGACCGAGATGGCCGAGCCCCTCCCGTCCGTGGTCGGCGATCGCGTCCAGCTGCAGCAGGTCGCGATGAACCTCATTCTGAACGCCGTCGAGGCGATGAGCGACGTCGAGGACCGCGCCCGCCGGGCGATCGTCCGGACGCGGACGGACGGCCCGGGCCGCGTGCGGATCGAGGTGGAGGACAGCGGGGCGGGCATCGACCCGGGCGCGCTCGAACGGATCTTCGAGCCGTTCTACACCAGCAAGCACGGGGGAATGGGCATGGGACTCTCGATCGCCCGGACGATCGTCGAGAGCCACGGCGGCCAGCTCAGCGCCTCGTCGACCGCCGGCCGGGGCGCCACCTTCGTCGTCCGCCTGGCCGCCCGCGGCGAGTAATACCAAAGGATGATAGACCCGTCGCGGAGCATGCGCCATCCTTCCGTCTTTCCACAGGATGACCGCGTGCCTGATGCTTCCCTCGTCGTTGACTGAGGAAGGGTTTCAGTCCTTCAGAAGATGGCTCCAGAGGCAAAGGAGGGACTCACATGGGCAGTCTGAAAACTCCCATTTTTCGACCGGACGGCAAGAATGCGATTCACGATGGAATCGACCATGAACCCGGCGGGGGAAAGGCCCTGCTGGATCCGACGGATACCGTGTTCCTGCTGCTCGACCACCAATCGGGATTGTTCCAGAACGTGAAAGACATCAGTGTGGCCGAGCTTCGGGCCAATACAACGGCTCTGGCGAAGCTTGCCACCCTGCACAACATTCCCGTGATCACGACCGCTTCAGTTCCGGATGGCCCCAACGGTCCGCTCATGCCGGAGATTCAGCAGTTCGCGCCACATGCCGTCTACGTGCCGCGCAAGGGAGAAGTGAACGCCTGGGACAACGCACTTTTCGTCAAGACAGTCCGGGAGACAGGGAAGAAGACTCTCGTCATTGCCGGCGTATGGACCAGCGTCTGCGTCATGTTTCCGGCGCTGGACGCCAAAGCGGCGGGATACAAGGTCTACACCGTGATGGATGCCTCCGGCGACCCGAGCGAGATGGCGTCGCGAACGACCCTGATCCGGTTGATGCAGGCCGGTGTGGTTCCCACCAGCGCCAATGCGGTCATTTGTGAGGTGCATCGCACCTGGAACCGGCCTGACGCTTTGGAGCTGGCGGAGCTTTACACGATGGTTTCACCCAACTACCGCGCGGTCATGGAGAGCTTCCAGAAGGCTCAGGAAGTCATCAAGCAAGCGCCCAAGGGTGGAACCGCGTGAGGGCCCCGGAGGAAAGGAAGAGCGCCGACCTGATCCTGTTCAACGGGAAGTTCGCGACGATGAGCAGGCCTCGGCCGATAGCCGAAGCGGTTTCCGTGCTGGATAGGGTCTTCGACAGCGTGGGATCCGCGGCCGAAGTCATGCGTCGGAAGGGGCCGCGGACGCGGGTCATCGACCTGCAGGGGCGCACGGTCATTCCCGGGCTCAACGACTCGCACACGCATCCCATCCGTGGCGGGTTGAACTACAACCTCGAGCTCCGGTGGGACGGCGTGCCATCGCTCGCCGACGCTCTGAACCTGCTTCGCGAGCAGGCGCGGCGGACCCCCCCGCCGCACTGGGTCCGGGTCATCGGCGGCTGGTCCGAGTTCCAGTTCAAGGAGCGACGGATGCCGACCCTGGAGGAGATCAACGCGGCCGCCCCGGACACGCCGGTCTTCGTGCTCCACCTGTACGATCGGGCGTGGCTGAACGGGGCCGCCTTGCGGGCGGTGGGCTATACGAAGGACACACCGGAGCCCCCGGGGGGCGAGATCCAGCGCGACAAGAACGGCCATCCGACCGGAGTGCTGGTGGCCCGCCCGAACGCCTGGATCCTCTATGCCACTCTGGCGAAGGGGCCGAAGCTCTCCTTCGACGACCAGCTGAATTCCACGCGCCGGTTCATGCGAGAGCTGAACCGTCTCGGCGTCACGAGCGTCATCGACGCCGGCGGCGGCTTCCAGAATTATCCCGACGACTACAAGGTGATCGATGACCTGGCGCGCACGGGCCAGCTCACGACGCGGATCGCCTACAACCTCTTCACGCAGAAGCCGAAGGGAGAGCTCGCGGACTTCCAGTCCTGGGCGCGAATGGTGAGCCCGGGACAAGGGGATGACTACTATCGGATGAACGGAGCCGGGGAGATGCTGGTCTACTCGGCCGCCGATTACGAGGACTTTCTCGAGCCCCGGCCGGACACGCCGGCCGGCATGGAATCGGATCTCGGCCCCGTCATCGCGCACCTGCTGAAGAGCCGCTGGCCGTTCCGGCTGCATGCAACCTACGACGAGACCATCACGCGGGCCCTCGATGTGTTCGAGAAGATCAATCGCGAGGTGCCGTTCGACGGTCTCCGTTGGTTCATCGACCACGCCGAGACCATCACGCCGCGGAACATCGACCGGGTGAAGGCTCTGGGAGGCGGCATCGCCATCCAGGATCGCATGGCGTTCCAGGGCGAGTATTTCGTCGAGCGCTACGGCGCAAAGGCGGCCGAAAACGCTCCGCCGATCCTGCGCATGCTCCGGGCCGGCGTGCCGGTCGGAGCCGGCACGGACGCCACCCGCGTCTCGAGCTACAACCCTTTCTACAGTCTCTACTGGCTGGTCACGGGCAGGACGCTCGGAGGCCTGTCCATGCGCGGCGAGCCGGGCGGTCTCGACAGGATGGACGCGCTGCGGCTGTGGACGGTCGGGAGCGCCTGGTTCTCCGGAGAGGACGGCAGGAAGGGGATGATGGCTCCGGGACAGATGGCCGATCTCGCGGTTCTCTCGAGCGACTACTTCTCGGTGCCGGACGACGAGATCAAGCACCTTGAATCGGTGCTCACCGTCGTCGGAGGCGAGGTCGTCCATGCATCCGGGGAATTCGCGACGCTGGCGCCACCGCCGTTGCCAATCAGCCCGGAGTGGACTCCCGTGACGGTTGCACCCGCGACGAGGAGCGGGCCCCGGGGCTCGAGCTCCTCCGCCCGCTCCGACGTCATGGCGCACGCGCGCGCCCCGGGCTTCTGGTCCTGCGGCTGCTTCGCCTACTGAATCGACCGATGCGAGCGATGCGACCGCAACGCCGGGCGCTCCTCGTCGCGCTCCTGCTGATCGCGCCCGCGGGCTGCGCCGGGCACACGGCTCGAGCGCCGGCTCCCGTAGCGCCGGTCGGCGATGCGCGGCACGGCGAGTACCTCACGGCGATCTTCGCCTGCCAAGAGTGCCATACCCTGCGGCAGAAGGACGGCGTCCATCTCGATCGCCAGCTGCTGTTCGCGGGGGGAATTCCCTTCAGGGGCGCATGGGGCCTCGTGCACACGGCCAACGTCACCGTATCCGCCCGCCAGTTCTCCGCGCCCGTCCTGGAGAGCGCTATCCGCGGGCGGTTGACCTTCAAGTTCCAGATGCCCACCGATCTCTACAGCACCATGGCCGCGGACGACATGCGCGACGTCGTCGCCTACCTGAAGACCCTCGACCCCGTGCCGCGACCGCTCCCGGAGAACCGGTTCGAGATCGGGTACCTTCCCCCGCCCCCCGTCCCCGACGGATCCGTACCGGAGCGCGCCCCCTCGCCCGGCACGCCGGAGCGGGGCCGGTATCTTGCGCGTCTTGCCATATGCCAGGACTGTCACTCGCCACGAGCGCCCGACGGTCGACGGCCCGGGGAACCGGGGAGCGCGGCCGCCCGCTACGACCAGGAACGCATTTTCGGCGGCGGCGGGCTGGCGTTCCGCTTCGCGGATGGCCGCTGGCTCGTTCCTCCGAACCTCACCCCCGATCCTGAGACGGGTCTCGGCCGCTGGTCGGAGGAGGACATGGTCAAAGCGATTCGCACCGGAGCGACCCCGGACGGCCGGCAGCTGAATCCCATGATGCCTTACCTCGTGGCCTTCCATGACATGACCGATCAGGATGTGCTGGACATCGTGCGTTTCCTGCGGTCCCTCAGGCCGGTGAAGGCTCGCTGGCCGCGGAACCCGCGCTACGTCGCCTCGGAGCCTCCGCCCGACTGCTGCTTCGTGCCGCCGCTCGCCCCGGGCGGGGAGCCGGTCGCGTCCCTTCGCCATCATGGAGACCGGCCGTGACGGACGCGAGAGGACACGAGAGCGCCTTCCAGATCCGCACACCGCCCGCGTCGGTGGAGTATGGGTTGGTGCGCGCCCACGCGCTGGCTTCGCTGGGAGGCCTGCTCATCGCCGCGATCTTCGGGCTTCTGGTGGCCGCCAAGTTCGCCGCCCCGGAATTCCTCGGCCAGCACGCCGCCCTGAGCTGGGGGCGCCTGCGGATGAATCACACGCAGGGGGTCTTCTTCGGCTTCCTGGGGAATGCCTTCCTGGCCTTTGCTTATTACGCCGCCCCACGGCTCATCGGCCTGCCGGTCACCAGCCGGCGTCTGGGCTGGTTCATGTTCCTGGCCTGGAACCTGGGGATCGTCCTGCCGGGCTGGACGCTGGTCTCGGCCGGCATCCTGCAGCCATTGGAGTGGGCGGAGTTCCCGCTGATCGTCGATGCCGTCGTGATGATTGCCATTGCCAGCGCGGCGGTGCAATTCCTGCTGCCGACCTTTCGTCTCCGCGTCGATCGACTTTATATCTCGAGCTGGTATCTGATTGGCGGGTTCACCTTCACGGCGCTGGCGTATCCCATGGGAAACGTGGCGCCCCTGTTCTACCCGGGGGCGCAGGGGGCGGCGTTCAGCGGACTGTGGACGCACGACGCGGTCGGGTTGTTCGCGACGCCGATGTCTCTGGCCGGGATCTACTACATCATCCCGGCGGTCACCCGACGTCCCATCTTCAGCCACTTCCTGTCGCTGCTCGGTTTCTGGCTGCTCTTCTTCGTCTATCCGCTCAACGGCATGCACCACTACCTTCTTTCGCCTCTGCCGATGGACGCGCAGCTGGGAGCGATCGCGGCCTCCGTCTACCTGGGCCTGAACGTGCTGATCGTCGTGACCAACCTCCTCCTGTCGCTTCGCGGCGGCACGCAGATGGTGGGCAAGGACATCAACCTGCGATTCATGGTGACCTCGGTCATTTTCTATCTCCTGGCCGGCGTCCAGGGGGCGCTCCAATCCTTGCTGCCGTTGAACCGTCTCACTCATTTCAGCGATTGGGTGGTCGGTCATTCGCACCTGGCGCTGCTGGGGTTCGCCGGGTTCGCCGCGCTCGGAGGCATCGGGCACGCCTGGAAACACACGCCGGGCGTCCGTTACTCGCGGCGCGCCGTGGCCTGGGCCTACTGGCTCGTCCTCAGCGGGCTCCTTCTGATGGTGCTGACGCTCACCCTGGCAGGTCTCATCCAGGCGCAGCTCTGGAACCTCGATCTGCCGTGGATCGCCTCGGTCACCGCGTCGCGACCCTACTGGATGCTGCGGATCGTGTCGGGCGGTCTCCTGATCGCGGGGTTCGGATCCTTCGTGGCCGGCCTGTTCACGGGACCCGTGCATGCCGATCGGCACGCCGGCAGCGGCGCGCTCGACCTGGAGGCGGACCTTGTCGCGATGCCGCAGTCCCCGTCGTTGTCCGAGGAGCCGCATCCCGCCGGCGCGGCCCTGGCGGGCGTGGCGCTGGCGTGCTTCGTCGCGGGGATCCTGTTCTTCGGATTCTCGATCGTGGTTCTGGGGACCGAGCCGGCCCGCTATGTCGCGGCGGAAATCGCAGACAGCACTCCCGCCGCCTGGCGCCCGCGAAACGCCAATGAGGAGCGCGGCCGTCAGGTGTATGCAAGCCAGGGCTGCGCCTACTGCCACACGCAGCAGATCCGGAGCGTGGCGGCGGATGTCCGCCGCTTCGGGCCGGCGACGGAGAACTGGGAGACGCGGGAGGACCTGCCCCACATGTGGGGAACCCGCCGCATCGGCCCCGACCTCTCGCGCGAGGCCGGCGTCCGTCGGGACGACTGGCACCTGACGCACCTGTACGACCCGCGGTGGGTGGAGCCGGCCTCGGTGATGCCGGGCTATCCCTGGCTGTTCGACGGGCGGCCCGATCGGCCACGCCCCGAGGCCCTGGATCTCGTCGCGTATCTTCAAGGCCTGGGGCGCGCGCGACAGGAACGCGACCGCGACCCGGGCGAGGTGACCCGGGCGGCGCGCGCGCGGCATGCTCACGCAATGGGCGGCATGGAGATGGAGGAGATTCCTTCCGTCACCGATGGCCCCGCGCCACGGTTCGTTCTGTCGACGACCGAGGGAGACCTCCGCGCCGGAGGCGAGGTGTTCCGGCAGCGCTGCGCTGGATGTCACGGACCCGGCGGGTCGGGTGACGGCCCGGCGGCCCCCACGCTGCTGCCGCACCCGGCGAATCTCACCGCGGCGAGGTTTTCGGAGGGACGCTTGTCGGACGTTCTCTGGAACGGCGTCGCGGGGACCGCCATGCCCCGATTCCGCGATCTTCCTCTGCGCGACGCGCGCGCCGTGGCGTCCTTCGTCGGAACCCTCGGACGCATCGCACCGGAGCCACCCGACTCGCGGCAGGTCAATCTCGGCCGGCAGCTGTTCCAGATCCGCTGTGCTGCCTGCCACGGATCGACCGGCCGCGGGGACGGCCACGCCGCGGCGAGCCTGGCGCGGAGGCCGGCGGACCTTGGCGGGAAGCAGCCGACGCCCGAGCGCGTGCGGAGCGTCCTCCTCCAGGGGATTCCGGGCACGGCGATGACGCCCATGCAGCAGAACCTGTCCCTCCAGGATCGAGACGCCCTCGTCGTCTACGTTCGCTCGCTGTTCGAAGGCGAGCCGCAGGTGGAGGCGGCCCGATGATGACGACCCTGATCAGCGTGATGACCCTGATCCTCGCTGCGATCATCGGCGTGTGGGCCCTCTGGCCCAAGCTGCGCGCGAGGATCGAGCAGCCCAAGTACGACTTCCTGACCCGGCTTCGGTCGTACGAAGACGCTGGCCGGCCGGGCGAGCGGAAAGAGTGAGGTGAGGGCATGAACGAAGAGATTCTTGCGGACGCCGGGAAACTGGCGCTGCGCCTCCTGGCGGGCGGGCTGCTCCTCTTCCATGGCGTGGACAAGATGCTCCATGGCCCCGGCCACGTGCAGACCGACCTCCTCGAGCACGGTCTGCCCGGCCTTCTCGCATACGGGGTCTACGTCGGCGAGGTCGTGGCCCCGCTGTGCATCATGGCCGGGATCTGGACGAGGTTCTGGGCCGTCGTCTATTCCCTCAACATCAGTTTCGCGACTCTCCTCGTCCATGGCGCCGACTTCCTGCACCTGGCGCCGACCGGCGGATGGGCGGCGGAGTTGTGGGCCTTCTACATGGCGACTCCGATGGCGATCGCGCTTCTCGGGCCTGGCCGGTACGCGCTCGCGCGGGCTTCGAGACAACGCCGGGTGGCCGCTCTCGCTCAAAGGGGACGGTCCCTGTGAGCTGGTTCCGCGGCGCCACGCTGTGCGTTCTCGCGGCGGCGATTCCGGTCGCGGCCCGTGGCGCGGACGCGCCGTCCTACCGGACCCTGCGTCACGACGAGGACTTTTCCTACCTGAAGGACGCGTCGCGTCGATCGGACGTGTTCGATCCGATCAAGTACATCCGTCTCTCCGATGCGCGGGAAAGCTGGTACGTGACCTTCGGCGGCGAAATGCGCGAGCGGTACGAATACTTTCGCAACACGCAATGGAACAGGGCGAACGGCTCGGACGGCTTCCTGCTGCAGCGCTACCTGCTGTTCGCCGACCTGCACTTCGGTCCGCGGCTCCGCTTTTTCACCAACGTGGAGAGCGTGCTCGAAGGGGGCCGGGACGGTGGCCCGAGACCGACCGACGAAGATCGCATCGATCTCCACGAGGCGTTCATCGACTGGAAGATCCCTTCCGCGCAGACCCTGGCGCTGCGGGTCGGGCGTCAGGAGATCAGCCTGGGGAGCCAGCGCCTGGTGTCGATCCGCAAGGGACCGAACGCGCCGCGCAGCTTCGACGGGGTCGACGTGATCGCGCACCCGGCTTCGTGGCGCCTCGATGCCTTCGCGACCCGGCCGGTCGAGACCGACCCGGGGACCTTCGACGACGGCCCCGACCGGAGCCAGAAGTTCTGGGGCCTGTATGCCACCGGACCGGTGCGCGCCCTCGAGCACGGCAACCTCGATCTCTACTACCTGGGACTCGACCGGGACGGCGCCCGTTTCGACCAGGGCACGGCGACAGAGACCCGCGACACCGCGGGCGCGCGCATCTGGAGAACGGCCACCCCCTGGGACTACAACTTCGAGCTGGTCTACCAATGGGGGCGATTCGGAGCGGGCGCGATCGACGCCTGGACCGTGGCCTCGGACACGGGGTTCAGGTTCGCGGACGCCGCATGGCGACCGCGCGTCGGACTGAAGGCCGACGTCACGAGCGGGGACCGGGATCGCGCCGATCCGGCGCTCCAGAGCTTCAACCCGCTTTTCCCCCGCGGGTCCTACTTCGGGGAGAACCAGCTCGTGGGGCCGGTCAACCACATCGACCTGCACCCCTCGATCGACCTGCACCCCGTCGAGACGCTCACGGTGAACGTTTCATGGATGTTCTTCTGGCGCGAGAGCCTCCACGACGGGCTCTACGGCGTACCGGGCAATCTCCTGCGCTCGAGCGTCGGCACGAGCTCCAGGTACGTCGGAAGCCAGCCCTCGGTGACCTTGACCTGGGCGCCGAACCACCACCTGGAGGTCGTGACCGATTTCGAGTATTTCGTGACGGGACCCTTTCTCGAGGAGTCCGGCACCAGCGACAACATCACCTTCGCCGCGGGCTGGCTGAACTTCATCTTCTGATCATGACGCCCAACCCCGAACCATCAGCCTCTTCCGATCGCGCTCTGTTGCCCGCGCTCCTTGTCCTGTCGGGCTCGACCGGGATCGTCGACGCAGTCAGTTATGTCGGGCTGGGCCACATCTTCGCCGCGAACATGACCGGCAACGTCGTCTTCCTGGGATTTGCGCTCTCCGGGGTTCCGGGCGTCTCCATCACCCGATCGACCGTGGCCCTCGTCGGGTTTCTTGCGGGGGCTGTCCTCGGAGGCCGGTTCGCGAGGTCGATGAGCCGGGGACCCCGACACCGGTGGGCGGCCGCCGGTTTTGCCACGGAGGGCGCCCTGCTCCTCGGGGCTGCATCGGTGGCGATGCGCTCCTCGGATGCCGAACCGTTGCGCGCGGCGGCGCTCTATGCGGTGATCGCGCTCCTGTCCCTCGCCATGGGTACGCGAAACGCCGCGGTGCGCAGCCTTGGAGTGCCGGATCTGACGACGACGGTCCTCACCCTGACCATCACGGGATTGGCCGCCGATTCGACGCTCGCCGGCGGAACCAACCCACGGTGGCCGAGGCGCGTCGCGTCGATTGTCATGATGATCGCGGGTGCCGCCGTCGGGGTCGTGCTGCTGCGCTGGTCTCTCGCGTTACCGCTCGCCGTCTGCGCCGTCGTTGCGGGCGCCGGCGCCGTCGCAGTTCATGTCCGCGGCTCGTCTGCGGCCAATGGTTGAGGCAGGAGGGAGGACACCATGGTCAAGATCGTGCTGGGGCTGCTCCTGGGCGTGGCGGTCGGCGCGGGCTGCCGCTGGTTCGATATTCCCGTCCCGAGTCCACCCCGCCTCGTGGGCGCATTGCTCGTGGTTGCGATGAGCGCCGGTTACGTGGCGACGGACAAGCTCGTTGCGGCGAAGTTCACCGCCAGACGGGAAGCGACCAACCGCGACCTGTGCGGCGGGCCGACCGGCACGCCGCCGTCCATCGCAGGACGGTAGGGGCCGCCGACCACCGCGGTGACGGAGGTCGGACTCGAGAGGTGGCGTCGACCCGACCTCTATTAGCGAGGCGGGTCGGAGGTCGCTGCCGCCGCCTCCTCGGCCTGCCAACCGCCGCCGAGCGCCTTGTAGAGACTGACCACCGCCAGGAGCTGGTCGCGGCGCGTCCGGGCGAGACTGATCTCGGCGGGGAAGAGCTGCTGCTGCGCCTCGAGCACCTCGAAATAAGCCGACAGCCCCGACTTGTAGCGCAGGTTCGCCAGGCGGACGGCTTCCTGGTAGGCGGCCACGGTGCGCGCGAGCTGCCGCTCGGTCTCGACGAGCTTGGTCCGGTCGACGAGGGCCCGGGACACCTCGGAGAACGAGTTCGCGGCGGCCGCTTCATACTGGATCCGCGCCTCCTGCCACTGAGCCTGGGCCGCCTCGTAGCCGCGCCGGATGCGGCCGCCTCGAAAGATCGGGCCCATGAGGCCGGACCCGACGCTCCACGTCTTGCCGTGCGAGAAGAGGTCGCTGAGCTCCGGGCTCACGTTGCCGAAAAGACCGGTGAGGCTCAGCCGCGGGAAGAAGTCGGCCTTGGCCGCGCCGACGTTGGCGTTCGCCGCGATCAGGAGCTGCTCCGCCTGCCGGACATCGGGCCGCCGCTCGAGGAGCGTGGAGGGCAGCCCGGCCGGGACGTCCGGCGGCAGCGCCATGGACGGACCCTGGCGCGGAATCGCCTGCGGGTTCCGCCCGAGGAGGAAGTTGATCTGGTTCTCGCGGGCCACGATCGCCCGCTCGATCTCGGGAATTTCCGCGGCGACCTGGCCCAGCGAGGCCTCGGCGCGCGCGGTTTCCAGGGCCGACGCCGCTCCGCCCTCGAGCCGACGGTTGAACAGGTCGTAGGTATCCTGGAACGCGCCGGTCGTGCGCCTGGCGATCGCGAGCTCGTCATCCAGCTCGCGCAGCTCCATATAGGCGCCGGCCACGTCGGACACGAGCGACAGGAGGATGCCGCGGCGTCCTTCCTCCGTCGCGAGGAACTGAGCGCGGGCCGACTCGCTGAGGCGCCGGATGCGCCCCCACAGGTCCAGCTCCCACGAGAAGCCGAGGTCGACCGCCCAGGCGTCTTGCGTCCCGCCGGAGGGATTGGCGATCTGGCCGGCCCGGCTGCGCTGCCACGCGCCCTCGTAGTCGACGGCGGGAAAGAATTCGGAGCGGACGATGCCGAACTGGGCCCGCGCTTCCTCGACACGCGCCGCCGCGAGCCGGGCGTCGAAACCGTTGCGGACCGCCTCCTCGACGAGGGCCCGCAGGACCGGGTCGTTGAAGACGTCCCACCACGGGGCGTCGGCCAGCGAACGCGCCTCCGCCGCGCGCGCCTCGCCGTAGAAGTTCTCGGGCACCGCCACGGGAGGACGCCTGTAGTCCGGGCCGACGGCGCAGGCGGCGAGCGCCAGGGAAACGACGCCGAGCGCAGCGACGTGGCGCGCGCGTCGCGGCATGTCGCTCAGGTCTCCACCGGCGCCGAGAGGGTCTCCGGCGCCGAGGCGCGCCGGCGCTCGGCCCCGGAGAGGCGCTCGACGGCGACGAAGAGCACGGGGATCAGGAAGACCGCGATCCCGGTCGCGGCGAGCATTCCGGAAATGACGGTCGTGCCCAGGATGCGCCGGCCGGCCGCGCCCGCTCCGCGCGCCACCCAGAGCGGCACACAGCCCAGGATGAACGCGAACGACGTCATCAGGATGGGCCGCAGGCGCAGGCGCGCGCCCTCGAGCGCGGCGTCGACGAGCGGCTGCCCGCGTTCGTAGGCTTCCTTCGCGAATTCCACGATGAGGATCGCGTTCTTGGCCGCCAGCCCGATCAGCATCACGAGGCCGATCTGGCCGTAGACGTCCAGAGCGAAGCCGCGGCCCCAGAGGCCGAGGAACGCTCCGGCCACCGCGATCGGCACCGACAGCAGCACGCTGAACGGCAGCGACCAGCTCTCGTAGAGCGCCGCCAGAATCAGGAACACGAAGCCGAGCGAGATGCCGAACACGACGCCGGCCCGCCCCGCCGCCCGGCGCTCCTGGAACGACAGGTCCGCCCAGTCGTAGCCCATCTCCGGGGGCAGGACCTCTTTCGCCACCTCCTCGAGGGCGGCCATGGCCTGGCCGGAGCTGTATCCGGGCGCGGGCTGACCGGTGATCTGGACGGCGCGGAACAGGTTGAAGCGCTGCGTGTACTCGGGGCCGAAGACCCGCCGGGGAGCGACGACGGTCGAGAGCGGCAGCATGTCCCCGTCGTTGTTGCGGACGTAGAAGCGGCCGATGTCCTCCGGGACGACGCGGTCCTCGGCCTCCGACTGCAGGAAGACGCGCCACTGGCGCCCGAAGCGGTTGAACTGGTTCACGTAGATGCCGCCGAGGAACGCCTGCAGCGTGAGATAGACGTCGGCGACCGAGACGCCCTGCTTGAGCACCTTGTCCCGATCGACGCTGGCGTACACCTGCGGCACCCCCGCGCGGAAGGTGGAGTTGACGCCGGCGAGCTCCGGACGCTTCCGGGCGGCCTCCAGGAACTTCTGGAGGCCGTCGCTGAGCAGCTCCACGCTCCCGCCGCTGCGGTCCTGCAGCCAGAACGAGAAGCCGCCGGCGTTGCCGATGCCCGGGATCGCGGGCGGCGCGAACGCAAACGCGATGGCCTCGGGGACCTCCGTGTGCAGCGCGCGGTTGAGCGAGGCCAGGATCTCGCCGGACGAGAGGCCGGCGGCGCGGCGCTCGTCCCACGAGTCGAGGCTCACGAAGAAGAACGCCGTGTAGGAGGCCGAGGTCCGCGTCAGGAGGCTGAAGCCGTTGATCGTGGCGTAGCCCTTCACGCCCTTGAAGCTCTTGAGCATCGACTCGATCTTCAGGGTGACCTCGTTCGTCCGCTGCAGCGAGGCCGCGTCGGGGAGCTGCACGTTCATGAGGAGGTAGCCCTGATCCTCGTCGGCGATGAACCCCGTGGGCAGCCCGCGCCCCAGACCTCCCGCGAAGATCGCCGAACCGGCCAGGATCAGCAGGCTGATCGCCGATTTGCGGATGAGCCCGTGGGAGAGACCGACGTAGCCGTGCGTCGCGCGCGCAAAGCCGCGGTTGAATGCCCCGAAGAAGCGTCCCAGCGGCCCTCGCGACTCCCCCCTCGGCCTCAGCACCAGGGCGGAGAGGGCGGGCGACAGGCTCAGTGCATTGAAGGCGGAGATGACGACGGCGATCGCGATCGTGACCGCGAACTGCTGGTTGAGCCGTCCCTGGATCCCGCCGATCAGCGCCATCGGGATGAACACCGCCGAAAGGACGAGCGCGATCCCCACCACGGGCCCCGAGACCTGGGACATCGCCTTGAGCGTGGCGTCGCGCGGCGAAAGACCCGCTTCGATGTGGTGCTCGACCGCCTCCACCACGACGATCGCGTCGTCCACCACCAGGCCGATCGCCAGGACGAGCGCGAAAAGCGAGAGGGTGTTGATCGAGAAGCCGAGAAAAGGGAACAACGCGAATGTGCCGACGAGCGACACCGGCACCGCGATCAGCGGGATGAGCGTGGCTCGCCAGTTCTGAAGAAACAGGAAGACGACGAGGAGCACGAGGAGGGTGGCTTCGACGATGGTGGCGACGATCTCCTTGATGCCCTCGGTAACCGGACGCGTGGTGTCGAGGCCGATTTCGTAGTCCATGTCGCTCGGAAAGCGCGCCCGCAATTCGCGCATCGCCTTCTCCACGCCTGCGGCAACGACGAGGGCATTGGCCCCCGGGGCCTGGAACACGGCGACGAGCGCGCTCGGACGGCCGTTGTAGCGCCCGGACTGGTTGTAGTTGAGGGCACCGAGCTCGATGCGCGCGACGTCCTTGAGCCGCACGGCCGACCCGTCGGGGGTGAGGCGCACGACCACGTTGCCGAACTCTTCGGCGGTGATCAGGCGGCCCTGCGCGCGCACGGTATAGGTGAGCTGCTGTCCCGGCGGCGCCGGCTCCGCCCCGACGCGGCCGGAGGGGTTGACCGTGCTCTGCTGCTGCACCGCCCGCACCAGGTCGGGAACGGTCAAGCCCAGCTTGGCGAGCTTGTCCGGCTTCACCCAGACGCGCATCGCGTACTCGGAGAGGCCGAAGTTGAGGACCTGGCCCACGCCGTTGACCCGGTAGAGGGCGTCGTTGACGTTGATGACCGCGTAGTTGCCGAGGAAGAGCGAGTCGTAGGTGCTCCTGGGCGAGTAGATCGCGATGACGAGCAGCGGGAGCCCGACGGTGCTGCGGTAGGTGAGGCCGTACTGGTTCACGTCGGCCGGCAGGTTGGGCTGGGCCTGGGACACGCGATTCTGCGCGTTCACCTGGTCGATGTTGACCTCGGTCTCCACGTCGAACGTGACGGAAAGCGTCATGGTGCCGTCGCTGGCATTCGTCGACTGGACGTAGAGCATCTTGTCGACGCCGTTCATCTGCTGCTCGA
>CAYLND010000063.1:0-19178 GCA_964384905.1 uncultured Acidobacteriota bacterium
ATCCCCTCCTTCGGTCGCTCCGACGCGCAACGAAGGGCTGGGTCTCCCCCGGGATTGGGCCGAGGTGGCCCGGGTCCGGCCGGTCGGCGCGACCGGTGGGGATCCGTATCGAACGCTGGCTCCTTCCATCATCTGCTGTTCGCCCTGCGCCGATCGATGCGCTGCTTCCAGGAATCATGGCACAGCTTGCAGAGCGCCTGGTAATTGCTTTCATCGTCCGGACCTCCTTCCCGCAGGGGCAGCCGATGATCGACCACGGTGGCCGGCCGGCCGCAGCCCGGCCTTTCACAAGTCGGATGATCCTCGAGATAGGCGCGCCGGCGGCCATCCCACCTGCGATCATAGCCGCGGGCCGAGGCGCTCGGCCTTCCTTTATCGATGCGCTGACGCGCCAGACGGGCGTGCTCGCGGCAGAAACCATACCGGCCGCGCAGGAGCGTCCCGCACCCGGAATACCGGCAGGGATGCGCGGCGAGCCAGGGCATCAGGCTTTCTTCTCCAGCGTGCCGAGAGCCTCGTCGAGACGCACGGAGATCCCAGACCGCCCGCTTTCGATGTGGCTAATCATCTGACTCGTGACGCCCAAGCGCTCCGCGAGCTCGCCCTGACTCAGATCGAGCCGATGACGTAAGCGGCGCATCCTGGCCGAGGCAACATCCCCGCGCGGCATGGCGACGGCCCGCTGCGGCCGTCGCGGCTCGTCATCGCCATCCACGGGCGCGACTGCGAATGGAATCGCCTTGGGCGTCGCAGGCGCGGCCGCCACGGGCCAGCCGAGACGGAGCCGTATATCACGGGCCTCGGCTTCGAGGCGCTGCAGGGAGCTGGCGATTTTCGAGAGCAGACCGAGGATTGCCGTGTTTCCAGGCGCGGCGCCGTTGAGGTCGCTCACGAGAAGAGCTCGCCGGCGGCGCGCACGGCGCCATACACGATTTCGACGAGCCTCCAGGCCTTCAGACGCTGAAGATAGGCATCGCGCGACGAACGCTGATAGCCGGTCCTTTCACCGAGGATGTGCCGTTCGATGCTCTCGGGGTACGCTTCGATGAGCGTGCGCAGAATTCTTCTTTCGCCCGCTGGCAAGCGCTGAATCCAATATTCGCGCAGCTCATCGCCCGTCGGCAAGCGTTCGAAGGAAGGACCCAGCGAGCTGACGCCGGCGTCCGTGGCCAGAATCGCATCCCCATTGACGATGATGAATTCCCGGCCGCCCAAGCGCTGCAGGTATGCGTCGCGGGTGGACCGCTTGTATCCGGTGAGAACGGTCAGCTGGTCGCGCGAGACGCCGCCAGCGTGCTGCGCGATAGCCGTCAGGATCTTCCGTTCGCCTCGAGCCATGGCGCCGCTGCCCGAGATCTCGCGCCGAGAGGCGGGGCTTGCAGGCGTCTGCCCTCGCAGCTCCGGCGGCCGCCAGACCGTTACCGTGCGGATTCCTGGAGGCGTCTGTTGCGCGGCAAGCGCGTTCCGGAGCTGGATGGACCAGCCGACGACATCCTGAAGGCGAGCATCGAGCTGCGCGCCGATCGCCTGCGCCCGGGTGATTGCCGCCTCCAGGCGTTTCACCATGCCATCCTTCAGAACCGGGATCTCGATGCGTTTCTCTTTCGCCGGCACAGCCGCTGCCGGCTTCTTCGTCAATTCCTTCTTCAGCTCGGCGATCTGCCGGCGGAGCTCGCGCGGGTCCTCGGCCTTGGCGCGCTCGACCGTCGCCGCCATCTCGCTGCGCAGCGCGTCGAGATCGATCGGCGAGAGCTCGCGCGCCGCGGCGCGGCGGCCGACCTTCGGCGTGCTCGAGGCGTCGAACGTCCTCTTCGACGAGACCGCCACGACCTTGGATACCTTCAGCCATGCCGGCGACCAGACGTGGGGATGGCCCGTCTCGAGCTTCGGCAGCTCGAGATCGATGTCCTCATCGATGCCCTTCTCCGCGATCCAGCCCTTGATCGTCTTGCGCTCCTGGGGCCCGGTGAGCTGGAAGCAGAAGAGCAGCTCGGTCAGGTTGAGGACCTTCTTGTTCACCTCCTGGGGCCGCTGCGAGAGGAGCGAACCGCCGATCCCGAAATTCCGGCCGAGCTTCCACAACCGCGTGAAGGCGTGCAGCATGCGCGCCTCGTCGCGCTGCGGATTCTGGGGCACAAACTCCTGGCACTCCTCGACGAACAGGTGCACCGCTGACGGCGAGGCCTTCTTGCGGAAGAAGAACCGATCCGCGAAATCCTGCGCGAAGCGCGCCTTCTGCGCGTCCGATTCGAACTGGCTGACGTCGACGACCGCGGAGAGGGCGCGATCGACCACCAGATTGGCGATGAGCGCGCCGCCGCCGGGCTCGAGCGGCACGTCGCCGCGCAGGCCTCCGAAGACAGGAAGCGCGATGCCGGGGCTCTTGCCGTCCGCCTCGAGCCGCAGGCCGTACCAGACGCCGACGGGATCGAGGACGACGAACTGGGCCGCGGCCGCATGCATCTGCTCGGCGAGGAGCTGCGCCGCGTACGTCTTGCCGCTGCCCGTGCGGCCGAGGAAGCCGATCTTCTCGGTCACGGCCTCGAGCGGGAGGGCCAGATCCTCGGCGATCGTCAGGCGGGTCCCCATCAGAAGCCCTCATCATCGCCCGCGTCCGATGGCGGATTCGGGAGAGCCCGCGGCAGCTCCCAGGCCTGGACCGGGCGGATCTCGGACGCCGCCGCGACGGCACGCGCCATGGCTTCGGTGGTCGGGGCCAGCGCGTAGACCGAGCCGGGCGCGACGAACTGGGTCGCGATCGGGCCGCTGATCCAGTCGGTGACGCGCACGAGCCCGGGCCCCAGCGGGACGCAGGCCTGGGCCAGATCGCGCGACATCAGTGGCGCGTTCGGGAACAGCGAATGCAGGGACGGCGGTAGTGTCGGCTCCTTGCGGTCGCCCATCACCGCCCTCGTTTCTTCAGGCGCGCGGGTTTCTTCGCAGACGTCTGCACCGGCGCGGCGCGGTTGAGGATGGCGCCGACGTCGACGCCCAGCGCCTTGGCGGCGCTGCGCAGCGAATTCTCGGCGTCGTAGCCCTGCGCCGCGACGACGATCGAGAGGAACGCCGCGTGGCGGACCAGATCCTCCGCCGCGCGGCCACGCGGCACGGCGCTCGCCATCTTGGCCGCGCGCCGCCGGTGCCATTCCTCGCCGATCGATCCGACGACGAGGCCGGCGAGCGGGCCCTCGCCGCCGGCGGGCGCCTTCTTCACGGCCGCGGCGAGCGCCTCCAGGATCGCCGGCAGCGCCTCGTTCCAGCGCTTCCGGGCCGCCTCGTGCGCCGCCTGCTGCTCCTTGCGCCGCTGCTCCTGCCGGTCGTAATCCTCCTGCTTCCCCGCGGCGTCGCCGACTCCGGCCATCGACCGGCGCCGCTTGGCGCGCTCCTTCTGCCAGGCGCCCCAGTGCACGGCGCATTTCTCCTTGTTGACGCAGACGAGGAAGGCCTGGCCCTGGCCCGGCCCCGAGACGACGAAGCCGATGCGCGAGGCCTCGCACGGCTTCGATTTCTCGAGCCCGTCGGCGCGCTTCCACCCCTGCTCGCCATGGACCCGCTCGCCGCCGGCGGAGGCGCGCACCGAGTCGGCCGCCATGTACTCGCGCGTGATCGCGATCGCCTTGAGCTTGTCGTCGGCATGGACCGCGAGAAGGTTGGCGGTCTCGGGAAAGAGAAACGGATCGACGGCTTCGCGGCGGGCGCGCACATGGCGCTGGATGTGGTCCGCCAGCTCGCGCACGCTTACCGCCTTGACACCGAGGTACGGATCCTTCGCCTCGGCGCGGCTCGACTGCTCCGGCGTCATGCCCTCGAACGGCAGCTCGGCGCGCTCCTCCTCGAACAGGCCGTCGCGGAGCCCGCCGTATTTCTCGGGATCGACGAGCAGGCCCTGCTCCTCCGCGGGCAGGCGCGCGATCAGGATGGCGTGCCCCGCCTCGAACTTGCCGCGCAGGAACAGATCCTGCGCCCGGGGCGTCAGCTGCAGCAGCTTGAGCCGGTCGTAGACGTACTTCTCGCTGCGCCCGACGCGCGCCGCGATGCGCGCGACGTCGTAGCCGGCGGTCTTCTGGAGCGCCTGGTAGCCCGCGGCCTCCTCGAGCGGATGCACGTCCTCGCGCTGGTCGTTCTCGATGACCAGAACCTCGAGGAGCTCGGCATCGCTCATCTCGCGGGCGACGACCGGCACGCCGTCGAGCCCGGCGGCGCGCGCCGCGCGGTAGCGCCTGTGACCGGCGGCGATCTCGTACACGCGGCCGCGCGGCCCGGGCATCTCGCCCCAGCCCGGCACCGGCCGGACCAGGAGCGGCGTCAGGACCCCCTTCTCGCGGACGCTCGACGTCAGCTCCTCGAGCGCGGCCGGGTCGAACCGCTTGCGCGGGTTCCGCGGCGACTCGACCAGCTCGCCCAGAGGGACGGACTGGACGTAGCGGCTCGATCCGGGCAGGACCGGCCGCGCGGCCGATCGCTCCGGGGTTTCAACGGCTATCTCCGCCGTAGCGGTCTTGCGTGTCATGGGCTCCTCCTCGCTTCGGTGCCATGGATGAAATCCAGCCTTCGAACCTCCTCGCGGATGAACAGCTCCTCGACGACCAGGCGCTCCCGCCGGCACAGAGCGTGCGCCTTGAGGAGCCACTCGCGGATCTCCGGCCAGGCCCCGTCGGGCACGACGACGGGCTCGAGCCGGAGAGCGGCCGCGACCGCGAGCCGGGCCGGATCGCGCCGCGCGCTCACGGCGGACCCGCGGCGCGCCGCGCCCGCTCGCGATCGTGCGCCAGCGCGATCGCCTCGGCGCGGCTCATGGTCTCGCGCGCCGCGCTCTTGCGCCGGGCCTCGTCGAGATCGACGGCCTCCACCTGGCGGCGGACGTCCTCGAGGTCTTCCGGCTCGCCGTCCTCGCCCGGATCCGGGAGGCCGAGATAGCGCGGGAAGTTCATCGGGCGGAACAGGGTCACCGGGTTGAAGTGCGGCCGCATGTCCTTGTCTCCCGGGGCGCGCTCGGCGCGCAGCCAGACCCGCGCCATGGCGCGCACCACGCGCCGGCAGGCGTCCTCGCCGGCATCGGTGTGGCGGGCGTGCAGCCGGTCGAGATAGGCGCCGCGTTCGGCGAAGGTGGTCCCGCCGACGCGGTTCATGTAGGCGACGACAGAGGCGCAGGTCGGGCACGCCCCGGTGTGCGCTTTTTCCTGCTCCTGTTCTTGTTCCTGCTCCTGTTCCTGGCTTCGAAGGCCCTTCGAAGCCCCTTCGGAGCCCCTTGCAAGGCCCTTCGAAGGCCCTTCGAAGCCCCTTCGAAGGCCCTTCCAAGGGCCTTCCTCCGGCAGGTTGTAGAGCGCGCGATATTTTTCGTAGAAGTCGATGAGGAACGGCGAGTTGCGCACCGATTCGGCTTCGCGCACCAGCCCCTGTATGCGGTTGTCGCCCGGCCGCAGGCTCTCCCCGATCTGGATCCGCGCCATCTCCGGTACCCATACGGTCTCAGAGATCGGATCGTAGTAGGCGAAACCACAACCTGTACCCCCACCCCCCGGGGGGGAGCCCCCAGAGGACCCCTTCGAAGGGGCTTCGGAGGCCCTTCGAAGGGCCTTCAACGCGGCGGCGCGCGAGATGCCCACTTCATGGCAAAGCGTCGGCAGCGGCAGGTAATACAGGCCCATCATGTTCGATCCTGGCGAGGTGATGAGGTAGAGGGCGACGACCTGGACGTCGCGGCCGGAATCGCGCAGAAATTTCCCGGTCGTGCCGGTCCAGAACCGCGGGCAGACCTTGGCGTAATCGCGCACTTTTCCCCCCGCCGCAGCGGCCTGCTACGCTCCGGCCGCTCGTTCCTTCGGGTCCGGGCGGACGCAGGCCCCGCGGCCGCGCCCTCCATACCAGAGCCCCAGGCCGCCGCGCTCGTCCTCCGTGTGCGCCCGGCCGTCCTTCCTCAGATCCTCAAGCCGCAGCTGGAGGCGCAGCCTCCAGCAGTGCGGATCGCCGACGCGCTCGCGCGCCGCGACGATCCCCAGCTCCTCGACGGTGTGCCCCGGATGGCGGGACAGCAGATCGAGCACGTACTCTTCGGGACAATCGGGCCATTTCGTCAGAGGCTCGTCTGCGGGCCGCGCGAACAGCGGCCCGATCGGACGCTCGAGCGCATCTTCGCGGCCGCGCTTCACGCGGGCCCCGGGCAGAGCGACCGGAACACCCGCACCTTCTCGAGCAGATCCTTGAGCGCGCCGCCGCCTTCGCGCTGGGCGACGTCGAGAAGCGCGGGCAGCCCCGATTCGACGCTCGCCTCGATCTCCTGCGCCGTGGCGAGGCGGCCGCGCGCGTAGAACTCGAGCGCCTCCGGCGGGCCCACGCGCAGCAGCGGCCGCCGGCGCGGGTCGAAGAAGACCGAATAGCCGCCCGTGCTCCACAGGAGGGTCACGCCAGGATTGCGATCGAGCGGAACGCCGGCCGAGGTCTCGTGGAGCGCGTCCTTGGCGTCCTGGCGGCGCACCATCTCGGGACGCGTCAGGAACGGGCAGTTCCGCGCCGACCAGCGCGCGCACTCGAGGTGCGCGGGCGGCTCGGCCGTCGTCCGCGTGATGCCGCACATCGGGCCCAGGACGAAGGTCAGATGGACGCCGAGCGGCACGCCGCAGACCCAGCACAGGCGGTCACGCACGGCACGCCGCCATTTCTCGGCGTCCGCGGCGCGGAACTCCGGCTTGCCGTCGACCCAGGTGACGAACCATGGAACCGGATAGCCGCGATCGTCGACCGGCAGGCGCTTCAGGCGCGCCGGCAACGGCTCGAGCTCGGGCCGGAGCGCGGTCATGCGGCGGCCCTCGGCTCGAGATCCGGCGCCGGACAGGCGCAGCGCACGACGTGGCGCCCGCAGCGGACGCACACGATCACCTGGTCGGGCGCCCGATCCGCCGCGCGCCGATCTGGACACGGGCAGGCGCCGAAATCCCGCCCGTGCAGGACGCAGAAGGATCCGCTCACCGCTCCGCCTCGAGAGCGGGCCGGGCCCGCGGCGCGCGATCGCAGCCGAGAAGGCAGGTCGCGAGCGCGACGCCGGCGCCGGCGAAGATCGCCCATAACAGGATCTCGGCGATCGCCCGCCTAACGAGCGGGCCGTTCCACCACCACCAGTCGGAAAGCGGCGCGTCCGAGCGCCAGATGTGGGGATTCTCGCGGGCCAGGAGGGCAATCGGACGTCGCGTCTCGCTCATGGCGTCACGAGGGAATGGAGCCCTTGAAAGATCGAAAGCTCGTCGCCGAGCTCGCGCATCGGCGCGACCGCCAGCCGCCAGTCCTCGCCGACGAAAAGAAACGGGTCGCTCTCGAGCGTCTCGAGATGCAGCTCGGCCCGATTGCCGAGAACCGGGATCGCGGCGAACGCGAGACGCACCAGCTCGCGGTTGATCGGCGGGAGCGATCTGAGGAGCCGGCCCGCGTTGCGGCGGACGGTCCCCGGCCATTCGCGCGAGCCGCACGACTCGCAGGGATCGAAGGACGCGAGCGAGGACGCGCACCAGGCCAGGAGCTCGGCCGGATCGAAAAGGAACCGCCCGCGCGTGCCGGGGCTCGAGAGCAAGCGCCGGTAATGGAGCGCGTTCGACGCATTGACGGGGGGCACGACCTTGGAGTCGTCGATCTTGAGCGCGAGGGCCATGCGCCCGTCCGACAAAACAATATAAACGCCGTCGGTTAAGAGATCGGACCAGGGGACGCCCACGCCCACGAGCGCCAGATCTTCGATCTCTTTCGGCCTCCGGATCGTCCCGAGAAGCGCACAGAGCCGCCCGATGGCATGGTCAGCTGTGAGCATCGGTCTCCCTCACCCAGCCGGCCTGGGCAAGCGTGGCGTACGGGATGCGGGTCGTAGCCCGGCCCGAGAGGCGGCGCATCCAGCGCGACGAGGCGAACACGATCATCACGATGCCCGGGACCTTCCGTATCGCTTTCCGCGGCCCGACGCGCAGCGTGATCGGGCGCGTCGCGTAGACGCGCAGGACCTTGTGCCGCCTGCGGCTCGCCGCCGGGCAGCGGATGACGTCTCCCGGGCTCAGCTCGCAGATCATGCGAGGACTGGCGCGCCGCGGAGCCTCGATTCCGCGGCGCGCCCTCCGATCGCGGAGGCACGGCTGACGACCGGAGTCCCCAGGGCAGCGTCAATCGTGACGCTTCTCGCAAGGCGGCGGGGTCGGAGAGGGCGCCGGCTCGTCGTCGGCGCGCAGCTCGCGGCAGCTCTCCGAGCGCGTGATCTCCTGAGGCGTGAACGATCCGCCGCAGCAGCCGGCGAGAAGAAGAGCCAGGGCGAAGGCGACGACGCGCATGGGGGTCCTCCCGAAGGAACGGGGCGGGCGGCTCGCACGGAAGCCCGCCCCCGATGGAAGGCCGCCGTCTCGGCCCGGAATGAGTGCGACGCGCCGGGCGCCCGACCGCCCGGCGAGCTCTCGAAAAGAGAAGGACGGCTCATGCGATCGGAGCGGCGTCCCGGGGGTGGGAACGCGGGGTCGAGACGGTGAAGGAATCAGGACGGAGAGACGAGCGGGAGAGCTTCACGCGACGGCCGCGCGAACGTCGGATTGGCAGACCGATACTCCGCCATGCCACGGCTGGAGTACCGAGAGATGAGTCTTCGATTCATTCGACCACATGTGACCCCCGGGAGAGACGGACTCCAGCCGAGCCCCGCCTCGTCATCCCTCGGATGCCCGGGGGTTTCCAAATTCGCCTTGACTGGCGCGCGTTTCAGGCGTACATCCCTGCGCAAGATTGCCTCGGGGGGAATCGAAAGTGACGCGCCTTGTTCGAAAACGAGGACGGGATGGGTCTATTCGGCGGTAGGCGCTTCGGGGAAGCGGCCGACGAGTTCCTCGAGCGCGAGCTCATCTATACCGAGTCCAGGCGCACCATCTCCTCGAACGTCCGGATCCTCAAGCGCCACTTCGAATCGATGCGCCTGGCCGAGATCGGCAAGAAGGAGATCGAGGCCTTCATCTCCGGGCGGATCCGCCAGGGCGTCGGCAAGCCCACCATCAACCGGAACCGGGCGGCGCTCTCGAAGTTCTTCGAATGGGCCATCACGCAGGGCTGTTACCAAGGAGCGAATCCGGTCCGGCTGGTCAAGAAGTTCCGCGAGTCCTCGGGCCGGACGCGCTATCTCACGAGCGACGAGTATTCCCGCCTCTTATTGGCCGCGGCGCCGCACCTCAAGCGCATCATTGTGGTGGCCGTGCACAGCGGGGGCCGGCTCAACGAGATCCTCAGGCTGCGCTGGGGCGACATCGATCTCGAGCGCGGCCTTCTCTACTTCCGGCGGGAGACGACCAAGGGCCGCAAGGAGAGACAGATCCCGATCAACGACGAGCTGGCTGCCATGCTCCGATCGCTTCGCCCCGGCCCGCCGACCGAGCCGGTCTTCGATTACGCCGGCCGGCCCCTCAAGGGCGTGCGCACCGCCTTCGAGAGCGCCCGGCTCAAGGCCGGAATTCCAGACGTGCACTTCCACGATCTGCGCCACACCTTCGCCAGCTGGTTCGCCCAGAACGGCGGGGACGAGCGCCGCCTGCAGAAGTACCTCGGGCACTCCAGCTCGGCGCTCACGCAGCGCTACACCCACCTGTCGCCGGAATACCTCACCGACGGCGTCCGGTTCATCGGGCCGCCGAAGGTCCGACGCTCGGAGGACGGGTCGGCCTGATTGGACGCTCTCCCTTCATCGGTCTCCGACGGGTCAGGTCTCCCTCCTTCGATCTACGAATCCGAAGGTCGGGTGTTCGAGCCACCCTGGGCGCACCACCTCTCCTGGCGGAGGACAAAGAGCGGATCTGATCGCTGCTCGGGGACCGCGCCTCGAGTCTCCATTGACCGATCCGCTCCTTCTCCGTAGTAGGATGTCGACATTCGGCCCGGACGTCGTCCTCCGGAGGGCAGCATGGCGTCGGCGGGAGTCCATCTGAGGAGGGCCGGCACGCTGTCCATCGTGCTGGCGTCGGTCCTGCTCGGCCTCGCGCCCGGCGCGGCGAGCGCGAGCGACCTCGAAGCGTGCGCCCCGTCAGCCGAGGTCACGGCGGCGCTGGATCGGATCCCTTCCTCTCGGGTCGGCTATCAGAGCTACGCGCAGTTCAGCGAGCAGAGGATCGGCGGTCTGCGGACGCTGCGAAGCCGGTTCCCCGGTGATCTCTTCGTCGAGCGGACGTACGTCGAGTTCCTGTCCAGAATGCCCTCGAGAAGCGATCTGATCGAGGAGTACAGGGCGCTTCACGAGCAGCATCCGGATGACCCGCGCCTGGCCTACCTCTATGGGCTGACGCTTTTCGGCCTCAGGACTCCGGAGGCGACCGCGCTGTTCGAGGCGGCCCTGGCGAAGGCTCCGGCGTTTCCCTGGCCGCATCTGGCCCTCGTCAGCGTCTACACCGCGCCGAGATTCCTGAACCGCGAAAAGTCCGCCGCGAACCTCCGGGACTTCCTCGATCGGTGTCCCGGGGTGCTCGAGGGCTACGGGCGGGTCGAGCTGTTCGACGACCCGGAGACGGTCCGTCAGGCGACGCAGAGCTTCCGCCGGCTGGTGCAGTCCCGGCGGGATACGGAGGCGCTCGCCGCCTATCGCACCCTCTGGGCCCTCGAATTCCGGACGCAGGCAAGCACCGAGCACGATCGGCAGCGCGATCGAGTCGCCGCCGATCTGAAACGGATCCGCTCCCTCCGCCTGAAGGACCGGAAGGAATGGTACGAGACGCTGGTCGAAGGCTACCGCCTGCTCGACGATCAGCCGGAGGCCGATCGGCTGGCGGCGGACGGGCAGCGGCGTTTCCCGCATCCGTGGGATCAGGCTCCCTTCGAAGTCTGGGCCCGGGATCACCCGCAACCGGCGCCGGAAGCTCCGGCCGAGGAGAAGCGGGCGTATGACCGGGCGCTCGTGAAGCAATCCGACGTGTGGATGAAGCGTCTGCCCGGGAACGCCCTCCTCTGGATTGAACGCCTCGATGCCCTGGACAGACTCGACGACGCGCCGGCGGCCGACGTCGAGTCGGCGGTCGAGCGGACGGTGACGCTCTCGGAGACCTACGCGGGATCGTGGGGGGCCGACCCCGGAACCTATTTCGACGGTGCGAAGGCGCTCGTCATGAAGGGGCTCCGTCCCGAGAAGGTCGTCGAGCTGGCGCGCAAGGGGCTCGACCAGATGGACGCCCAGGCGGGCACGCCGGTGAGCGATCTCATCTTGCCGGAGAGGACCTCTGAGCTGGAATTCGACGACGACCTCGAGCGCGTCGGGGGGATCGCGCTCGAGATCGAGGGGTATCTCGCCCTCCGCCAGACCGAGCGGGCGCGCCGCGAGCTGGTGCAGCTCGACGAACGTCTGCAGAAGATCGAAGCGCTGGCGGGGGAGAGGGTCGAGCCCCGACGGCAATGGTCCGCCGAGAAGTCCGAGTACTGGTCCCTTTCCGCCCGGCTGGCGGAGATCGAGAATCGCAGGGTCGATGCCATGTCGCTCTACCAGAATGCGCTGCTGGCGCGGCTCGAATCCCGCGACACCCCGGAGACCGGCGAGCGGGACGTTCTGGCCGACGGCGCGCGCCGACTCTGGGACGCGCTCGGCGGGACTCCCGGCGGCTGGCAGGACTGGTACGGCCGGCGCGCGGCCGCCCTCGAGACGACGTCACGACTCACGTGGGAATCATCCCAGGATCCGCTGCCGGCCTTCGAGATCGTCGATCTCGCCGGCAGGACCTGGCGTTCGTCCGATCTGAAAGGGAAGGTGACCCTGCTCAACGTCTGGGCCTCCTGGTGAGGGTCATGCCGCGAGGAGTTGCCTCGCTTCCAGAAACTCTACGAAAAATACAGGGACCGGACCGACGTCCTCCTCCTGAGCCTGAACCAGGACTCGAACCCCGCCGTCGCCGAAGCGTTCATGAAGGAGCACCATCTCACCTTTCCCGTCCTGCCCGCATCGTACGATCTCCTGGATGAAATGCAGGTGTCCGGCATCCCCGACAACCGGATCGTGGATGCCGGAGGGATCGTGCGATTGAAGCAGATCCAGTACAACCCGAGCCGGAAGTGGGAGGAGTGGATGTCGGATCTCATCGAGCAGAACCGGCCCGCGGCCTCTCTCCCTTCCCCGACGAAGTAGGGGCCCCGGCCGTCTCAGAAGTCGAGCTGCATGCCGAGCTCCCACCGCCGCCCGAAGCGCCGCGATTCGATGAGGTCGTTGGTCGAGAGGCTGGACTCGATGGTGAGATCGTCCATGTTCAGAAGGTTCTGCACGGAGAGGAAGAGCTTCGAGCTCATCCGGCCGATGATCAGGGCCTTCTGGGCGCGGACGTCGATGTTCAGGACGGCGCGGTTGCGCTCGGAGTTGCGCCGGAGCGAGATGAACTCCTTCGTCCTCTGATCGAAGTAGCCGTAGAACGTGCGGTACTGCGCGTAGTCGTCGTCGTCCAGCGCCTGGAACACGTCCTCGATGGAGAAGGGCAGCCCCGAGCTCCACTGCATGACCGTGCCGAGCTGCCAGTCGTGCGGCAGGTAGGTCGCGGCGTTGAGCTTGACGACGTGTCTCTGGTCGTAGCTGAGATATCCGAACTCGTTCTGCACGATCGACGGGTCGTTGCCCAGCGTGGAATGGAAGCCCTCGGCGGCGCCGACGGCGCGCGAGTAGGTGTAGGAGCCCTCCAGCTGCCAGTGCCGATACAGTCTCTTGATGACTTCGATCTCGATCCCGTGATACTGGGCCGCGTTGATATTGCCGACCCTGAGGATCTGATTGAAGAAGAAATCGCGGTTGTAGAGATCCGGGTGCCCGTCGGGAGCGCGGTGCCGTCCGATGTAGGTCCCCAGGAGATCCACCAGGTGGCCCTTCGCGTCGTAACGGACGTAATGGTTGATGTCCTCGTCCTGGAGCTGATCCCGGTAATGACGGCGGACGTACGTGAGCTTCAGGATCACCTCGGGCGCGACCTCGCGCTCGAAGCCCAGCGTCAGCTCGTCCGCGTACGGGGTCTTGAGGTGGCGATCGACCTGCGTGGTGCTCGGGGGCGAGCTGGAGATCACCTGTCCGATGCCGAAGTCGGGCACCCCCTGGCCGGTGATCCCGTCGGCGTCGGGCCGGTAGTAGCGGAACGTGGTGTCCGGTCCCTGCTCCCCCACCACGCTGTTGAGGAACAGCTTGTCGTAGAAGCGGCTCCAGTTGACGAACACTTTCTGGCGGCCGCCCGCGCCGGGGGCCCAGGCCACGGCCAGACGGGGGGCCAGATTGTTGTTGGTCAGGGCGAACGGTTCCGATTGCTGGAAGGTCGCGCGCGCATTGTCCCGCAGCGCCTGGATGTTGAGCGTCTTCTCACCGGTTGCCGGATCGGTGATCACGAGATCCGGGTAGAGAGCGATCAGCGTCGAGGACGTCACGGAGGCGGCCGCGTGATGCTGCGTCAGGCGTGACAGGGCGATCGGTCCCAGGTCCTGCAGATCGTGCAGGATCGTGCTGCCCGGTGGATCGACGATGCAGTGCCCTTCGGCGAAGATCGGGTCGCCGCAGTAGCCGAGACTCTGCACCCCGTCGCCGTTGCCGACCGAGTCGCTCGTGCCGCTCTCGCTCCCGCCCAGCGCGCGGAGACGATCGTACACGGCCCGTTCGGCCGTCGGGTCGAAGGGGGTGTAGCCGAAGGTGTGGATCACTTCGCGGTCGAAGCGCAGACCGGCCGACAGGGTCAGATTCGGGAGCGGCTTGTAGGTGTCCTGGACGTAGAGACCGCTGCTTATGGAGGTCGCCTGGTTCGAGGCGTCGCCGCCGAACTTCACGTACAGCGGTGGCGGCGGCTCCCCGGGCTTGGTGACGAAGGTGGGAAGGAAGATCGGTCTCAGGTGCGTCTGCTGGGAGTATCCCTCCTTCTCGACCAGCCCCCCCAGCTTGATGTCGTGGGCGCCGTGCCAATCCGGGACGAACAGGCTCAGGTCCTGGCGGATCGCGGTGCGTGTCCTTCGGCTGTCGTAATCGAAATAGTATGGGCCGCTGGTCCTCACGTCGAGGATCGTGTACGGCCTGTCGGGCGGCAGCGGTCTCAGACGGTCGTACGGATAGTAGGGCGGCAACGCGACCGGCGTCCCGTCCGGCAGGTAGCCCGGGATCGTGTCGTCGGGCTTGGGGAAAGGGCGATCGTCGAGACGGCCGTTGAGGTTCCTGTCCTCGGTGCCGTCGTCGAGCCGGTTGTCGCCGTCGCGGTCCTCGCCCGGGTCGAGAACGCCGTTGTGATTGAGGTCCTCGTTCACGTTGTCGAGATGGCCGTCGCAGTCGCGATCCTCCCGCGTGTCGCCCTCGCAGCCGACACCCGCGGCGGTGATGCGTCGGTCGCCGTCGACGTCCTCGCCGTTGTTGATCTTCTTGTCGTGGTTGGAATCCTCCTCGTAGACGTCCCAGGCCCCGTCCCTGTCCCAGTCCTCCCCCGGGTCGAGCTCGCTCGCCTGGATGACGCCGTCGTGGTTGCGATCGAACGCCACGCGGCCGTTCCCGTTCGTGTCCGGGTCGAGGGTCGGGGTCCGCCGCGGGTTCGACTCGAACGACTGCACCGTGGTCTCGAGGAAGACGTTCGGATTGAAGATCGCCGTGTCCTTGAGAACGAGGCTCCGCCCGCCCAGCCTCTCGGTGTATCCCGATTCGACGAGCGTGAGAGTGGTGATCCCCTGGTTGTCGTACGACTGCGGGTCGATGGTCGCGGTGAACGCGATCTTCTGCCCGGGCGACAGATCCCAGGTCAGCTTGCCGAAGATCCGCTTCTCGCGCGTGGTCTGGACGAACGACTGGCTCACGACGTTGGTCGGCTCCTGCGTCTGGATGTATTCGGCGGTGAGGAAGTACCACGCCCTGTCGCGCCGGATCGGCCCGCCCACTGCCAGGAACGGCCGATAGTCGTTGAAGCGCAGCGGCCCCGGCTCCAATCCGGCCGGGATGCCGTGCAGCAGGGGCTCCTCATGACCCGCCCCCTGCCCATCCAGCAGGCTGCCGCGCCAGAAGAGCTTGAACGTGCCCGCGAACTCGTTGCCGCCGGACTTGGTGACGATGTTGACGAACCCTCCCTGCGCCCGCCCGTACTCCGCCGTGGCGCCCGACGTCTTGATCTCGATGGCGTCGATCGATTCGATGTTCAGCTGCTGCCCGACCTGGCCGGTCAGGGGATCCACCGTCGACACCCCGTCGACCGTCGTCCGCACGTCGGTATCCCGCGCCCCGTGGATGTTCGGATTCCCGGTGCCGTTCACGTCCGTGACTCCCGGGCTCAGCGACAGGATGTCCTGATAGCTGCGGCCGATGATCGGCAGGGATTCGATGAACTCGGCGGTGAACCGCGTCTCGGTGGTCGTGCTCTGCGTGTCCACGGCCTGGGCGTTCGCCCGGACCTGGACGTGCTCCCCGACCGTCGCGGCGACCGGCAGGACGATCCGGATCGTCGCCGTGTGGCCGCCGTCGACCTCGACGGGAGACACGACGACCTTGGAGAATCCCGGGAAGACGGCGCTGATCTCGTAGTCCTGTCCCGGCGGGAGCGCGGCGAGCTGGAACAGGCCGCTTCGATCGGTCACCGTGCCGCGTCCCGGCTCCTTCTGCCCGGGCCTGGAGACCACCACGGTGGCGCCGGGAATCGGCGCGCCCCGAGCGTCCTGGACGATCCCGCGCAGCGCCCCGAGGGTCTGGGCGTCGAGAGACCCGGCCCAGAGGGCTCCGACGGTCGCGACCAGGGCCAGGCGCGCCCCGGAGCGGCGAGACAGATCTGTCGGTTTCACGATGGGACACCCGCGGCGATGGGTGATTCTAGTCAGATCGGGCGCGGCGGACCAGACCCCGTCATGCGCCGTAGCGCGTCCCGTACGCGACGAGCGACATCTTGCAGTCGGGCAGCGGCACGCGGCAATCCTTCTCCCGGCAGAGGCACTGGCCGTCGCCGCAGCAGAGAGCGCAGCAGGGCCCCACTTCCCCGAGCTGGACGAAAAGCACTCCATTCAGAGAGCCGTCCTGGAGATAGAACGTCCCCTTCGTGAATGACTTGATGAACAACCAGGAGTTCACGTACACCGAGTCGCCGAAATCGATATTCAGCGCCGATGCCGAGAGCGACCCGCTCCCCGTCGCCTTGAGGCCCCTGCCCCTCAGGATCGCCGTCGCGGTGTCCTGAGTCTGATCGATGGTCAGGCTTTCGTCCAGCTGGAGGCTCGCGGGGCAGTACCCGCACTCGTCCTGGACGATCAGGAGCTTGACGATCCAGGTTCCGGAGAAATCGACCGCCCCCGGCAGGCCGAGCGGGCTGTGCGTGCGATCATTCGAGGCCTTGCAGGCCGTCGTCAGGCACAGGCAGGCGAGCAGGAGGCGGGCGCGTTGCACGACCGGAACGGTACGCCCAAACGCCCCGACCCGCAAGCGCTTTGCGGGAAGAGTCTAGCGGACTTCCGCCTTCCGGATCCAGCCCGGCCACTGGATGAAATCGCCGTCCGAGTAGACGATGTCGGCGTCGTACGATTGCGTCGGCCCCACCTTGCCGAGCTCGTCGTACTTGCCGTCGCTGGCGTACGACACCAGGACGTAGACCTTCCCCTCGCGGTCGGTGTGGTACTGGAAGGCATGCCCCCAGGCGTCCTTCATGCGGAGGTCCTTCAGGCTGCCGGCCGGCAGCTTCTTCCCGAGGCAGGAGTCGAGATCGGCGAAGTCGTAGCACACCGGATAGCGCGGGCCGTCCTCCTGCTGGTGCTGCTTCGCGTAGGCGTCGACGAGGGTGCCGATTCTCTTGAGATCGTGCATCGTGCGCGTCTGGTTGCCGTAGGCGAACGCCTCGCCGTAGCCGAGCAGATCCGCCTGCTGCTGGGTCATCGACTCCCCCATCACGCCGGTCAGCATCAGCATCCGGATGAACGTCTTCGCGGTCGGGTCGGCGGCCACCTTGCTGGCGACGATCGCTTTGCCGCGATCCTGCTGGATGATCTTCGCGATCAGATCGCCGGCGGCCGACTCGTCCTTGAGGACCCGTTCGATCACCGCGGCGCGCTCCTCCGGCGGTCCGATCAGCCGGTCGATCACCTGCGCGCGCATCGCCGGGTTCGTCACCAGCGCCTCGATGATCTCCTTGCGCCGGGTGTCGTCGGCGAGAAGACTCTCCGGCTTCTTGTAGCAGGACGGCGATACCAGGACGGCCGCCAGAAGAATTCCGAGGATCACACGATTGCGCTTCATCATCGACCTCCGGATGCAGGACGCGCGGCGCCATGCGTCGCGCGACACGCCGCGGTTCACGACGGCATCAAATCTATGTTCCGGGTGGGCGAGATCAAGCGCTCCGCGGACGGACGTCCGCCCGATCGCGTCCCGGGCACGATTTCGCAATCTGGAACGCGGCGCTGCCGGAATGCCGCTCCGCCTCGCGGTGACGATGCAGAGGCGGGCGGATCTCCCCTGCGGCGCGCCGGCGGTTCCCACAGTACAGTTCCGTCATTGTCAGGTGGGCCGGCCCGGTCCCGAATGCGAACGACGCCCCCTGAGGCCTCCTCGCACCGGCCGCCTGAGGGGCCGGGGCCGGGCCGACCCAGATCGAGTGACTCGCAAGCGGGGTCCCATGCACCCGACTCTCCCGTCGTACGGCGCGACAGTTGGCAGATGCAGCTCCCCTCCTTCACCGTTCTCCCCGACTCTCCGGGGCATGGGACCCCTCTCCTCGAGGTGACGCATGCAGCCCGACCCCCTGTTCGCGTCCCTGATCGTCTCCCGCCCCCGCTCCACGGCCCGGCTCCTGCCGCGGGCGCGCGGTCTCGCGATCGCTATCATTCTTTATACCGGGGCTCTCGCCTGTCTCCTGCTCGCTCCCCTGCTCCTGATCGAGATGGTGGCGCCGCCCCGGGCGGACAACACTCCGATCACGTTCCACCCCCAGGGGCCCCCGGGGAACCACCTGCCGGCCGGCTCGGTTCGAAAGGGCGTCCGCGACGGCTCGGAGCACGCGGGGCGCTCCGCGGAGGAGCGTCGCGCTCCGGTCCATCGGCGCGATCAGCCGACCGCCGTTCCCGTCGCCCCGCCCGAATCGGAGATCCTGCAGACCTCCGGGCCGCTCTCCGACACGGACCGCCCGGGTGGCGGGCCGCAGGAGGGTGAGCCGGACGGAAAGGGGAAGAATCCGAAGGGCCCGATCCAGGGGTGCGACGAGTGTCCGGGAACCGGAACCGGGGGCGATCTCGACCCGGTCTATCAGCAGAACACGGTGGGACTGACCCCGCCCCAGATCATTCCCTCGAGCCGCGCCCTGCCCAAATACCCCGACCTGCCGCGCAAGGCCGGGCTCCAGGGCACCGTCATCCTCCTGATCGTCGTCGAGAAGGACGGCACCGTCGGCACGATCGAGGTGGTCCGCGCGCCCGACCAGCGCTGGGGTTTCGACCTGACCGCGATCGACGCCGTCAAGCAATGGCGCTACCAGCCGGCCCTCCTGGATGGTCGTCCGGTCGCCGCTTACATCACCGTGATGGTCGAGTACAGTTTGAGCCGCTGAGCGCGCCCGCCGATCTCATTTCTGCAACTTCCTTGACTGCCCCGAGGCTCCAACCGACATTTTTCGGGTGGGTTGTCAGAGCTTTCGCAACCGGACGGCGGACCGCGCCGATCCCGACATGTCGTGGGAGGAGGGCAGCATGCGAGCGTCATTCCTGAAGGGCGCGCTTCTGACGTTGGCCGTGCTGGTGGGCGCCGCGGCCGCGGCGGTCGCCGCCGATCAGCCGGATCAGAAGGCGCATCAGAACCGCGGCACGGTGGCCGCGAAGACCGTGGCCCCGGGCCAGGTCAAGAAGTTCCACATCACGGCGTACGACGGCAAGATCGCCCCGAGCACGTTGCGCGTCCAGAAGGGCGATCGCGTCCAGATCACGTTCGTGAGCAAGGACGGCACGTACGGCATCAAGTTCCCGGACTTCGACGTGAGCGAGAAGGTGAGCCAGGAGAAGCCGGCCGTGGTCGAGCTGTCGCCGAGCCAGATCGGCACCTTCGAGTTCCGTTGCTCGAAGACCTGGAGCTTCAAGCACTGGACCCATAACGGCACCCTGATCGTGAACTAGCCCGCCGCAGGCGGGCGATCCCGGCGCATCACTGGGACCGAGTGGACGACGGCCCTTCGGGGCCGTCGTTTTTTTTCGGGCGTGCTAGACTCGGCCACGTGCGCTCGGACGACCACGCGTGGATGGGCGCC